>DCGM01000037.1:0-25712 GCA_002315255.1 Lachnospiraceae bacterium UBA1778
AAGGCGCTCTTAAAGGATGCGATGAAATCACTTTCGCAGGCGGCTTCCTGTGCCGCTAATGGGGATTCGGAAGAATTCCTCACGGTCGACCTGATGGATGCGTATGCTTCATTAGGAAAGATTATCGGAGAAGAGGTGGAAGATGATGTAATCAACCGCGTCTTTGAAAAATTCTGTATGGGAAAATAACCAGATCCGGGGGCGTGTTCAAATGCTTCAGATTGAAGAAAAATATGATATTGTCGTAATCGGCGCAGGCCATGCGGGATGTGAAGCTGCATTGGCCGGAGCCCGTTTAGGATGTTCTGTTATTATGTTTACGGTCAGCGTCGACTCTATCGCGCTGATGCCGTGCAATCCGAATATCGGCGGAAGGTCAAAAGGGCATCTGGTCCGGGAGATCGACGCATTGGGCGGCGAAATGGGTAAGAATATCGATAAGACTTTTATCCAGTCGAAGATGCTCAATGTCTCGAAAGGACCTGCGGTTCATTCGCTTCGTGCGCAGGCTGACAAGCAGTGGTATACGCGCGAAATGCGGAAGACGCTGGAACAGACTGAAAACCTGACGATTCGCCAGGGAGAAGTGTCGAAGCTGATTGTGGAAGACGGTGTGGTGAAGGGAGTCGAAACTTTATCCGGCGCGCGTTATCTGGCGAAAGCAGTCATTATTACGACCGGCGTTTACTTAAAAGCGCGGTGCATCTATGGCGATGTCAGCGAATACACCGGCCCGAACGGACTGAAAGCAGCCAATCATCTGTCGGATTCATTACTTGAATGCGGAATCGAACTTCGGCGCTATAAGACCGGAACGCCGGCGCGGTTGGATGGCTCTACGATTGATTACAGTAAGATGGCAGAACAGAAGGGCGACAGAAGGATTGTGCCGTTCTCCTTTGAAACCGATCCGGAGTCAATTCAGAAGGAGCAGGTTTCCTGCTGGCTGACGTATACGAACGAAGAAACGCATCGGATTATCCGGGAGAACATTGACCGGTCGCCGCTGTTTTCGGGAAATATCATAGGGACGGGGCCGCGATACTGCCCGTCGATAGAAGATAAGGTCGTCCGTTTTGCAGACAAGGATCGGCATCAGGTGTTCATTGAACCGGAGGGACTTTACACGCATGAGATGTATGTAGACGGAATGTCGTCGTCGCTTCCGGAAGACGTGCAGCATGCTATGTATCGGACGGTCGCCGGATTAGAGAATGCGAAGATCGTCCGCAATGCGTATGCGATTGAGTATGATTGCATCGACGCGCAGCAGCTGAAGCCGACGCTTGAGTTTAAAAAGATTTCAGGGCTTTATTCGGCCGGCCAGTTTAACGGGTCTTCGGGATATGAAGAGGCGGCAGCCCAAGGATTGATTGCAGGCATCAATGCGGCGAAGCATCTTCAGAAAAAAGAGGAGCTGGTGCTGGACCGTTCGCAGGCGTACATCGGAGTTTTGATCGATGATCTCGTAACGAAGGAAAACAGCGAGCCTTATCGGATGATGACGTCGCGGGCCGAGTACCGTCTGATCCTTCGTCAGGACAATGCGGATCAGCGGCTTACGAAGATCGGGTATGAAATCGGGTTGATTTCGGAAGAAAGATATCGTGGGTTTAACGAATACTTGGAAGAAGTCGCGAAAGAGAAAGAACGAGTAGAGCATACCATCGTCGGACAGACAAAGAAGGTTCAGGAATTCATGAATTCGGTTGGCGCGACAGAACTGAAGTCGGGCGCCTCTTTGGCGGAGCTGATCTGCCGGCCGGAACTGGACTATGACATCTTGGCGCCGATTGACCCGGACCGCCCTGCGCTTCCTGAGCGAGTACGCGACCAAGTTAATATTCAGATAAAGTACGCTGGTTATATCGAGCGTCAGGAGCGCCAGGTTGAACAGTTTAAGAAGATGGAAAATAAACGGATTCCGGACGACATCAATTATGATGATGTTCCGAGTCTCCGTATCGAGGCGGTTCAAAAGCTGAAGAAAATCAGACCTTCTTCTATCGGACAGGCTTCCCGTATTGCCGGTGTTTCACCGGCTGACGTTTCAGTCCTCCTCGTTTGGCTTCAGAGGAAGAAAGGATAAGCAGGTTCTCACAATGAAGGAGCGCTTACTTAAAATAAAAGACGCGTTGAATCCTGTAACAGAAGTTCTGGGAAAAACTCTCGGAGGAAACTATCGTGACACTCTTAGAGGAGATTTCGGTGGGGCTCTTAGAGAGGCTTTTGCTGAAACACTTAGAGAGGATTTTACTGAAACACTTAGAGAGGATTTCAGTGAGACACTTAGTGAAGGCCTAAGCGAAACGCTTATAGGAGATGTTTGCGGGACGCTCAGTGAAACACAGGCGCGGCAGTTTGAGAAGTATTATGAGCTTCTGGTTCAGAAGAACGAGGTCATGAATCTCACCGCCATCACAGAGTTTGATGAGGTCCTCATCAAGCATTTTCTGGATTCTTGTGAAGCAGCGCCTCTGCTTCATGAAAATGCGTCGTTGATCGATGTTGGAACCGGCGCTGGATTTCCAGGGATTCCACTTAAGATCGTTCGGCCTGATGTTAAGGTTTGCCTGCTGGACGCACTCGCAAAGCGGATTGATTTTTTGAAAGAAGTCGTAGAAGCCCTTTCGCTTGAAGGTGTCGATTGTCTTCATGGACGCGCAGAAGACTTTGCCGGAAATGGGAGTTCTCCGAAGCTTCGTGAATCCTTTGATTATGCGGTTTCCAGGGCTGTCGCACAACTGTCCGTTCTGGCAGAATATTGTCTTCCGTTCGTTAAAGTCGGCGGGTTTTTTATCGCATATAAATCAGGCGACATCGAAGAGGAACTGGCCGGCGCGGCGCACGCGTTGGAAGTGTTAGGCGGAAAGGTTTCGGAAGTTAAGCGATTCAGCCTCCCGAATGGTGACGAGCGGTCACTGGTGCTGATTCAAAAGATTTCTGAAACCCCGGCCGCATATCCGCGGAGAGCCGGAAAACCGACGAAGAAGCCGCTGTAAAAGAAATCCGGAAGAAGCTGAACCACAAAAGGAAAAGCCGGAAAACAAATAATGTTCCACGTGGAACATTGCGAAGAAGAAAATCTTATGCTATAATGCACATACTCAAATGTGCGCTGCTCATAAACATTAATTTATAGGAGTATCTGATGGGAAGAATTATTGCGATTGCAAACCAGAAGGGTGGAGTCGGAAAGACCACAACCTCAATTAATCTGTCAGCCGCATTGGCTGAGCGCGGCCAGAAGGTCCTTATTATCGATATGGATCCGCAAGGAAACTCTACCAGCGGCTACGGCGTTGAAAAAGGAAAGGTCAATACGATATATGACCTTTTAATCAATGACGTCAATATTCGCGAGTGTATCTATAAAGGTGTCTGCGAGAATGTTGATATCGTTACCTCTACAGTCGATTTAGCCGGCGCAGAGATTGAAATGCTGGAAATCGAACGCCATGAGTTTATTTTAAAGAAAAAGCTGATTCCGATCGAGAATGAATATGACTATATCATCATTGACTGCCCGCCGAGTTTAAACCTTCTGACGGTCAATGCATTGACAACGGCAAATTCTGTTATCGTCCCGATTCAGTGCGAGTTCTACGCAATGGAAGGATTAACCCAGCTGATGCACACGATTCAGCTTGTTCAGAAAAAACTGAACCCGTCGCTGGAGCTGGAAGGCGTTGTATTTACAATGTTTGATGCCAGAACAAACCTTTCGCAGCAGGTCGTCGATAGCGTAAAGCAGTATCTGAAAGACAGAGTTTATGACACGATTATTCCGAGAAATGTCAGACTTGCCGAGGCGCCGAGCCACGGAATGTCGATTTTGGAATACGAACCTCATTCTGCAGGAGCGGAAGCTTATCGCAAGCTCGCAGACGAAGTAATGAAATATTAATGTTCCACGTGGAACATCGGGGGAAGATATGGCAGGAAAAAGCAAAGGGTTAGGAAAAGGTTTAGGATCTCTTTTAGGCGATGTTGCTGATATTAACAGCATTTCGACCGTTTCTCCTATTTCAGAAGAAGATCTTAAGAACGAAAAAACCGTCAAGATCCGCATGGTTGAGCCGAATCGGGACCAGCCGAGAAAAGAATTTGACGAAGAATCATTGAAGGAATTATCCGAATCTATCGCGATTCATGGCATTATTCAACCATTAATCGTGGTAAAGAAGGACGATCATTATGAAATTATCGCCGGTGAACGCAGATGGCGTGCGGCGAAAATGGCCGGTCTTAAAGAAGTTCCTGTCATCGTAAAAGAGTATACGGAGCGAGAAATCGCTGAAATTTCTCTGATTGAAAACATTCAGAGAAAGGATTTGAACCCGGTTGAAGAAGCGGTGGCTTATCAGAAACTGATTGAGGATTATGGCTTAACGCAGGAAGAACTTGCAGAGCGTATTTCGAAAAACAGAACCGTGGTCACAAACACATTGCGTCTTTTGAAACTTCCAGAAGAAATCAAAGAGATGCTGATAACCGAAAAATTATCGACCGGACACGCAAAAGTAATCCTTGGTATTGAAGACGAGAAGAAGCAGCTGACGATCGCAGAGGCGATTGTTAAAGACAATTTAAGCGTACGCGACACTGAAAAACTGGTGAAGGAAGCTTCTTCTGAAAAGAAGAAAGAGAACGAAAAACCAAAGAAGCAGCTGAAGAATGAAGTCGCATACGAAAAAGTAGAAAAAGAGTTAAAAGAAAAACTCGGAACCAAAGTTTCAATCACGAGAAGCGACGATAATGCCGGCAAGATTGTGATTGATTTCTACTCTCTGGAAGATATTGAAAGAATAATCGGACATATCAGCTAAGGAGACTTATGGAGTTCTTAAACACGATCCTTTCTTGGATTAGCGAAAATGCTGCAATAGTGTTAGCAGGATGCATCATCATTTGCATCCTGCTGCTTGTTTTAATCTGCGTCTTATTTGTAAAGAACGGAAAGCTGAATAAACGGCTGGCCGTTTTTATGCAGGGTGCAAGCGGCTTATCTCTCGAAGAGTCCTTGAAGCAGGTGGTTGAGGACAATAAAAAGGTTAAGACGCAGCTTAAAAACAATGTGGATGAAATCGTCAGGCTGAATGAGAATATGCTGACATCTTATCGAAAAATCGGCGTAGTAAAATTCAATGCATTTCCTGGAATGGCAGGAAAAATGAGTTCGAGTGTGGCATTGCTTAATAACGAAAACAACGGCGTGGTTATCAGTACGCTCCATGGTCAGGAAGGCTGCTATACATATGTGAAAGAAATCATGAACGGAAAATCAGTCACACCTTTGACTGCCGAAGACGAAGAAGCGCTGAAAGCGGCACTTCAGATGCAGGTGTAAAGCCTCAGTCCAAATGCTAAGAATTATATTTACGTGGGTATTCAGAAACAACATATCTATTATATATGCCGTGAAAATGCAGAAACCACATAACTACTATATATGTCGTGAAAATGCAGAAACAAAATAACCACTATATATGCTGTGGGAATTCAGAAACAACGAACCTACTATATATGCTATGGAAAATCAGAAATAGCGGCCAACCCTAACTAAATATAGTAGTAATTGGAATTTATGCGAAGCACGCACTAACTGAAACAAGCACCGAAAGAGGACATAATGAAGAATATTTTGGTTACTATTCCGATTTTGGAAGAACAACGGATTGAACTGGAAGCAACGGTGAAGGGCGGCAAGCATGAATGCCGCTTCTATTATGCGCAGCGAAACCGAAACCTTCCGAGCTCTTTCTTTGAAAAGGAAGTCGCGAAAAACAGCGAGAATATTCCGAACGATATTCATGTCGTCTTGGGCGACATGAGACCGGAAGAACTTAAACCGTTTTATAACACATTGGAGGTGCTGAATATCGCCTCTGCGGGATACGACGGATATACCGGCTTGGACGTTCTCAGAAAGGAATGCCATCTCTGCAATGTAGTCGGCGCCTATCATGACATTGTTTCGGAGCAGATGCTGGCTCTTACATTTGCGGTCTGCAGAAACATGGGCGCGACATGGAAGTCTCAAGAAGAGCATAAATGGCAGCACCCGGGACCGATGAAGGCGATCTCGGAATCGGTTTGCGTAGTGGTCGGACTAGGCGATATCGGCTCGGCCTATGCGCGAAAGATGAAAGCGCTTGGCGCGACAGTCATCGGAGTCCGCAAAAGCAATCGGGAAAAACCGGACTGTTTAGATGAACAGTATACCGTAGATCACTTGGACGAGGTCCTGCCTCACGCAGACATATTGGCATTAGTAGCACCTTCGAACCATGAAACAGACTACCTGATCAACGAGAAGCGCATGTTAACGATGAAAGAGGACTGCGTGATCGTGAACGTCGGACGGGGAAATATTCTGGACGAGAAGGCATTGATCAAACAGCTGGGACAAGGAAAATTCAAAGGAGTCGGACTCGACGTCATGTCGGTCGAACCGCTTCCGGCGGATAATCCGCTTTGGGATGCACCGCGCGTTATCATTACGCCGCATACCGGCGGAGCATGGCAACCCAGAACGCAGAGAGAAATATTTGAGATTTTAAAGGACAATCTTTACCGTTGGGATCGCGGCGAGAAACTCACGCACGAAGCGGACCGCGGGTTGAATTAAAATGAAGCAGGGGCCGGTCATTTGACCGGCCCCTGCTACGTATAACCCTGCTTCGCGTAAACCCTGTTTCGAAGAAAGATGCATTATCAAGTAAAAAAGGATACGCAGGAAACACAAAAAAAGCGAACAAATGTTCTGTTGAGAAAATATCTATTAGTATTCAACTCTATCAAGAAATAACTCTATTAAGAAACATTCGATTCGTTACCTGAAATAATTCCTCCCATCAGTACCACATCGTCTGAGTAAACTACAACCGATTGACCAGGGGTGGCGGCACGCTGCGGTTCATCAAAAGTTACCTTTATGAGATCTTCACGGATTCTTTCGACGAGACAAGCTGCAGGTTTGTGCGCATAACGGATTTTTGCAAAAGCGCGAAGAGGGGTATCTAAAGTATCGATTCCCATAAAAGCAAGCTGCTTCGCATAAACCTCCCGGGAAAAGAGCTCTTCATTCTCACCGATCACAACTTCATTGGTGTCAGGACGAATAGCGGTCACGAAAACCGGATGCCCCATTGCGAGATTGAGGCCTTTTCGTTGTCCGATCGTGTAATGGAAAATCCCTTCATGCTTACCTAAAACATGGCCATCACGATCGATAAAATGTCCGGGCTGAACGTTATTCTCGCCGATCGCCCTCGAAAGATAACCGCCGAGGTCGTTGTCAGGGATAAAGCAGATTTCTTGGGAGTCATGCTTTTCGGAAACGTCCAGACAGACGGACGCAGCCAATGCGCGGATAGCCGATTTTTCGTAGGTGCCGACAGGCATCAGAACACGTGAAAGAATCTCCTGCGGAAGCCGATAGAGAGCATAGGTCTGATCTTTCTCGGAAGACGCGCGTTTCACCGCATATCGGCCGTTCGGAAGCCTACCGACTTGCGCATAATGACCCGTGGCAATGAAATCGCACCCGAGTTCGTCTGCCGCATTGATCAGCCCGCGGAACTTCACCGCGGGATTACAGAGCACGCAAGGATTCGGCGTATGTCCGGCTTGATATTCCTCAACTAGGTTACGGATGACGATATCAGAAAAATCATGCGACAAATCATACTCATAATAGGGAATGTTCAGAAGATCTGCGATGCGAGCAGCATCAGGGTCCGCCGCTCCGTGCATCAGGAGCGACGCGGCAACCACTTCATAGCCCTCTTGTTTTAGTAAAAGCGCGGCCGCGGCGGAATCAACTCCCCCGGAAAGGCCTACTAAGACTTTACTCATAAAAACCTCAAAAACATTAAAATCATAAAAATCAGGTTAAAGAATATTCTAAAAAATAAATTTATCGATTGTTTAAAAATGAATCAATTGCTTTAAAAAACGAATTTATCGATTCAGTAAAAATGAATCAATCGATTGCTTAAAAAAAAGAATTTATCGATTCGTTAAAAATGAATCAATCGATTGCTTCAAAAAATGAAACCATCGATTACTTTTATAAACAATCATTTTGATCACATTAAAATATGAGCTTATTGATTAAGTTTAGCTTCCTGCTCATATTCCAGCACCAGCTTAATCTTCTCGATAGCCTTTGGAAGAATCTCGGTAATCAGAAATCTCGTGCTGTCAGGCGAATCAACTTCGTCTATCATCATCTGATAATCTTGCATCAGGATGATCATTGACTTGTGAGCATCAAACGCTTCCGGCGACAAATCTTTTCCGTCTGGATTCCACTTGCATTTTCGAAAGACCGGTTGGCCAGTCTTATCGGAAACAGCAGAAGCGCCGAACAGCCGGCAGATAAGCGGCCGCCATTTATAGACCGAGCAATGAAACTCACTATCCTCTATGAACAGCGGACAGTATTCATCCGTCTGCTCACGAACGCGCATCAGTTCGAGCGTAAGATCATCCTTGCCTTCTTTGATCAAGCCGTAAGCCAGAAACAGCGCTTCATTTTCCGTAATATCCGGAGTGAAATGCCGGCAACAGGTTCCGTCACACTCGTCCGAGCAATGAATATCGAAGATACCGCAGAATTTCTGCTGATTCTTCTCGAGCTTCTGATAAATGCTTCTAATCCGCTTAAGTTTGTCGTATAGGCTTGTATCTTTTAACGCTTTCAATATTTTATCATCCATTGATATTCACCTGCGAAAAGAAAAACACTCGTGAAAAACGAGAGTATGGTTCTAAATCCTATTATAAAACAAAATCAGAAAAAGATGCATAAAAAAATAAAGCATAATGACAAATAACAAATGGCAAATGACAAACGGCAGATGACAAATGACGAAGGACAAAGGACAAATGACAAATAACAAATAACAAATGACAAATGATTAGTAATACAAAAGAAAGAATTAAAAAGATAGCCCAGGACCAGACGGAGACGGGAGAAGAAAGATTACACAGAGGGAAGAAACAAAGAAGCATATTAAGAACTAGAAGAATAAACGCATGAAAAAGGGCAAGTATCTGCGGAGACAAAAAACTTGAGTTTCCATCGGTTCGGTGGTATCATAAAATAGGATTAAAAGGGAAAGTATTGTTTACGGGATAAGGGAGGACTATAGCATGAATAAAACGCTTAAACCTATTTACAATGCATTGATGACGATCATCTGCTTCACATTTTTTCTCTGTGCAGCAACCTGGCTCGTTTTAAGTCTGACACCTATTTATGACGTCCTTGCGAAAGCAGTGGATATTGCGGATCAGACAGGCTATAGTTTTGAGATCTGCCAGAAGAATTACAATATCCTCATCGAATATAATATGTTCTGGGGCGCGCAGAAGCTTGTGTTCCCGGACTTCATCATGAGCGAGCATGGGGAAATCCATTTTATGGAAGTGAAGAATATTTTTGTCGGAATGCAGATTGCTGCAATGGTCTGCGCACCGCTGACGGTTCTGGGCTATTTATACGGAAAGAAGAAGGGCGCGCTTGACTGGCTGAAATGGGTGATCATTCTGGCTGCGGCTGTTATCGTAACCTTTGGGACTTGGATTGCGATTGACTGGATGGGTTTCTTCGTTACGGCCCATAAGATTCTGTTTACAAATGATTATTGGCTGTTTGATCCTACGACTGACCCGATTATTTGGATACTTCCGGATGAATTATTCCTGGTATGCGCAGCATTGATACTGGCCTTGATTGTAGGCGGACTGGTCGCTTGCGGAGTTCTTTATAAGAAAAATTGCGGGAAGAAAAAGGCGAAGGCCGAGAAATAAACAGAACTGAAGTGACTGGAACGAACTGAAAAAGTATGGGAAAGATTTTTTATCTGATCGGTAAAAGCGCCGTCGGGAAAGATACAATTTTAGAGCATTTATTAGCGGAAGACGAACTTTCGCTGAAGCCGATCGTCCAATACACGACTCGCCCGATCCGCGATGGAGAGGAAGAGGGCCGCGAGTACCATTTCATTACGAATGAGCGCGCGGAAGAACTGGAAGCTGAGGGGAAGATCATTGAAATGCGCGCCTATAACACGATCTATGGCATCTGGAAATATATGCTGGTAGATGACGGGCAGGTGGCGCTGGAAACGAGCAATTATTCCGCAGTCGGAACGGTAGCTTCCTATGTGCTGGTCCGAAATTATTACGGAAGCGAGAAAGTTATCCCGATTTATATCGACCTGGAAACCGGCGAGCGGCTGCAGCGCGCATTAAATCGCGAACGGAATCACGACCGGCCGAAATATACGGAATTATGCCGCCGTTTTCTCGCAGATGAAGAAGATTTCTCTAATGAACATTTGAAAGATGCCGGATTGTTGACAAGTGACGGAAAAATCGTGAATCGCGTGGAAAACATTGACTTTGACAGATGCGTACACGAAATCCGGAGCATCATCTGCAAAGCGGAAGCTGCGGAACAACTTCGTAGAAACGGCTGATAGGATAACGACTTGGAAGGACCAGACGATGCTGAACGCACGCAATAAAAAACTTCTACAAAACCTGCTTTCGGCCGCAGAAGCCGGACGGGTGTCACATGCCTATCTCTTTAGCGGTGAAAACAGAACAGAATCGTTGGAAATGGCGGAGCAGTTTGCTGCAGCACTGACGAAGAGCGCAGCAGACCGGATTTATCCGGAGCATGAAAAGCCACAGCTGATTTCTGTCGATGATGTGCGGCGCGAAATCAATGCAACCGTCAGCATGGTCCCGTACGAAGGACCGAAAAAGGTCTACATCATAAAAGATGCGGAAAAAATGAATGTCCAAGCGCAGAATGCTCTTCTGAAAACGCTAGAGGAGCCGCCAGAGTATGTGGTGATGATTCTGATAGCCGGGAGTTCTTCAGAGTTTTTACAGACGATTTTATCGCGTTGCGTAAAGATTACGATATCTGCGTATGGCACAGAAGACGGCGAGGAAGTCGATGAGCTGAGGGAAATCGAAGAATTAAACCGGGGACTTCTACATGACGCATTGCAAATGAATATCGTGAGAATACGGGCATATGATCAGGCCATTGACAAAATGAAGGTGTATGCGGACTATGCGCTCGAAGATTTGCGAGGCTGGTTCCGGGATGTCCTCATTTATAAAGAATATCCGTCTGTGGAGGTTTTAAACCACAAAAACGACCTGCGGGCGGTCAGCGACTTATCGAAGAAGCTGTCCGCGGAGCGGATTAATGATATTTTGACAGAAATCGACCATGCGAAATATCGCGCGTGGGCGAGTGTAAATACAGAGTTGTCTTTTGAAATTTTGCTATTAAAGATTCAGGAGGCATGCAAGGAGGCTAAATGATTACAGTTATCGGAGTACGTTTTCGTCACCCGTGCAAGGTCTACTATTTTGACCCGAAGGGACAGACTTATGAAAAAGATGAAGCCGTTATCGTTGAAACGGCGCAGGGATTAGAATATGGCATCGTTTCTCAGCCGAATCATTCGGTAACAGATGACCAGATCAGCGGAGCATTAAAAACAGTTATTCGCCGCGCCACAAAGGATGATGCGGACCAGCTGAAACTGAATCAGAAGAATGAAGCGGACGCGATCCGAATCTGTAAAGAGAAGATTGCGGGCCGGAAACTCGAAATGAAACTGATCCGCGCGGAATATGCGTTTGACCGATCGAAACTGACATTTTTCTTTACGGCGGACGGCCGAGTGGATTTCCGCGAACTCGTCAAGGATCTGGCGGGCGTATTCCGCACAAGGATTGAGCTTCGCCAGGTGGGTGTACGTGATGAGACACGTCTTCTGGGCGGCATAGGCGCTTGCGGACGTGAACTCTGCTGCGCGACTTGGCTTCCAGATTTCGTTCCGGTGTCCATTAAGATGGCGAAAGAGCAGAATCTTTCTTTGAACTCCACCAAAATCTCCGGAATCTGCGGGCGCTTGATGTGCTGTTTAAAGAATGAAGAGGATACATATGAGTATCTGAATGCGAAACTCCCGGACATCAATTCACCGGTGAAAGCGAACGATGGCGCGCATGGCATTGTGAAGGGTGTCAATGTGCTGAAGCAGACCGTTTCGGTCAGCGTGGATATCGGAAAAGACGAGTGTGAGCTTCGCGAATATCCGGTGTCAGAGCTTAATTTCCAGCCGCCGAAGAAGAAAGAAAAGCGGCTTTCAGCAGATGAAGAGAAAGCGTTAAAATCGCTGGAAGGATAAAGAAGACGTAAAGCGTGATGAAGGGTTATCATGACGGATTTTGAAACAGGATGCGGAAAACTTGGAGAAAACGAGCGCATTGACGACTTAGGCCGTCGCGGGTATCGGATTCTTCAAAACAAGAAAAAATTCTGTTTCGGGATTGATGCGACATTTTTGGCGTGGTTCGCGGAAGTCCGGAAGGGCGAGAAGGTAATCGACCTGTGCTCCGGAACGGGAATCGTTCCGATTCTGATGGATGCACGAAATGACTGCGGAGATTATACGGGAGTAGAAATCGACCCGGAAATGGTGGCACTGGCGAACCGGTCGGCTAAGTTAAACGGAATCGAAGACCATGTGCGGTTTATTGAGGGAGATCTGAAGGCGGCGGACACCGGACTTGGTGAATTATCCGCCTCAGGCCTCGGAAAACTTTCCCGCATAAGACTCGGAAAAAGCGTTGCTGACGTCGTAACTGTTAACCCGCCGTATATGCCGACTGAAAACGGGCTTCAGAACCCTGACCCGTTTAAGGCCGCAGCGCGTCATGAAGTTTTTTGCAATCTCGACGATGTCATCCGTGTGAGCGCAAGCCTGCTGAAATCGGGCGGCCGGTTCTATATGGTCCATCGCCCGGTGCGGCTGCCGTCTATTCTCGAAAAAATGAAGGCGTACGGGCTTTCACCCGCACGAATCTGTTATATCCACCCCTTTGCCGACAAAGAAGCGACGATGGTACTTGTAAGCGGCGTTCGCGGTGGAAAAACGCTTTTAAAAACAGAAGCGCCTGTAATTATCTACCAGGAGCCCGGCGTTTATACGGAACGGGTGATCCATATTTATCAGGATTGACAGGAAAACCTATGGAAAAAGGAAAACTGTATCTTTGCGCCACGCCTATCGGCAATCTTCAGGATATGACGCCGCGTTGCATCGAAGTGCTGAAGGAAGCGGATGTCATTGCCGCAGAAGATACGCGAAACAGCATCAAACTTTTAAACCATTTCGACATCCATACGCCGATGACGGCTTATCACGAGTTCAACCGGTTTGAAAAAGCGGACGATCTCGTGCGACAAATGTTGGAAGGAAAGACGGTCGCCTGCATTACGGACGCCGGAACTCCCGGCATTTCGGATCCAGGCGAGGTTCTCGTCGAAAAGGCGGTCGAAGCCGGGATTGAAGTATCCTCGATTCCGGGCGCATGCGCTTTCGTCAATGCTTTGGTGATTTCAGGTCTGTCCTCGCGCCGGTTCCGGTTTGAAGCATTTCTTCCGACGGACAAAAAAGAACGTCGTGCGGTACTTGATGAAATGAAGAAAGATACCGCGACGCTTGTGATGTACGAAGCGCCACACCGGCTTTTAAAAACGCTTCAGGAACTGCTGGAAGTCTTTGGAAACCGGAAAATCGCACTTTGCAAGGAACTCACGAAGCTCCATGAGAATGTATTTCGGACAACGATTGAAGATGCGGTGAGCCATTACGAGGCAGAGGAACCGAAGGGCGAATTTGTTTTGGTGATTGAGGGGCTGGATCCGAAGAAAATCGAAGAAGAAAACACCGCGAAATGGGAGACTATGAGTCTCGAAGAACACATGATGTTCTACGAGAAACAGGGAATCGAACGGAAAGAAGCGATGAAGCTTGTAGCGAAGGATCGCGGCGTATCGAAGCGCGATATTTACAATGCGCTTCTGTAAACCTGCGGAAGGAATCGAAAGAATTAGAGGAAAATTTATACGGCATGAAGAATAAAAAAGTAAAAATCGTTTTAAATTCGCCTGTCGTGCTGATTTTCTGCGGAATCTGTGTTTTAGCGCTGGTTTTGCAGTATCTGACGAACTCTTATACGACCAGGCTTCTGTTTTCTGTATACCGGGCGTCACTTCTGGATCCGCTTACTTATGCGCGGTTTTTCCTCCATGTGTGTGGCCATGCGGATGTTTCGCATCTGATCGGAAATATGATGTATATTCTCCTGTTAGGCCCGATTTTGGAAGAAAAATACGGCTCGCGTGCGATAATCATCGTGATTCTGGTGACCGGACTTGTGACAGGTCTCATTGATTTTATTCTGTTCCCCCATACTGCGTTTTTAGGTGCGAGCGGCGTTGTATTTGCAATGATTCTTCTGACCGCATCAGTCGGTTTACGGGAGCGCGAAATCCCGCTTACGTTGATTCTTGTCGCAGTCCTTTACATCGGCAATGAGATTTTCACCGGCATTTTTGTGAATGACAATGTCTCCCAGCTCTCGCATATCGCGGGCGGTATTGTGGGCGCAGTGCTAGGCTATTTGTGGCGAAAAAAGTAAATCAAACTTTTCCGCGTAGATAGTTGCATTTTAGCGGATTATGTTGTAAAATACCATTCGTGGCGCTAATCAGCGTCATGGGACGTAACGAATCTTACGCCTCAAGGCGTCTTAGCCAAGTGGTAAGGCATGGGTCTGCAACACCCTGACCGACAGTCCGAATCTGTCAGACGCCTCATTCGAGAGCCTCGGGGTAATCCCGAGGCTTTTTTTCGTATAAAGCGGAAAATGTGGAAAAGATTGCATATAAGGAGTTTACGATGACGGATGCAGTAAAACTTATCGGCAAAAAAGCATATTACCAGGATGGCGCTTTTCAGTACGTCTCCGAAGTGAGTACAGAGGCCGGAGCGTCAAATGAAAAAAGCTCCGGACAGAATGACACATCCTTTGCGTCCGCCGGCTATCGGAAGACGATGGCGTTTCAGATTCTAAACGCTCACAATCATTCGGGTGACGAGCAGCATCTGAAGATAAAGTTTGATACGATGGCGTCGCACGACATTACCTATGTGAATATCATTCAGACGGCCCGCGCTTCGGGAATGGAAAAATTCCCGATTCCGTATGTCCTGACGAACTGCCATAACTCGCTCTGCGCAGTCGGCGGCACCATCAATGAAGACGACCATGTCTTCGGCCTGACTTGTGCTGAAAAGTACGGCGGGCTCTTTGTGCCGGCACATATTGCCGTTATTCATCAGTATATGCGCGAGATGTTCGCAGCTGGCGGGAGAATGATTCTGGCGTCCGACTCCCATACGCGGTACGGCGCACTCGGAACATTAGCAATCGGCGAGGGCGGCCCGGAGCTCGTAAAACAGCTTCTCGGACAGACCTATGACATTGACCGGCCGCAGGTTGTTGCGGTTTACCTTCATGGCGAGCTGATGCCCGGCGTAGGTCCGCAGGATGTGGCGATCGCTTTGGTCGGAGCGACATTTGGCAATGGATTTGTAAAGAATAAAGTGCTTGAATTTGTGGGACCGGGCATTGAGAAAATGTCTGTCGACACGCGAATCGGCATCGATGTTATGACGACAGAAACCACCTGCCTTTCGTCTATCTGGGAGACGGATGCGAAAGTGGCGGGCTGGCTTACGCTTCACGGCCGCGCGGCTGATTTTGCGGCTATTCATCCGGAGAACGGCGCGCAGTATGATGCGGTGATCGATATTGATCTTTCGAAGATCGAGCCGATGATTGCGCTTCCTTTCCATCCGAGCAATGCATACACGATCCGCGAACTCCAGGCGAATCCTGCTGATATCCTGAGAGAGACGGAGAAGCTTGCAAAAGTATCGTTTGGCGAGAAAGTGGACTTCCATCTCACGGATAAAATCAAGAATGGTCAGCTATTCGTGGAGCAGGGCGTGATTGCCGGCTGCGCAGGCGGAGGATTCGAGAATCTCTGTGCGGCAGCGGCAGTTTTAGACGGAAAATCAGTCGGAAATAACGAATTTGCATTGTCGGTTTATCCGGCATCGCAGCCGGTCTATATGGAGCTTCTGAAGAACGGAAGCGTCGAAAAACTGGTGGAAGCGGGAGTAACCGTTCGGACGGCTTTCTGCGGACCTTGCTTCGGCGCGGGCGATGTTCCGGCCAATAACGGATTGTCGATCCGGCATTCGACGCGGAACTTCCCGAATCGTGAAGGGTCCAAGGTCCAAAACGGGCAGATTGCGTCGGTGGCGCTGATGGATGCACGCTCTATCGCGGCAACCGCAGCTAACGGCGGCAGATTAACAGGCGCGACAGAGCTGAATCTGGACTGGAAGGCGCCGGAGTACCATTTCGACGGGAAGATTTATGAGAACCGCGTCTATAACGGCTGGCAGAATGAAAAGCCGGAAACAGAAATCAAGCGCGGACCGAATATTGTCGACTGGCCGGAGATGGCAGGGCTTTCTGAGCATCTTATCATGAAAGTGGTATCGGAAATTCATGACCCGGTTACGACAACGGATGAATTGATTCCGTCCGGCGAAACGTCATCATATCGCTCGAACCCGATCGGCCTTTCGGAGTTCACATTGTCCCGGAAGGATCCGGGGTATGTCGGACGCGCAAAGGCAGTACGCAGGCTGGAAGAACTTCGAAGCCTCGGGAAAGCGGATCCGGAGTTTGGAAAAGCGGTAGGGATTATTAAGCATGAATTCCCGAAAACAAATCACGATAATTTTACGATAGGAAGCGTGATATATGCGGTAAAGCCGGGCGATGGCTCCGCGCGAGAGCAGGCAGCTTCCTGCCAGCGAGTGTTAGGCGGCGTGGCGAATATCGCGAAAGAATACGCGACGAAGCGCTATCGGTCGAATGTGATGAACTGGGGAATGCTTCCGTTCCGGTTTGAAGCGGATGAATTGCCGTTTGCTCTTGGCGATTATATCTTTGTGCCGGATGTGAAGAAAGCAGTCCGTGAAAAGGCGAAGGAAGTGGCGGCATACCGCGTAGATTCAGAGAAAGGATTACTGGTAAAGTTTACGCTTATTCTCGATGACATGACGGATGAAGAACGGGCGATTATCGAGGATGGATGCCTGATCAATTTTAACCGCAGAAAGTAAAAAGAAAATCATTTAGAAAAAACTGCATTTAAGAAAAGTGCCACAAATCTGTGGCACTTTTTTTGAGCAATCTGCTGTGATCTCTGTTCTGAACGTTAAGTTGCGATTTTCTTATTTGTATTATTTATCTTGCAAATGTATGCACAAATTGTTATAATTAACCAATATTATTTTTCAGAGAGGAGTCAATTATGGATAAGACATTTAGTATCAACCATCCATTGCTCTTTATCCTGGCAGGCATTTGCGTAGCAGTAGTCATTCTGCAGTCAGTCGTTTTCCTGGTAAGAGCATGGAAACGCGCGAAAGCTATCGGCTTTACGACGGAAAAATTGAAGGGAATTGCAATTACTTCTGCGCTGTTCTCCATAGCTCCGGCGATCGCCATTGGCATTGGCGTTTTTACGCTGGTCGGCTCATTGGGACTTCCGCTTCCCTGGGTGCGCCTCAGTGTAGTAGGTGCGCTTACCTATGAGCTGTCAGCTGCGGAAACCGCCGCAGCAGCTTTAGGAACGAAGCTTGGACAGGTATTTACCGCACAGCAGTTCTCGACGATTGCTTGGACCATGACGGTCGGTATCACGCCAGGAGTTTTCTTGATTCCGATTCTCTGCAAACCGATTCTTTCCGGTGTTTCGAAGATTGGACAAACCGATAAAAAGTGGGGCGAACTGTTCGTCAACTCAATCTTTATCGGTCTTGTAGCAACTTTTGTCGGAAAATCGCTTTCCGGAACTACGGTTTCGACGGAAGGCCTCGTCAGCTCATTAGTCTTAGCGACTTCAGCTGTATTTATGGTCATCTGCGGAATTCTGAAGAAGAAACTGAAATGGGAATGGCTCAGTGATTATGCATTGCCGATTTCAATGATTCTTTCGATGGCGTGTGCTATCCTGTACACGAATCTTTTAGGTTAAGGAGGTGCGCTATGGAAAACAAAGTTATGAATAAAGCTCCGCTTTCTTATACTGATACCGTGCACCGCAAAGGCCGGATCTGGTTCATCGTCGTTTACTTCTTCATTTATCTGTTCCCGATTGGCGTCAGTATCTTCTTCGATGCTTGGCCGACATGGGAAATGTTTTTCAATGCAGCTATCGGCGTCGTTCCGACCTACTGGGCAGTTAGCGTCGTCGAAACATTCTCGTATCTGCCGATGTTAGGAGCTGGCGGTTCGTATCTTGGATTTGTCACGGGTAACATGGCGAACCTGAAGGTTCCGGTCGCGTTAAACGCGCTGGATTCTGCAGGCGTGAAACAGGGAACGGAAGAGGGCGATGTCATTGCGACCATCGCGATCGCCATCAGCTCGATTGTTACAGTTCTCATCATCATCCTGTTCGTCGTCCTCACGGCTCCGCTTACGCCGATTTTCGAGAACCCTGTACTTCAGCCGGCGTTCGAGAATGTCGTCCCGGCGCTGTTCGGCGGATTGATGATCGTCTTCATCGCGAAATGCCCGAAGGTTGGTGTTCCGGTCGTGTTCCTCGGTGCACTCTTATTTATTCTGATTCCGTCACTTTCCGGAATCTTCCCGCTGCTTCTTCCGATTTTTGCAGTACTTGCAATCGTTTTAGCGCGTATCCTTTATAAAAAAGGAAAAGTCTGAAGCAAAGCAGTTCAGCTAACTGAATAAAAGGATCCCCCTAAGTAAAGGCGCGATTGAATCTACTTGCGAAAGAGCAGGTACGGTTCAGAAAGCAGAAGCTTAGGGGGATTTTTTATAAGGTAATCAGTTAGAAAGATTCTTATTTAGAAAGATAGAGTTCCAGCAGTTCAGCCGCGTCTCCGATATATCGTTGGCACGGGCGCTTCCCATAGAAATCAGCAGTCCTCGGAGACGGCTCCGGTGTACTATGTTTGTCGGCCAAGTTTAACAGGTCGCGACAGACCAGCGAGCCGTTCTTCTTTTCAAAATCAAGGATGACTTCTTGAATGCGTGCATAATGGTCCGCCTTTACGGAACCGGTTTCCGGGGAAGCATACCCATATAAAAGCCCAAGGACGATTGCGATTCCGCTTACGGCGCCACAGGTTTCGCGGAGCCGGCCGATTCCCCCGCCGAACGAACTGCTTATCTTTAGCAGGCTTTCTCGGTCAACCGGGAGCAGATCCGAAAAAGCCAGGACAACCGCCTGGCAGCAATTATACCCTTCTATGAAGTTGTTTTCAGCAGATTCCCGTCTCGTCATTTTTCTCATCTTATCTCATGACACTCCGTATTCGTCAGCATCTGGATTTACTTGTCATTCTTTAAAACCATCTTCAGGCTGGTATCCTGCGAAAGCGTGCTGGCATTATAAAGGAAAAGCACGTCGGTCTTTCCGCTTCCGATGAGCAATGCGTCGAGGTCATCGTAGTAATACCGCGGATCGATAACAATAATTTTAGAATACTCATGAAGCAGATACGGGACCACCGCGTTTGCATAGGAATCCTTAATGAGAATAAGCGTCCTATCTGTACCGGCGGTTGTTTCGATATCGATTCTGGAATGGTTGCCGCCGAAGAAAATCTGATATGGATCGTCTGTTTCGAGAGCCGATGTTTCATAAACTGAAGCGGAACGGCGCTGGTCGTCTGCGTAGAAAACCGTATAGACCAGGTCGTCGTCTGGAGAATCCGGGAAATAAAGCTCAATCGTATCCGGAGAACTCACACGGAATCCGGACTTGGAGGCTAAGGAGCCCAAGAATTCATTACAGACGGTGCGAGGGGTAAAATTCGGAAGGACAGTAAAGGACATTGCGGCAGCGGCTTCGCGGTAGGCGATATTTGCCCCGGCCCCGGTCCAATGATGATCCGTGTCATAGTAAAGCGAAACGGAATCTTCTGCGGAAAAAGCATTGCGGACGTCAATAATCGTCGCATCTTCCGAAAGCAGCGAGAAGAAATGGTCGAGATAAGCGTTCTGGTCACCGGTGATCGCATGGGCAGGAAGCTTATCAGCATAAACAGAAACTGCGGTTGGCGCAATCAGGAAATAAGCCGAAACCGCAGGATGCCGATCCAGAAAAGCATTGATCTCAGCCGTAGTGTCGAGAAGATTCTGCTCATCGTAGGAGGAAAAGGACTCTATGAGCGACCCGTCCGAGCAGCGGTAAACACCCTGGGATTCTTTCTGGCCGAGGAACTCTAAAACAGAGACTTTCATGGTCATAAAGAAATCTCGGAACGGGAACTGATCCGCTTCATAGGACTCCATTTTATCCATAAAAGAACCGTTCGAAAGAGACTCAAACGAGAATACCGGGAAAGAAGCGAGATTCCGTTTTTCAGTTGAAGAGTATGTCCGATCCGGCTGAATAAAGGAGTAGACAGTTCCCCCAAGAATAAACAGGGAGAAAAGGACGGCCAGAATCGCTTTCCAAACTTTCATTCATGCCTCCTTTCTTAGAACCGGAAATACAGGAACGGGTTATAGTTCTGAGTAACCAGGAATCCTGTACAGACGATCAATAACGCAAAAATGACAACCGATAAAAGTATCCGTCCGATGGTGCGCTGCTTCAAAAGTTCGTACGTCTTTTTCACCCACGGGAATGAGAAAATCGCACAAAGGATGAGGAGCGCGCCGTAGGACTGGAGATAATAGAGCGCATTGCTGTCGCAGAACCCGTTCGCGGCGCCGCCAAACATCGAACCGAGCGTGACGAGAATCGACGGAAGATTGTCCGCCGAGAAAATGACCCAGCCGATGATGACAATGAGCCCGGTTAAAATATGATTAATCGCTTTCGGAACCGGAAGCTTCGACCAGACATATTTTTCAAAGAGAAGGAGAAGCCCGTAATAGACTCCCCAAAGGATGAAAGTCCAATCTGCGCCGTGCCAAAGCCCGGTCAGCAGCCAGACTATCAGAATATTAAAGATATGACGGAGCGCATTCACACGATTTCCGCCCAGCGGGATATATACATATTCGCGGAACCAGGTGCTGAGTGAAATATGCCATCTCCGCCAGAAATCCGTAACAGAAGAGGCGGTATATGGATAGTCGAAGTTCTCCATAAAGGTGAATCCGAGCATCTCTCCGAGGCCGATCGCCATATCCGAATAGCCCGAAAAATCGAAATAAATCTGGAAAGTAAAGGCGAGAGCGCCAAGCCAGGAGGTAAGGACAGAAACATCGGAACCGGAGGCATGGACCGTATCAAACAAAGCCCCGATCAGGTTGGCCAGAAGAACTTTTTTTGATAGGCCGGCGACGAAGCGGATGACGCCTTTCCCGAAACGCTGGAGGGAAAGATCACGCTCCTTCATCTGTCGGAAAACATCTTCATAACGGACGATCGGACCCGCAATCAGCTGCGGGAACATCGTAATATAGGCTGCAAATGAGAAGAAATTCTTCTGGACCGGGAACTTCTTCCGATAAAGGTCGATGATATAAGAAAGCGCCTGGAATGTGTAGAACGAAATGCCGACCGGCAATGCAAGCTCCCGAACCGGAAGCTTCCAGCCTGTCAAAAGATTGATGTTTGTAACGACAAAGCCATAGTACTTGAAGAAACCGAGAATCAGAAGATTGACGATAACTGCAAAAACGAGAACAGACTTTGCATGCTTCCGGGTTGAAGCCATCAGTCGTCCGCAGGAATAGTTCAAAAGGATACTATAGAGCATCAGGACCACATAGACCGGCTCGCCCCATGCGTAGAAGACCAGCGAAACCAGCGTCAGGATGGCGTTCTTCCAGTTCATTGGAACGAGATAATAAAGAATCAGGGCTATCGGGAGAAAGAGATAAAGGAAAGTGAGACTGCTGAATACCATATTACTGCTCCCACACTTTCCGGACAATATTCACCCAGGTTTCGGCACCGTCTCCGACAGCGAAAACGATATAATTTCCATCCTGAAGAATTGTCGCATTGTTTAAAAGATCCGTCTGGTCTACGCCGTAGCCGTCGAAATTCCGCTTCTGGGTCGCGAGACGGTAATCGATCGCGGAAAGGACCGCATCAGCCTGAGAATCCTCTTGTAACTTGATGACGAGAAACTCATCAACCGACATCGTATTGTTCGGAGTGAAATAAAGATATCCGTCATAATCCGCCGCATTCAATGAGAACGCGCGCTTCACCCGCATGTCGCCCGCCTGCTCCATCTGGTCGAAAGCGCATTCGTTCATAAAGGCAGACTCTACTGCCTCTATCGACACATCTTTCGGTTCTGTTTTCAGGAGGAGAAGCGTCATGACTCCTGCCAGAAGGAGGAGAAGACCGGCTTCCACAAGCACTATTTTTTTCAAAACGGAATCCTTTCAAGGATGATTTCCAGACGCATTCTATCATAGCACGGGAATGGTAAAAAGAAAAGAATCAAGGACGGAAAAGCAAATGTTGGGGGATAGCGGTAGCGGTTTTGTGGCGGAAAATAATTTTGGAACGCGGGAAGCCTTGCGCTGAAAAGGTTACGGCATTTTACCACAAAAAAGAGGGCATTTTGTTACTGGACTTACCGCTAGGGCTGACCTATAATGCGGGGCACAGTCAAGCGATGACGAAGCCAGAAAGGAGAACGGAAGATGAAGGAGCGGATGGTGATCTTTGATCGGGATTCTAAGTATGCGGAGGAACTCGGGAAGAGACTCAATGATGCGCCGGGATTTCCGTTTGCCGTCTCTGCGGTTTCCACGAAAGAGGAACTGATGCGTCTGGACGGCGCAAGCATTTTGCTTCTTTCTGGACAAGAGGATGATATCGAGATTCTTCACGGGCGTTGGGGGCAGGTGATGCTTCTGTCGGATGTACAGGGGTATCATGCTGTAGACACGGTGCCCACGGTATTTAAGTATCAGCCGCTCGGAAAGATTCAGGAGGATATTCTAAAGAAGCAGAAGCGGATTGAAACGGAATACAGTATCGCGGAGAAAACCGTATTTCGCTGTGCCTTTGTCGGAATCGCATCGCCTGTCGGACGCTGCGGGAAGACCGGGCTTGCAATCGCGCTTGGCGAAGTGCTGTCGCAGACGGCGCATGTTCTTTATGTGAATCCTGAGCCGTTTTCAGGATTTCCTGAGCTGTTTGAAAAGCTTCCCGATCAGAATCTCTCCGACTTTCTATATGAACGGGAGTCCAATGAACTGTCAGAAAAGGAAGCCGGGCTGAAGGTGTTTCAGTTCCATGGGGTGGATATTCTCGCTCCTGTCCGGATGGCGGAGGACATACTGAACGTATCCCCGAAGCAGATCCGCGAGATTGCGCAGGATATCGGGAGAATGGAATGCTACGATGTAGTCATTTTGGATTTAGGACCGGATGTGCGGTATACAGAGTGTTTTCTTCCGATTATACAGAAACTGTATGTTCCGTCTACCGCACAGGCGGCTGAATCCGGGAAGATGAAGGCATTCCTTCAGTGGGTGGGAAGGGCTTCCGGAGATCGTAAGATCTCGGTCGAGCAGGTGATCATGCCCCCGCTTCGCGGAATCTGTCCGGAAGAAACCTATATGGAGCAGCTTTTATGGAGTGAAACGGGGGAACTTGCGCGAAAACTGGCAGCGGGACTGTTTCAATATTAGAGGATAAGTTTCGGCAGGAGGCGAGGAAACCACTGGGGGGAAGATTTTGAGCAAAGCAGAAGGGTAAATCATGGTGGAGGGAAAAGATCATGAATGATGCGCTTCGGAGGGAGCTTTATGAGCGCCTGATCTCTGAAATCGATCCAAGCGAAGAGATCTCGGACGCGTCTCTCTATCAAAAGATCGATCATCTTCTTCAGGAAATCGGGACAGAGAAAAAACTGACCCGCCAAGAGAAGATGGAGTATCGGGAAATCCTCTTTGCCGCGCTTCGCCGGTATGACATCCTCTCAATCGTGATGGCAGATGAACGCGTGACGGAAATCATGGTCAACGGAGCCGGAAAAATTTATGTGGAACGGGGCGGGGGCCTCGAACTATATGAAGGGACTTTTACGACCGAAGAGAAACTTTCGGATATTGTGCAGCAGATTGCGTCCGCGATTAACCGGCGGGTGAATGAAGCGACGCCGATGGCGGATGCCAGGCTTCCGGACGGGAGCCGCGTCAACATCGTGCTCCCGCCGATCGCATTGGACGGACCGGCTGTGACGATCAGAAGATTCTCAAAGACACCGATTTCGATGGAGAATCTGGTGGCGTGGGGGAGCATTACGGAAGAGGCAGCAGCGTTTTTAGAGAAAGCAGTCTTAATGCGGATGAACATCTTCGTTTCAGGCGGAACGGGGACAGGAAAGACTACGTTTTTAGGGGCATTGGCGGAATATATCCACCCGGATGAGCGGGTGATTACGATTGAGGACTCGGCAGAATTACGATTACGGAATGTGAAGAATATCGTGCGGTTAGAAAGCCGGCCGGCCAATCTGGAGGGAGAGTACGGAATCACGATTCGTGATCTGATCAAAAACGCATTGCGTATGCGGCCGGACCGGATCGTGGTAGGTGAGATCCGCGGAGGCGAGGCCTTGGACATGCTTCAAGCCATGAACACCGGGCATGACGGATCGCTCTCTACAGGACATGCGAACAGCGCACAGGATATGATTTCGAGAATCGAAACGATGTGCCTTATGGGAAATGTCGCATTGCCTTTATCAGCCATCCGCGGACAGATAGCGGCCGGAATCGACCTGATGGTTCACCTGATCCGCTGTCGGAACGGAACCCGACGGGTTCAAGGTATTTATGAACTCGCGGAAGCGAATGAGAGCGGAATCCGGTTGAATCCGCTTTATCTGTTAGAGGAGAGCGGAACTCATGAAACTGAACTTAAAAGAACCGATTGCCCAATGCGTCGCGCGTGGAAATCCCAAAGCGGTGAAGGAATACAAAACGCGGAAGGATTACAAAGCGCTGACGGATTATGACGAGTATCGGTTTACTCTTATGGAGATTCTTCGTTATACGGCTCTTTTGACAGTTGTTTTGGCCGGGTTTTCTTTTGTCTTTTATGATTCCTTTCTGCCGGCCCTTTTCCTTTGGGTACCCGCGCTTATGCTGTATCTGAAGCAGCAGCGGAAAAGCCATATCAGTCGGCGGAAGAAACAGCTGATGAAGCAGTTTCTCTCCGCCGGCGCCCTCCTAGGAGACTATTTACGAAGCGGTTATTCTATGGAGAATGCAGTAAGAACCAGCTCACGCGAATTAAAGGCGCTTTGGGGTGAAAATGCCGATGTCGTCCGGGAATGGAATGTGATGGCGGCCCGATTAAGCGTCAGCATGACGATTGAAGAAGCTTTTCGAGAATTTGCCGCGCGGACTCATGTCGAAGAAATCATCAGTTTCTCAGAGGTGTTTTCTGTGGTGAAGCGGACAGGCGGTCAGATCGGAGAAGCTATCGCGGGAGTGATATCGGTCCTTCAGGATGGATTCGCCATAGAAGAGCAGATTGAAACGATGGTTTCTGCCGCAAAGTTTGAGCAGAAGGTGATGGATATCATGCCACTCGGGATTCTGCTCTATGTCAGACTATCGGCGCCGGATCTCGTAGCGGGGCTCTATGAAGGAATCGCAGGACGTCTGATTATGACAGCTTGCCTCGCCGTGTACATCGGAGCCTATCTTTGGGCGGAGAAGATTACGGATATCCGGGCAGTAGGGGAAACGGGCTAAGGACATCAGGA
>DCGM01000037.1:25762-35852 GCA_002315255.1 Lachnospiraceae bacterium UBA1778
AAGACTAGCAGGGAAACGGGCTAAGAACAGAGATAGAGAGGGCGACAATGATTCTTTCAGCAGTTTTATCAGTTATCTGTATCGTGCTCCTCATGGTTTCACGAAAAAGGGCGGAATGGCCTGATGAAGAGTGGAAAAAGCTGAAACTTCCGAAAATCTTTTTGAGAGCCGGCCAGATGCTTTCAGAGAAAGTGTCTCAAAGAAAGCACGGAGGCAAAATAGCGGAGTTCACCGAACGGAAGAAGAAAGAAAACGGAAGAGCATTTGGTCTTGTGTTAATCGTCGCTACCATTGGCAGTTTTCTTAGCATCCCGGCATTTTTACTTTCGAGCGGGCCGGAGCTGATAGAATCCATCGAGCGGCCGGAGTTTGGAGAGGAGAAGCAGGTCATTGCCCAGGTGAAAGAGGGTGGAGAGAAAATCGGAGAGATATCGGTTCCGATTTCCGGAAGAACGCCATCAAAGGAAGAATGGGACGCGGTATTCGATGAAGCGTATGAGCAGATGAAGGCGGTCTGGTTAAATGATAACGTCTCGTTTCAAGAGGTTCGGAAAGACCTTTCTTTCCCGGACGAGACAGAAGCAGGAATCCGGATCACCTATCGAAGCCAGAACATCGATATCCTTTCAGATTGGGGAATCGTGCTTACTGAGGAGATCTCCGAGGCAGGCGAGGAAGTCCTGGTGCTGATCCGGTTTTCTTATGAAGATGCTGAGAAAGAATATGAGCTGCCGATCCGTGTGTTTCCGGCACTTACCGAAGAAAAAAGTCTGGTTGAACGGATCCGGGATCAGATTATCCGGATCGATCAGGATACGGCGAACGATAAGCAGGTCAATCTTCCGACAGAGTTTGACGGAAACGCCATCTCTTTTGAAACTGTGGAAGAATCACCTTATCTGATTCTTCTGCTTACTGCGGTTTTAGCGGGTTGCCTTTTCTTTTTGCCAGGACAGAAAGAGAAGGAACGTGAGAAGAAACGGAAGGAAGCACTTGAAAGAGAATATCCTGATATGCTGCGGAAGCTTCGGACCTTGATAAATGCCGGGATGAGCACGCGCAATGCGTGGTTTAAGATTGCAGAGAACTATCAGGAATCGTTATCGAAAGATAAAAAGAGACACAGTATTGTCTATGAAGAGATGCTGATTTCGGAAACCGAAATCAAGACAGGAATTTCGGAGGAGAGCGCATATGTCCGATTTGGAAGAAGATGCGGACTCCGCTGCTATGTCCGGTTCGGAAACCTTCTGGCGCAGAATCTTCGGCAGGGAATTTCCGGGCTGGAGAGGGCATTGCAGAAAGAGGCGGAGGAGACGCTCGAGGAGCAGCGCACACGTGTCCTCCGCACAGGAGAAAAAGCGAAAACGAAGCAGCTGTTTCCGATGCTGCTGATGCTGGGAATTGTTATTGTGATGCTGATTGCACCTACATTAATGTCATTTTAGGAGGGTAGTATGAGAAAGATGATTGAGAATATCAAACGTTCGCTGGTCGCTACGAAAGGTATAACGACAGTTGAAGTCATTTTGATTTTAGTCGTGCTGGTCGGACTGGTCATTATTTTCAAGGACCAGATAGTTTCGATTGCGCAGGGAATCTTTACGAATATTACGAAGAATGTAAATAAGATCTATTAAGGATGAGGAGAGAGTTTTATCAGGCAAAGAAAGGAAGCATAACGATCTTTCTTTCCCTTCTTCTGTCTGTTTTGCTGATTTTAAATCTTTCACTGTTGGAATCGGCACGTATTTCAGGACTTAAAATGATGGAACGGCAAGCTGGAGATACTGCCGCAGACGCATTAGAGGCGGGGTATATCCGGCAGCTGTTCGATCAATACGGCCTATTATTCTACGACGGTGGCATGGGGAACGGCTGGCTGGATGCGGACTTGATTGAGGCAGAGTTTGAGCGTTACTACCGCGGAAATCTGACGACAGGGCTGACGCTAAACGGAAAATCCTTCTTCGGCGTAGGAACTGTAGGCGTTATCGCGACAGAGATTATGACTGCGACCGACTATAACGGGGCCGTTTTTATCGACAATGCGCTGGATTATTTTCCCTATGATGCGGCCGGCCAGATTTTGAAGACTTTATCAGACCAGCTCGGACTTATCGGGCAGGGCGAGGAAGCTAAAAAAGCAAGTGAAGCCCAAGAGAAAGAGCGAAAAGAAACGGATTGGTCTGATTATACGGTGTCTTCGAATGGAGAAGCCGGCAGTCGGAGCGCAGGGAATGGAGAAGGCGGCAGTCGGAGCGCAGGGAATGGAGAAGGCGGCTATCGTTCTATGATTTATGGTAGCGCGGGTTCGCTGATACTAGAGAAGAAACCGGGTAAGCCTGGAAGCGGAGGCGATAAGGAAATCGTCGATTCTGATCCTGACAAGCCAGGGTCTGGCAGCGGAAAGCCTGGTGGTCAGGGCGGCGGAAAAACTGATGATTACGGCAGCGGAAAACCAGAAGATAATCCCGGAGAAACGACGGAACCCGAAAAGAATAAGTTTGATAAAAAACGATATGAGGAAGAAATCGAGAACAGTCCGATCGGAAATGCGAATCAAGTGAAAGCAAAGGGATGGCTTTCGCTTGTGATGCCGAAAGGCCGCAGCGTATCAGTCTATACATTGGATCAAAGCAATTCACCGTCAAAGACAGCAGTGGACACGCGGGAAGCGGAGGATGACCCGAAGGACAGCCCATTGAAGCGAGCCGCCTTTAACGAATATCTGATGTTGGAATTCGCATGCTTTACGGACAATAAAGAGACCGACGTCACGCAGTATGAGCTGGAGTATCTGCTCTATGGAAAGAGCGTGGACCAGGATAACCTGATGGCAGTGCTGGATCGGCTTATGTGGCTGCGGGAAGGGATGAACCTGCTCTATCTGATTCAATGCGAAGAGAAGATGGAGGAGGTAAGTGCATTGGCCAGTATGCTGGCCGGATGGACGGAGATTCCAGCGCTCATTGTGCTGACGGAAGCGGCCTTACTGGCTTCGTGGGCCTATGCGGAGTCATTGCTCGATGTGCGGGAATTGCTCGCAGGGGGGAAGTCTGCACTTGTAAAAACAGACGTCACGTGGAACTTGGGACTTTCAAACATAAGCGATTTTATGCGCGGAAGCGATGAGATTCCGAGTAAAAATGATACAGGAATGACCTATAAGGATTATCTTAGGTTATTTCTTTACTTGTCAGATTCGGCAGAGACCGCATATCATGCGATGGATCTGATTCAGGCAGAGATGCAGAAGCATGATCCGGCTTTTCGAATGTCGGCAGCGGTGGCATCCGCAACATTCGTCGTTCATAGCGGCTCTTCGTCGTTATTTAGCAGGCTGCCGCTTTTACAAGCGAGCGGGGCTTCCTATTTTAGTGTTTATACCTTAACGGATAAGTTTTCTTTTTTATATTAGTTATTTTACGAAAGAAAGCGGCAGCATCGCCTGCCGGCCAGGTGCTTCTTTGTGAATATCATTCGAGCTGATAAAAAAATGTCTCCCTTTAAAATGCTATCCCGAACGGCAGGGCTGCGTACCTTTTATCATTTGAAAACTGAATATTCGGAAGCCAACCGAAAGAATCTGAGAAAGCAAAGATGCATCTGGCCGACAGACGATGAGAAGGAGCTGAGATATCGGCTAAATGAAGCTGATAAAAAGGGTAGCATCACATTAGAGGCAGCATTGACTCTGCCGCTTTTTCTCGCAGTAATGACCGGACTTCTGTCATTTTTTATCTTTATGACGCTTGAAATGAAAATGCAGAGCGCGATGGAGATTGTGGGCCAGCGGATTGCTGCATATATGTATGTTTCGGACTGCTTTAAGGAGGCAGAAACAGGCGAGACGGAGAAGATGTCGATTCTGAAGGAGATCGGAATTGAAGGCGCTGATCTCGTGGTGACAGAGATGACCGCGAAAGGGTTGGTCATCAATGAGATGGACGGATATTTCGCCGATGAGCGTATCGTTGAAGGAGGCACTCGGGGCGTTTCGTTCGCAGGTTCTTACTATGACCGGGTTTCAAAGGATCTGATACTGCATGCAAGCTACGATCTGAAAATTCCGTTTGTGGCATTTGCCGGATTAACATTGCCGATTTCACAGCAGTCTTTTCATCATGTCTGGGCCGGAAAAGAACTTGAGAAGAGAAGCGATGAGGAACTCGTCTATTTTACGGAGCACGGTGAGGTCTATCATACGCATCTGGATTGCAGTTATTTGAAACTCAGCATACGGGAAGTTCCCGCGAAGCAGATTGGTTCAAAACGGAACCAGGATGGCGGAACTTATCAGAAGTGTGAGGTCTGCGGAGATGTCGGCGGAGATACGGTGTTTATTACGGATTATGGAGACTGCTATCATTTTGACCGGAACTGCTCCGGCTTGAAGCGAGGAATCAAAAGCGCTCCGATTTCTTCTGTAGGGAAGCGCAATGAATGCAGCAGGTGCAGAAAGAGAGACCAGAAATGAACAAAGAGTTGGTGTTTATGAATGAGATGGTGTTTATGATTATAGGAGCTGCTCTTCTTCTGATTCCGACTACCATTACGGACCTCAAGAGCCGGCTGGTGCCGACTTGGTATATCTTGATTATCGGTGTCATAGGCATTATCTTGCGGATGATTTTGCTTAAGACCGCCGTATGGGAGCTTGCCTTAGGACTGATGCCGGGGCTTTTGTTTCTCGCAGTATCGCTTCTTTCTAAAGGAAAAATCGGAGTGGGCGACGGGTGGATTTTTGTGGCGCTCGGAGGAATATGCGGATTTGGATTTACATTGTCGGCGGCTTTGATAGCACTTCTTTCAGCAATAATCGTCGGAGGAATTTTGGTTTTGAGAAAAAAGATGCCGAAGGGGGCTGAATTCCCGTTTGTGCCGTTTATCGCAGGAGCCACGCTGCTTGAATGGGGATTGGAACTGATATTTTTATGAACAAAGGGGCATTTACAGTTGAAACAGCGGTCGTTATGGGAATTATCCTTACGCTGGTGGCGGTTCTTATAGGATTGATGTTTGTGCTTCATGATAAAAATACACTATATGCATTGGAGCAATGCTACCTGCGGAAGGCCGCAGATGAAGAAGAAGGTATCGGGAACGAGCTCCTCGCGGTGCGGTTTGTAAGTGAAGCAAATTCGTGGACGTACTATTTAAAAGTGAGTGGGGCAACGCTTTGGGAAGGAGACCAGGAAATTATTCTGTCTTATTCGGTTTCGTTAAAAGGGATGAACCTGAGCGAGTTTTCATTCTGGACAGGGAACTTCATAAAAGAGAAGGGAGAAGCCTGCCTTACCACGACCAAGCGCGGAGCTGACTTTGTTCGGCTCGTGCATGGGCTCGTTTTCCCGGGGCTTGAGTAACAGCTATTCTTTTAGGAGTATCCAAAGCCGCGAGGCAAAAAAATGGGAGAGGTTGATAGGCTAAGTAACGATTATGATCATAACAGACGTGAAACGGTTTTGAGAGGAGATGGGAGGAATAGAGATGGAAGAATATTATAGTGATGGAAAAAATCGCTTTATGAGGCTCCCGGCGCCAGAGAATGGCGCGGATACATATAAAATCCGTATGATGAACATGAACAGCCCCGAGAGCCTGCTTCACCTTCATCTCTCTTATGAAGGAACAAAAGCCTGTTACGATTATAATGTGACGGGGCTGGTTTCATTAAAGGACAGCGCGGAGCTTCCGCTTCAAGGAGAGTTTCTGTATTCGATTGTTTTTGGATTAGAGCATCTGGCGGATGTTCTATGTGAGCATCTCCTTTCTGAGGAAGAACTGAACTTAAATCCAGAAGCCGTTTTTCTCCAGATGGATACAGGGAGAGTCTTCTTCTGTTATACGCCAGGAACGAAGGCTTCTTTTGGCGAGTCGATCCGCCATCTGATGGAATACTTTATGAAGGCGTTAAACCCGGAGAAGGAGGAGGACGTCTTACTTTTATATGGGTTATATCAAAAAAGCCGCGAGCCGAAGATTGGGTTGAGCACGCTTGCAGAGTTCTGGCGGAAGAGCCGGGGCAAAAGAGGATTTGGAAGCGGCGAAACCTTTGAAGAGTCAGATAAGCATGAGATACAGGAGGATGATTATGTATTTCAGGATTTGGGAATCACGACCACAAAGGAAAAGGGGCTTTACTCCGAGTGGAAGGGGAAGCAGGACAGGTCGGACGGAACTTGCGGATGGATTGAAGCCTGTGAGGAGAAAGAATCCCGGATCCCCACAGTGGATGAAGTCATGGATGTGGAGTCCGGGGGCAATGGGAAATCAGGAAATCAGCTCCTTGAGAAAATCCTGAAGAAAGCAAAGGAATACAAGTTTGAAATCATTATCGGGCTGGTAGTTCTCATTGGGGTATTGGTGCTTCTGTTTACAAATGGATAAGGTGTTGCTTTTTTTGGCCTTTTAAGGGATAATATCTATTATAAGGGGACAGAGGTCCCGAAAGAAGACAGAGCAGCTTCCTCCGAACGTGAGGAGGCGGAAAGGCTAAATATGGACAACTGTATTTTCTGTATGATTTTGGAAGGTAAAATCCCGTCAAGTAAAGTTTATGAAGATGAGATCTGCATCGCGATGCTCGATATAAATCCCGCCACAGCCGGCCACACATTAATCCTTCCGAAGAAACATGTTCAGGATCTGACAGAGATGGATGAGGAACTGGGCGGCAAGCTTCTGATGGTCGCGAAAAAGATCGGCTTACTTCAGAAGGAAAAACTGGGGGCAGCTGGCTTTAATGTAGTTCAGAACAATGGAGCGGCAGCGGGACAGACGGTTCCGCATTTCCACATTCATGTAATTCCGCGGTATGAGGGCGGACCTGAACTTGCGGCTTGGCGTCCTACGGAACCCGACAAGGAAGAGTTGAACGTTGTTTTGAAAAAACTGACAGAATAATTACAACACAGCAAAGCACTTTTTAGAATGACAAAACATCTATACACAAAGGGATTAATGAAGAAAATGAGCGAGGCAATCGCCGCCATATGTCCGATTATGGCGGTTGTTGTGTTGCTCTCTTTGACGATAGCGCCGATGCCGACGGGCGTCCTGCTGGCGTTCTTGTTTGGTGGGGCAGTAATGATTGTCGGAATGATGTTTTTCTCCCTTGGCGCAGAACTTGCGATGGAGACGATGGGCGAACAGCTCGGAACCAGCATCACGAAGACACGGAAGCTTTGGCTGATATTGGCATTAGGGTTCCTTCTGGGCGTATTGATTACGATTTCGGAACCGGATCTGCAGGTTCTGGCGAATCAGATATCATCGATTCCGAACAGCATTCTGATTATTTCGATTGCGATCGGCGTCGGTCTTTTCCTTGTAATTGCATTCTTGCGAATGGTGATCGGAATTCCCCTGCGGACGCTCTTGTTCGTATTCTACGGAGCGGTTATTCTTCTCAGTTTGTTTGTACCGAAGGAATTTCTGGCAGTAGCGTTTGATTCCGGCGGTGTTACTACGGGCCCGATGACAGTTCCGTTTATTATGTCGTTCGGCATCGGTATTGCCGCCATCCGAAACGATAAACATGCGGCGGATGACAGTTTCGGCCTGATTGCATTATGCTCTATCGGACCGATTCTGGCGATTATGGTTTTGGGCCTCATCTATGGCGCCAATGGCCTTTCGTATGCTGAAAACTGGATTCCGGAGATCAGCCAGAGCACTGAGCTTGGCAGCCTGATAATCAGCGGATTCCCGAAGTATTTAAAAGAGATGGCGATTTCTTTACTGCCGATCGTGGGATTCTTTGGAGTTTTCCAGCTTTTTTCGAAGCGGCTTGTGAAGAAGGAGCTGATTCGAATCGGAATCGGACTCGTATACACGTATATAGGTTTAGTACTATTCCTCACCGGTGTTAATGCCGGATTTCTTCCGGCCGGCACATATCTAGGCGAACAGATTGCCGGGATGTCCTATGAATGGATTATTATTCCAATCGGCATGCTGATCGGCTTCTTTATCGTGAAAGCAGAGCCTGCCATCTACGTCCTGATGCACCAAGTCGAAGAACTGACTAACGGAATGATAAAAGGGAAAGCGCTTCAGACCAGCCTCTGCATCAGTGTGGCGGCTTCGATCGGCCTGTCAATGCTCCGCGTAATCTGCGGAATTCCGATTCTTTGGTTTGTCATCCCAGGATATCTTTTAGCGCTAGGATTATCGATTTTCGCGCCCAAGATCTTTACTGCAATTGCGTTCGACTCCGGTGGTGTAGCATCCGGTCCCATGACGACGACATTTCTTCTGCCGTTTGCGATGGGCGCGAGCATTGCTGTGGGCGGAAATGTTATTACAGACGCATTCGGCATTGTGGCGATGGTCGCATTGACACCGCTGATTACGATTCAGATTCTGGGCATCGTTTATAAAATCAAGGATAAATCTAAATCTGCGAACGCCTCAAACATCAATGCGAACGCGCCGGCTTCCGATGCCGACAACTATGTGATTATTGATCTATAGGAGGACGGGTATGAGCGGATTATCTTTAATGTTTTCGATTATCGACAGAGCCCGGCTTCCCGAGTTTGCAGAGATCTATCGGGCAAACGGCGTTGAAATCAGTACAATCTCTCTGGGGCGAGGGACAGCTAGCAACGAAGTCTTAAATTACCTCGGGCTGACAGAATCCGAAAAAGCAGTTTTCCTTTCTGTTGTAAATGCGCCTGTCTTTAAACGGATTAAGCGTGACTTGGAAACGAAGATTCGGATAGACATTCCGGGAATCGGAATTGTTTTTACGGTTCCGATGAGCAGCATCGGCGGAGTCCGGGAACTTAACTTACTGACGGACGGACAGGGATTTGTTAGAGGAGAGGAATCATCCATGAAGGATACAGAACACGAGCTGCTGATCGCCATCAGCAACCAGGGCTACAATGAAATAGTAATGCAGGCGGCCCGAAAAGGCGGCGCAACAGGCGGAACCGTCATACATGCACAGGGAACCGGCAACCGAAAGGCCGAACAGTTTCTCGGCATTTCATTGGCATCCGAAAAAGATATCGTCTTCATCGTCGTCAAGCGTTCTCAGCGAAATGCGATCATGCAGGCGATTATGAAGGAAGCCGGTCTCGAGACAAAAGCAAAGGCTATTGTTTTTTCGCTGCCGGTGTCGGATACTGCGGGCTTAAAACTGCTGGATGCGGACACAGAAGGTGAGACGGATGTCGCAGAAAACACAGAAGGCGCGACAGACACTGAAAAACGCATGTGACAAAAAAGAAGCGGTTCATCAGAACCGCTTCTTTTTTGTCCTTTACTGTGTTAATTCCTGAATTAATTTAAGAATCACATCGACTCCGTTTGACTGAGAACTCTTCTTCATCGCGGCGATATACTTTTCGCGATCCTGATATAGTTCATCGAGTGCAGACACGAGGCGTTTCGGAGAAAGCTCCTCTTCAGGAACCATCATTGAAAATCCCTGCCTTACAAAGGACTGCGCATTTAAAATCTGGTCGCCGCGGCTGACCCTGCGGGTCAACGGAACGAGAAGGTTCGGCTTGTGCAATGCTAAAAGCTCGCAGATAGCATTGGCGCCGGCACGCGAATAAACGAGATCCGCAGCCGCAAAGAGATCCTTTAACTCTGCACTGATGTATTCATACTGAACATAGCCGTTTTTTTCTGTCAGTGATTCGTCGAGATTGCCCTTCCCGCAAAGGTGAATGATATCATAGCGCGGAAGAAGAGAATCCAAAGCTGTGCGGAGCACTTCGTTTAATTTCCGCGCCCCTGTGCTTCCGCCAATCATCAGAAGAATCGGCTTATCGCCAGTGAAGCCGGTAAACTTAAGACCTGCCTCGCGGCTTCCGCTTAATAATTCTTTTCGAATAGGAGAACCGGTGAGCACCGCTTTTTTAGACGGGAGCTTTGCCGTGGTCTCGGGGAAATTGCAGCAGATTTTGGTGGCGGAAGTAAAAGAAAAACGGTTTGCGAGGCCCGGCGTCATATCCGACTCATGGATAATGACCGGGATGCCGGCCTGGCCGGCTGCGAGGACGACCGGAACAGAAACATAGCCGCCTTTTGAAAACACGATATCAGGCTTGTATTTCTGGATGAGTTC
>DCGM01000110.1 GCA_002315255.1 Lachnospiraceae bacterium UBA1778
GCCGTCTTCATGCGGTCTCCTTCCTTTTCTGTCCGAAACTTCCGGGTCCTGCGCCCGCGTTTCTTCCGATGCTTATCCGAACAGCAGCCCTAAAAGGCCGTAGCTGATGATGTCCATAATGATTGCTGCGGTCAGCACGCCGAGCGTCACCGCAATGCACGATTTCTTAAAGTCATAATGAATCGTAGACGCGACTAACGAGCCGGTCCANNACGATGAAGATCGGAAGTATTGATTTTTTCAAACCGAGACTCATCAGCGCAGCGACCAGAGCACCTGTCCACGCGCCGGTTCCCGGAAGCGGGATTCCGACGAAAAGCCAGAGGAAGATGAATTCACCGCGTTCCGCGCCCTTCGACTTCTTCGCCGCGCTCTCTTCAAGCCAGGTCACTAATTTGACTAAGATATTATGCTTTTTCATCCACTCAAAAAGCTTCTTTAAGAAAAGCAGGATGAACGGAACCGGAATCAGATTTCCGGCTATGCAGAGAACATTCGCCCACAGGAGCGGGATGTTCAGAAGCGAGGCCGCCACTAAACCGCCTCGAAGTTCAATGACCGGGACCATCGAGAGAAGGAATACAAAAACCTCCTTCGGGAGCCAGGTGCCCAAGCCCGAATTATACCATTCAACGATAGCTTCCATAAAAGTTCCTTTCGCTGTTCCTCTTGTTTCTCATTCTGTCGCGTTACGGTCGCTTTTTCTGTCGCGCTTTTGTCGCGCTTCTGTCGCGCTTTGTCGCGCTTCTGTCGCGGTTCTGTCGTGTTACCGCTCCCCGAGCCGTAAGTTCGGCACCGCGTTCAGATCCCAGCCGGAGCGCGCGCCCTTCAAATATTCATAGTAGCCTGCGCAGCCGATCATCGCCGCATTGTCCGTGCAGAGGACCGGGGCCGGCACATAAAACTGAATCCCGCGCTTTTCGCACGCATTCTTCAAGCTTTCACGAAGCGTAGAGTTCGACGCGACGCCGCCCGCTGCCGCAAAATGCTTATATCCTTTTTCCTCGCAGAGCGCCATCGAATGCTCGACCAGAACATTGACGACCGCCTTCTGGAAGGAAGCCGCGAGGTCCGCATCGTTGACCGTCTCGTGCGCCATTTCTGCGTGGTTCAGATAATTCAGGACGGCCGACTTTAACCCGGAAAAACTGAAGTCATACGGCGAGCCGTCGACTACTGCCTTCGGGAACTGGATGGCGTCCGGATTTCCTTCCTTCGCCTTCTTATCAATCTTCGGTCCGCCAGGATATCCTAAGCCGATCGCACGCGCCACCTTGTCAAAGGCTTCGCCCGCAGCATCATCGGCAGTCTTTCCGATAATCTCAAACTTCCCGTAATCTTCGACTTCAATAAGATGCGTATGCCCGCCCGAAACGACGAGGCAGCCGAACGGCGGCTCGAGCTCCGGATGCGAAATAAAATTCGCAGCGACATGCCCTTCGATATGATGGACGCCGATTAACGGTTTCCCGGCAGCAAATGCAATCGCTTTCGCCGCAGAAACACCGACTAAAAGCGCGCCGACGAGTCCAGGCCCGTAGGTGACAGCCACAGCATCGATTTCCTGTAACGTTTTTCCGGCATCCGCGAGCGCCTGCTCGACGACCGGGATCACACGCTCCACATGATTTCGCGACGCGATTTCCGGCACGACGCCGCCATAGAGCGTGTGCAATGAAATCTGCGAAGAAATCACATTGGATAAAACGGTGCGCCCATTGACGACGACTGCTGCCGCCGTTTCGTCACAGGAGCTTTCGATAGCCAAAATCGTAATATCTTTCATCATTATCGATCTTCTTTTCTAACTGTTCTCTTACTTTTTTCTTGCTTTTTCTAACTATTCTCTTACTTTTTCTTGCTTCTTTTCTTGCTTGACTCTCTGGCGGATTATCTTCGCTTTCTTAAGGAAATCTTTTTTCGCCATTCGTCCAATCTTATAGTTTTTCAACCGCGTCCGTGTACGCCGCGATATCTTTAAAGATAAAATCAGGTTTTACATCGCTGCTCATTACATCCTCGACCGTACCTTCGCCCGAGAGGACGAAAACCGTCGTGATGCCTGCATTGAAGCCGCTCTTAATATCGGTATAGAGCCGGTCGCCGAAAATGATAGCGTCCTCTTTCTGATAGCCGGCCTTCTCGATCGCAAGCTCGATCATTTCCGGCTGCGGCTTCCCGATAAACTGCGGGAGACGCTTCGTCGCGTTATAGAGCATTGTCGAAACCGAGCCGCAGTCCGGCACATAGCCAAACTCTGTCGGGCAGACCCAGTCCGGATTCGTCGCGATATAGTCGACTGCCGGGTTTCCTAAAAGGATGCATGCGTCCTCCAGTTTTCGGAACGTCAGCTCCGTGTCGAAGCCCATGCAGAGGCAGTCAATTCCCTCTTCGAGCCGGTCGGTAATCGGGAAACCGGCTTCCTTCAGCTGCCGCTTGAAGGACTCTGTGCCGAACGCATAAATCTTCTGATAATTCTTCGGCGCGAGGAAACGGATTGTCGCATCGACAGACGTGAAGAAATCCTCCGGCAATGCATCGATTCCGAGGCGCTTCATCTTCGCGACATAGCTGTCAATTCCCTTCGACGAATTATTCGTCAGGAACATATAGCGGCCGCCGCGTTCTTTGATGAACGACAGGAAGCGCTTCGTCCCGGCGAAGAGCTGCTCGCCGATGTAAAGCGTTCCATCCATATCGAGAAGATAAAGTTTTTTATCTTTTAGTCCAGTCATTTCGCACCGTAATCCGCTTAATTATTTAATATTTTGTTAATATATTTAACATTTTGTCTTGAATCTGTATCACACCTTCAGCGTTTGACCTTAGTCTTTAGCGTTTGACCTTAGTCTTTAGCATTTGACTTTAGTCTTCAGCGTTTGACTTTCGTTTCCGGCGTTTACTCGAGATTCTCCGTCGCGACGATATTGCTGCCGAACACATCCGACAGCACGACATCCCCGATCTTCACGGGCGGCTTAACGACTGCCGAATCAATCATCTTCATGCAGTCCATCATCCGCTCCTTCGGGATCACACGGTCTGTCTTTACAGCCAGGACGCGTCCGTCTTTGCATGCGACGGTCGAAGTCACGGTGCGCATCGGGTTCGTGCACTCATTGACCGCATACTCTTTTCCGCGCGGGCAGGTATTCCCCTCAACGGAAACGACCTCTTTTCCGGAAAGCGTCACTGTAATATGGCAGCCGACCGGGCAAGTGATACAGGTTAATTCTCTCTGCGTCATGACAACACCTCCAGCCGAAGCTCGAGTTCCTTTACATCCTCAAACAGTTCCTTTTTCAGGACGATCGTCTCCATCTGGCCCGGCACGCATTTCCGCTTCTTCTGGGAGAAGACTTCGCGGCCGTCCGACAATGCGACGATGCGGACATTTTCGTATTCATTGGCGACGCGGAAGAAAATGCGCGTATCCTCTTTCGCGGTAATCACCTGCGGAACCGAATAACGGATTTTTCCGTCCGTACGGACCGGAATCGGGTCCGTATGGGAAATCCGGCCTAAAATATAAGCTGTTGCCGCTCTTCCTGCCGTCTCCGCTTCTTCCGAAACATAGTCGACCAGGTCGTGGACGTGAAGAACATTGCCGCAGGCGAAGATTCCTTCGGTCAGGGTTTCGCGGTTCTGGTCGACGACTGCGCCGCCGGTGATCCGGTCGAGCGCAATGCCTGCCGTCTTCGATAGTTCGTTCTCCGGAATCAGGCCGCAGGAAAGGAGGAGTGTGTCGCACGGGATAAACCGGTATGTGCCCTCAATCGGCTTCCGGGCTGCATCGACCGAAGCAACCGTCACGCCTTCCACGCGCTCTTTCCCGTGAATCTCAACGACCGTCGTCGAAAGATAGAGCGGGATATTAAAATCGTGTAAACATTGTTCGATATTCCGCGCAAGTCCGCCGGAATACGGCATAAGCTCGCAGACCGCCTTCACTTCTGCACCTTCGAGCGTCATCCGCCGCGCCATAATCAGTCCGATATCGCCCGAACCTAAAATGACGACTTCTTTTCCCGGAAGATAGCCCTTCCGGTTCACATATTTCTGTGCGGTTCCGGCAGTATAGATGCCGGCCGGCCGCGTGCCTGCGATGTTCAATGCGCCGCGCGGACGCTCCCGGCAGCCCATCGCGAGGATAATCGCTTTCGCCTGAATCTCAAAGATTCCGTCCTCTTCATTCGTCGCCGTGACAACGCGGTCCTTCGAAATTGAAAGGACCATCGTCTTTAACTTGCACGGAATGCCGAGCTCGCGGACTTTCTTTTCATACCGCCATGCATATTCCGGGCCGGTCAGTTCTTCGCCGAACCGGTGAAGGCCGAAGCCGTTATGAATGCACTGCTGTAAGATGCCGCCCAGCTTTTCGTCGCGCTCCAGAATCAGAATATCCCGGATGCCGCTCTCATATGCTGCAACTGCGGCGCTCATGCCGGCCGGGCCG
>DCGM01000073.1:0-6759 GCA_002315255.1 Lachnospiraceae bacterium UBA1778
CTGATCCGGGAGATTATTGATAAGACCGACTATTATTCTGTTTTCGACGACCTCGATGAAGAGCAGGCGGAACAGAAGAAAGAGAATATCGAAGAGCTGATTTCGAAAGCGCATGATTTTGAAGAGAATTATGAAGGCGAGCATGCGCCGACGCTGATCGATTTCTTAGAGGAGATCGCACTGGTCGCAGATGTCGACTCGATTTCTGAAGATGATAACCGCGTCCTTCTGATGACGCTCCATTCGTCTAAAGGCCTGGAGTTCCCGGCAGTCTTCCTCTGCGGGATGGAGGACGGGCTCTTCCCGTCCATGATGGCATTGATGACCGGAAATCCGGCGGATGTCGAAGAGGAACGGCGGCTTTGCTATGTCGGCATCACCCGCGCGCAGAAGAAGCTTTTTCTTTCCGCAGCGAAGGCCCGGACGGTCAATGGTGAATTCTGCTGTTATGCGCTGTCGCGGTTTTTACGGGAGATTCCGGAGGATATGCTCGGAATTCAGCGGAAGGTCGAGAAAAAATTTGTTCCGCCCACGCCGGCCGAACGGAAACCGGCTCCGGCGCCCACACCGACCTTTGGACGGACCTTTGAAGTCAAGTCGTCCGGAACGCTTTCCTATGACGTCGGCGACCGCGTACGCCATAGCAAGTTCGGCGAAGGAACGGTGCGCGAAATTGAAAAGGGAAAGCAGGATTTCGAGGTCTGCGTCCTGTTTGACAATGCGCTTTTCGGCGAAAAGCGGATGTTCGCCAGCTTCGCCAAGCTGGAAAAAATCTGATTCAGGAAGAAATATGAAAAATCCGGTAAGAAAGCTGATCATCATCCTGTTAAGCGTCGTACTCGCGGCAGCGGCCGCGTATACGGTGCTTGACGTGTTTGCCATCCAGCATGTCGGGAAAAAGCCGGAGCGCTGGGATACGCGCCCGACGAAGTCCGCAGAATCAAAAGAAGAACCGACGGAAGCTTCCGCCGAGACCGTTTCGGAAGAGAGTAAAGCAATAGCGGATAAAGCGACAGAGGCCGCCGGATCCGCCGAAACGGAAGGGATCACCGAAATCGGAACGGAAGGTGAGAATCCGACGGATAACGAATCAGAATCCGGGTCGAAAGACGTGACCGAATCTGAGACGGAAGCGCCGACCGTCTTCCGGCCGGAGCCGGAATATCATTATGCGGATGGTGATATCCAGATCGATATCCGCATTGACCAGTTCGCGTCGACTACCGACAGCGGACGGGCAGTCACGACAACTTATTATATCGCCGATATTATCGTCTCTTCGCCGGAGCAGATCCGGACAGCGCTCGCGTCTTATCTCGACATCGACCCTGAGAAAAACAGTCATCTCGTGGATAATTACACGCTTCCTACAAGCCTGGTCGCGGAATATCGGAACGCGATCCTCGCGATTAACGGGGACGGATGCGGGCAGAAGCGGAAAAACCAGGGCGGATATTGCGTCCGGAATTATGTGTGCCATAACATCGACGAGAACGGAAATATAATTCGAAAGGCCTGGACGGGCCGCGAGAAGGCGGAGGACCTCATTATCTACTCGGACGGTGAGATGGGCTGGATCGATGAGAAGACCTGCTCGATTTATGACCTTCGCGATTATACCTCCTCGAACGGCGCCGGCGTGCGCGATGTTTTATCCTTCGGCCCGGTGCTGATTAAGGACGGAGAGATTGCGGTCGGCGTGAAAGAAGAAATCACCGACGCATTGTGCGATCCGGTAAACCCGCGGACAGCATTCGGCTGGGTGGACGGGCTTCACTATGTCTTTTTAGTCGCAGACGGGCGGACGAGCCGCGATTACGGCTTATCCCTCTACCAATGCGCCACCCTCCTTCAGGAGTACGGCTGCCAGATCGCCTATAACCTCGACGGCGGCGGCTCCTCAACGATCGTCTTCCAGGGCCAGGTCCTGAAAGACGATCGTTGAGGCGNNAACCAGACGATCAATGCAGGCGTGATCCGCGAACGGACGGTCAGCGACATCATCTTTATCTGTAAACGCCCGGAGAGCATCTGGAGCGAGTGTCAGTAAGGAGGCGCGCCATGGAATCTTTGAAAAGACTTTTAAAGGACGCGGTTTTGAAGACAGCTTTCGTCTATTTCCTCGTTACGCTTCTTCTCGCGCTGACAGGCGTCGTATATACGGTTTTAGGCTACGGGCAGCATTCAGACTATATGTCATTTATGTTTGTGCCATCACTCGTTTCTGCCGCGTTTTTCGCGCTTGTAGGAGGCGCTATGCGGAAGAACCCGATCGACAGCAGCGCATTGTTCATCGGGCATTTCGGAATCGCGGCAATCACCGTCGGGATGCTCCTTTCCGGGATCTTTGATATCGCGGGCTACGGAGTCCCCGACTATATGCCGGCGTATTATGCGGCAGGGGCAGGGCTGTGCATGGTCTGCCTTATTCTGACCGTCATACTTACCGGCCGGAAGCGGAAGAAGTCCGCAGAAACGGCGGACGCTGAAGAGATCGAAGAGTTTAACGCAGCTGTCGTAGAAACGACAGAGGATATGCCAGAGAATGCGCCGAAGAATCCGGCAGACGATATGGCGGATTCGGCTTTCTGGAAAGAACAGTAACGTTTTTGTATAACCTGATAGAATCATCGGAGGAACAGGCTATGAAGACTACCGTGTTAATTCCGGCCTATGAGCCGGATGAAAACTTAATTCTTCTGCTCCGTGAGCTTCGCGAAAAGACCGGTTTCGATATCGTCATCGTGAACGACGGAAGTTCAGAAGCGTGTGCTCCGGTGTTCGAAGAGGCGAAAGGCTTCGGCACTGTCCTTTCTCATGAGGTTAATCGTGGGAAGGGCGCGGCACTTCGCACGGGAATCGCCTATATAAAGGACTATTCCGACGCGGAGCTGATTATCACGGCGGACTCGGACGGCCAGCATAAAACCTCTGATATCGTGAATGTGGTCGCCGCGGCGGAAGCAGCGGCGGAAAGGACGCTCGTTTTAGGGGAGCGTCATTTTACCGGTGACGTGCCGTTCCGCTCGAAACTTGGAAACGGAGTCACGAGAGTGTTTTTCCGGCTCGCGACAGGGCTTCCTGTCTATGACACCCAGACGGGACTTCGGGCGTTCGGACGCGATCTTTTCGAAGATTTCTTAAAAATCCAGGGTGACCGGTATGAGTATGAGATGAATATGCTCCTCCTTTGCTCGCGCAATGATATCGCCGTCAAAGGAGTTCCGATCGAGACGATCTACATCAATGAGAATAAGGCCTCGCATTATCGGACGTTTGTCGATTCGTTCCGCATCTTGCGCGGGATTCTCGCCTTCTCGGCGGCGTCGGTTTTAAGCTTCCTGTTCGACTATCTTCTGTTCTTTTTGCTGACGCGTCTTATTGGCGCGGCGACGGCCGGGCAGCTGACGCTTTGCAATGTGATCGCCCGTATCGGCAGCGCCACCGTTAATTTCTCCATTAACCGCTCCCTCGTGTTCCGAAAGAGGGGAAACCTGTTCCGGCAGGCGCTTTCATATGCGCTTCTCGCCTGCGGTATCTTAATCGGAAACACGCTTCTTCTCATGCTGTTTACGCAGTATTTTCACCTGAATGAACTCGTGGCGAAGATCATTGCGGAGGTCATCATGTTTGTAATCAGCTGGGTGGTGCAACGGTTCGTCGTTTTTAAAAACCGCGGATGAGCAGCGAAAGAACCGCGGATGAGCAGCGAAAGAACCGTGGATGAGCAGCGAAAGAACCGCGGATGAGCAGCGGCAAAATCGCACAGTTGCTTTTTGATTCATACTATGGTATAATCGGCTCGTATTTTCTGGAAAGAACTCTCAGGAGGTAATGTAGATGAGTAAGCTTTTCGGTATTCTCCGGACTGCGGAGGCGTTTAAGCCTGCAAAAAAACAGAATAAGACTCTTTGGATTCTGGCAGCGGTCGGCGTAGCGGTTTTAGTCGCCGGCATCGTGCTTCTCATTGCTTATCTGGTGCGTAAAGGCCACGAAAAGGACGAGGAGTACGAGGATTTCTTCGAGGAAGATGATTTCGATGAAGAGGTCTTCGACGAAGCGGAATAAGCATATCGAAGTATCAAGGAGCCTTTTAAGAGAGGCTCCTTTCTCTATGTAAGGAGCTCCGCAGACAGAAAGCGGAAAATGCCGGCAGGAGCCGGCGGAGCCGTAAACAAAGCGGCGTCGGGACATTCCCGAAGAAAGGTGAGAAATGAAAAAAGGTCAGGTTTACCAGGGTGTTGCGGGAGAAATCAGATTCCCGAACCGGGCCATTGTGACGACAGAAGAAGGCGAAAAGTGCGTCGTCGCGAATGCATTGCCGGGACAGAAGATCGAGTTTAAGGTCGAAAAGGCACGGAACGGAAACTATGAAGGGCGTCTGCTCTCTATCATTGAAAAGTCCGAGATTGAGACCGCGCGTGACGTCTGCCCGCATTTCGGCGTCTGCGGCGGATGCCTTTACCAGAGCATCCCGTATATCAAGCAGCTTCGGATTAAGGAACACCAGATCCGCGAGCTTCTGGACCGTGTCGATGACGAGTATAAGTGGGAAGGTATTAAGGCCAGCCCGCGCGAGCATGCCTATCGGAATAAGATGGAATTCAGCTTCGGCAATGAAGAAATCGACGGGCCGCTGACGCTCGGACTTCATAAACGGGGCGGCTTCTATGATATCGTTCCGGTTTCCGAGTGCAATATAGTCGACGAAGATTTCCGCCGGATCCTCATGTATGTCCAGTTCTATTTCAGAACATTAAATATTCCGTTCTATCACAAGCTTCGGAAGGACGGCGTCCTTCGCCATCTTCTCGTGCGGAAGGGTTTAAAGACCGGCGAGATTATGGTGGCGCTCGTCACTACCTCCGCTTTAAGCGTCAGTCTCGACAGCTTCGTCGAAAATCTCCGGGCCATTTCGTTCTCCGGACAGCTTGTTTCTGTCCTTCATATGATCAATGATAACCCGGCGGATACCGTCCGCGCGGACGAAATCCGTGTGCTTTACGGCCGCGACTATATCTACGAGGAGCTGTTTGACTTAAAGTTTAAGATCACGCCGTTTTCGTTCTTCCAGACGAACACCTTCGGCGCAGAGGTCTTATATGAGACCGTCCGCAGGTATCTCGGAACGACGAAGGATAAGGTAGTCTTTGACCTTTACAGCGGCACCGGCACGATTTCCCAGATTCTCGCTCCGGCAGCCAAGCATGTGATCGGTGTGGAAATTGTCGAGGAAGCGGTTGAAGCCGCCCGTGTAAATACGGAAATGAACGGGCTTCCGAACTGCGAATTTATCTGCAATGACGTCTTAAAGGCGATCGGCGACATGCCGGACAAGCCGGATCTGATCGTTCTCGATCCGCCGCGCGAAGGCATCCATCCGAAGGCGCTTTCGAAGCTCATTGAATATGATGTCAACCGCATTGTCTACATCTCCTGTAAGCCGACGTCGCTCGCGCGTGACCTGGAGATTCTGATGGCGGGCGGCTATGAGATTGAGCGCGCATGCGCGGTCGATATGTTTGCGGGAACGCAGAACGTCGAGACTGTCGCGGTTCTCACGAAGGGGCGGAATCCGGGAGTGCGCGCATAAAGGAGCGTGCGCATTAAGGGAGTGCGCGCGAAAAAGAGCGTGTGGAGAGGGTAGTCTGCGCGCGTAAAAAGGGAGAAGAAAGAGTTGATATTTGGAAAACATATAAACAGGTATTACATCAAGTACGGCTGGCGGCTCCTGTTTGGCCTCGCGGCCTTGATACTTGTCGATTATTGTCAGCTGATTATTCCGGAGCTTTACCGGACCGTCATTAACGGTATCAATGGAATCGTGACCCCGTTCGATATGGACGTGCTTCTCGATGACATCTGTAAGCCGTTACTGATTATTATCGCCATGATGGTGATCGGCCGGTTCGCTTGGCGTTTCGGTTTCTTCGGCTCTGCGATTAAAGTGGAACGCGATATCCGCGACCGCATGTTCGACCACTGCAAGGACCTTTCCCAGCAGTATTATCAGGTGAACAAGGTCGGTAATCTGATGTCGCTCTTCACGAACGACCTCGAAACGATCAATGACTGCTTCGGCGACGGTCTTCTGATGGCGTGTGACGCGCTGATCATGGGCTCGCTTGCGTTCGTGAAGATGTTTAAAATGAACCCGCTTCTGACGGCGTTCAGCATCATTCCGATGGTTTTCCTGTTCCTGGCAGCAAATAAGGTCGGCAAGCTGGAAAGCGAAAAGTGGGATGCGCGTCAGGCGCGGTTCTCGGACCTTTCGGATTTCTCGCAGGAATCGTTTACCGGTATCGCCGTCATTAAGGCCTTCGCGAAGGAAGTGAAGGAGCTTCAGGCGATTAAAAAGATCATTAAGGCGAATGAAGATATCAATGTCGAGTATGTCAAAATCTCGACGTTCTTCGACATCATGATTTCCCTTTTCGCCGAGACGGTCATCGTCATCGTCCTCGGCTACGGCGGCTATCTCGTCTATACCGGTGTGTTCAATGCCGGCGAACTCGTCGAGTTTATCAGCTATTTTACGAGCATCATCTGGCCGATCCTCGCCATCTCGTTCCTGATTGACATGGGTGCGCGCGGGAAGGCTTCTTTGAACCGTGTTTCCGAGCTTTTAGATGCGCCGGTCGATGTGAAGGATACGGACGAAGTGACCGAGTTCTCACCGGAAATCCGGGGCGGCATCGAGTTCCGCCACTTAAGCTTCCAGTACCCCGGCTCGCCGCTTCCGATCCTCAATGATATTTC
>DCGM01000073.1:6827-25887 GCA_002315255.1 Lachnospiraceae bacterium UBA1778
TCGGAAAGACCGGCTGCGGAAAGACGACGCTCGTCGACCTGATCGCGCGGACGTATAATGTCGAGGACGGCACGCTCTTTGTCGACGGCATTGATGTCAATACGATTCCGATCGCGGAGCTTCGGTCGCACATCGCGTATGTACCGCAGGACAATTTCCTGTTCTCGACAGAAATCGAGGACAATATCGCATTCGCATTCCCGACGGGCCAGATCGATGAAGAAGCCGTCGCATTTGCGGCGAAGATGGCGGATGTCGCGGAGAATATTTCGGAGTTTCCGGATAAGTATAAGACGAAGCTTGGCGAGCGCGGCGTAACCGTTTCCGGCGGACAGAAGCAGCGGATATCGATCGCGCGCGCATTGATGAAGAATGCGGAAATTCTGATTCTCGACGATTCTGTTTCGGCTGTCGATACGAAGACGGAACGGACGATCTTAGAGAACCTTCGTGCAACGCGCACCGGAAAGACGACGATTCTGATCGCGCACCGCATTACGACGATTGAACATATGGATAAGATTATCTTTATCGACGAAGGAAAAGTGATGGATGTCGGCACGCACGCGGAACTGCAGGCGCGCTGCCCGGCATATGCCCAGATGGTAGAGTTACAGCGTCTGGAAGACGAAAAAGAGGCGAAAGGACTGATTAACCGGCGTAAGGAGAAGGATGTTCCGGCGCCATATGTCGCGGAAGAGTCCGGAGAGGAGGATTTCTAATGAGAGAGTATCTTCCTTTACTGATTGCGGGCGCTATGATCGGCGTCGTCGCCACGATTTTGATTATCGTGTTCCTCTGCATTAAAGACCGGAAAGAGGCGTTTGGCTTTGAGCGCCATATGAAGGATTCCGAGATTATCCGTCGGATTGGGAAATATGCGAAGAAATATTGGAAACGTTATATTCTGATCTTCTTCCTGATGATTCTGGCCGCCAGCTCGGAAGTATTGAGCCCGCTTATCGTCGGAAATATCGAAAAGATCGTAAAAGACCGGTTCGAGCTTTCGGAGCTTTTTATCCGTGTCGGCGCTTATGTAGTCGTTGTGTTAGTCTCGCTGGGCTGCTCGTATTTACAGGCGCTCCAGCTTACGAAGATCGGCCAGATGATCCTCACTGAAATCCGCGAGGACCTCTTCACCCATATCGAGAGCCTGTCGCACGACCAGCTCCACCATATCCCGGTCGGCACCCTGGTCACGCGTGAAGCGAATGATACGAACGCGATCTCGACGATTTTCACGAACATCCTCGTGAACCTCATTAAGAACTGTTTTATCGTGTTCGGCATCCTGGGCGCAATGTTTATGATCAATTATGCATTGACGCTCGTCGTTCTCTGCTTCGTGCCGTTTATCGTCCTCTTTACGGTCATATTCCGGAATTTCGCACGCCGTTCCTTCCGGCAGGTAAAGGACGCGACGACCGGAATGAACATATTCCTTCAGGAAAATCTGTCCGGCATTAAGATCACGCAGATTTTTAACAATGAGCAGAAGAAGCTCGGCGAATTCCGCGAGTGCAATAAAAAGCTCGAGAAGGCGCGGAGCTCGCAGCTGATCGTGTTCGCCGTTTTCCGCCCGATCGTCTATATGCTCTATATCACGTCGGTGCTGTTCCTCCTCTATATCGGCGCAAAGGGCTATATTAAGGACGAGTCGTTTATGGGGCTCGTGATCACATCGGAAATCGTCGTTTCGTTCTATATGTATCTTCAGAAGTTCTTTAACCCGATTCAGAACCTGGCGGATATTTTCCACCAGCTCCAGTCGGCATTTGCCTCTGCGGAGAAGATTCTCTCCGTGATGGATATGGAGCCGACGATCAAGAATTGCGAAGATCCGTATGCGCCGGAGCATATCCGGGGCGAGATTGAGTTTAAGAATGTCTGGTTTGCCTATGATAAAGAGGATTGGATTCTGAAGGACGTCTCCTTCCATGTCAATCCGAAGGAAACGGTCGCATTTGTCGGCGCCACCGGCGCCGGAAAGACGACGATCCTGTCGCTCGTCTGCCGCGATTACGATATCCAGAAGGGCGAAATCCTGGTCGATGGCGTCGATGTACGAAAATATGATATGCACGTCCTTCGGAAGCATTTCGGCCAGATGCTGCAGGATGTCTTCCTCTTTGCGGGAACGATAAAGAGTAATATCGTCCTCCGGGAGGAAAGCTTTACGGACGAGGAGGTCTGGGAAGCCTGCCGCTATGTCAATGCTGACAGCTTCATTGAAAAGCTGCCGGGCAAACTCGAGGAGGAAGTCCGCGAACGCGGCAATAACTTCTCGGCCGGCCAGCGTCAGCTCCTTTCCTTCGCGCGGACCATTATCCATAAGCCGGATGTTATGATCCTCGACGAAGCAACGGCGAATATTGACACCGAAACCGAGCAGCTCATCCAGAATTCTCTCGAAAAGATGATGAATATCGGCACCATGCTTATCGTGGCGCACCGTCTGTCGACGATTCAGCATGCGGATAAGATCATCGTCATCAACCACGGCGAAATCATCGAAGAAGGCAATCATTTCGAGCTTCTCGAGAAACGCGGCGCGTACTACGAGCTTTACCGCCTGCAGTACGAAGAGCAGGACGAAGCAGCCGGGAAATAACGGTTTCGCTCTATCAATGACGGCTTAGGGCTGTCTATCATTCTACGGCCTAGTCGCTCGTTTCCTACGAGATCGCAGGCAGCTTTAGGCAGTTATGCCCCAAATGATAAACAAATCAGGCGTATAGTTCACTTGACTCATAAATGAGTCCGTGACCTATACGCCTTCTTTATTTATCTGGGGCATAAAAAACTGCCTTAGCTTAGCCTGCGCCTCGTTACGGAAGCCTCGCTAAGTCGGCCTTAAGAATAATAGACAGCCCTTTAGCCGTCATTATAGAATGTACGAGTTATTTTCCGGCTTCTTCTACGTTAGTCTTTCTGCTTGTTCGGGCAGTCAAGGGGCATAAAAAACTGCCTTAGCCTAGCCTGCTCCTCGTTACGGAAGCCTCGCTAAATCGGCCTTTAGAATGACTGGCAGCCCGACCGCCGCCATTAGGAAGGTTACGGGTTATTCCCCGACTGTTTCTGCCCGTTGAGTCCCGAGACGGCGTCCGTGAAAAGGCGTTAAAACGTATCTGTGAGACCGTCACGTTTTTAGATATGCTTCTTCTTCGCGATTTAGCGAGGCTTCCGTCAACCGCTGCGGGCTTAGGCTCAGGGCAGTTGTTTCTGCCCGCAGAGTCCCGAAGGGACCGAAGAATCCAAAGTAAGAGGCGTGGGGGCTTGACTAAGTCAAGCCCCCACGACTTTTATTTTGGATTCGAGTTCGGGCAGAGCTGCCCTTATAGGCCGCCTGCAGCGGGTAGGAAACGAGCGCCTAGCGAAGAAGAGGCATATTGAACAGTGAGCAGTCTCACACCATACGCATAATAGCCTTTTCACAGACGCCAACCCCGCACCCAGACAGGGGGCAGAAACAGCGGGCCTTACACGTACATCATTGCGCTGCCGCCGGTCACGATCCAGCAGGCCATCGTCGCGACCATGAAGGCGCCGAGGTAGACATTGCCCGTCTTCCGGTAGCAGTAGGTGCAGACGAACGAGAAGACGATTACCTGCGGTGCGAAGACGATGAGAAGCGACATGAACGGGCCGCCGAAGGTCGAACCGAAGAGAAGGTCTGCGCCCGGTCCTAACTGTAAGAAGAACGGGACATATTCGATCAGGCAGAGGATTAAGATGCCGCCGACCATGCAGAACGCATACTTCCACCAGCATTTGAAGAAGCCCTTGACGCCCGGAACATCCGCACCATCGACACGCGAGGAGGCGAAGATTCGGGAGTTGTTTAAAAGGAAGAACAATGCGAATACCGGGAAGTAGACGCAGAACTGTCCTAAGCGGCTCCAGCTGAAGCTCTTAAAGAACGGCCAGATGAAACGGAAGTCGAGTGCGAAGACTTTCTCGCAGAGAACTACCTGAAGATACATCCAGAGGATGCCGAGGAACGCCGTGAGAAGCGACTTTCCAAGTAACGCCCAGTCGAGACGGTTCCGGTGCGCGTCGTCGGCGCGGGCGAGACCCATATCCGCAAAATCCGGATTCGGGAGGCCCTTCTTCTTATGGGAGAACCACGGAATCAGGATGAATCCGAGCATGACCAGGATTAAGAAGATGTACCAGACTAAGAAACCGTTTCCGATCGTCATCTTGAAAATGTTCTCCGGCAGCGGCATGAGTCCATGCCCGAGCTGGCAGAGGAACGGATAGGTGAAGGTGGAAATGAGGGCCATCAGGAGCGCACCCTTCCAGAATTTCCAGCCGCGCTTGATTTTCTCCGGGCGGTTCGGAACGCTCTGGAAGACCGGCGCGAAGAACGGGATTCCCTTTAAGGCCATCGCGAACGCGACAGCGGAAGCGATGCCGCAGAGCATTGCGATAAAGACGAGCCATTCCTTTAAGAGGAAGGTCTGGTCGGAGGACGCCTTCTCAGGTGTGACTCCCTGCGCCTGCGTGAACCAGTCAATGATCGCGCTGACCGAGTGTGCATCATGGGTTGTCAGACGGTGGTTCGTGATGATATATTCCGTGCGGACGGAAGTGCCGGCTTCGAAATCCTCGTGGAAGGTAGTGTTCCAGGCCGCTTCGTCTGCGGAAACATTTAAGAAGTTAAGACGCTGTTCATCCTTAACAAGCTCTTCCGTGACCGGCGTTTTCGCGTAATCGCGGAAGTAATTGAATTCGTCGTATTTCGCGGTGACCATGAGGACATTGTTCCAGGAAAGGTCGGCCGTGCCGTCGCCGTCCTGATCATACGCGAGCCGGCCTTCCTCATCGCGGACCGTCTTAAAGAGCTCGCCGCACTGTAAAGCCGTCGCACGCGGTTCGATGTCGGTGCCAGAGTAGGCAGCCGAGACGGTCCAAGCAGCCCAGGTGCCCATCGAGTGGCCGGTAACGGCCATATTCGAGCCGTCAACATACGGAAGATCCGCAAGCCAAGCATACGCCATGATGCCGCCCATCGACGCATCGCGAAGCGAATCCGCATCCTCTAATGCCTCACCTGTTTCAAAATCCGTCGATTTCACGTAACGGTCGCTGAAGAACGAGAGGTTTGAGAAGTTCATCATCAGCTTATAGCGGTTGACGCCGCCGATCTTCAGATACGAAACGCCGTCCTCATCGTAACCGTAGCAGGTGGTGACCTTGTGGTTTACATAACCGCGCGCCGCCATTCCGATGTCCGTCGCGCCATGGCCGTACTCGTCAATGCAGAGCGCCACATAGCCGCGCCGCGCAAATTCCATCGCATAGGCCGCACTCGTTTCGTGGTCGTTCTGATAGCCGTGAAGACAGAGGACCGCCGGAAGGTTATCGCCCTCCTTCGCGTCCGCCGGCACATAGAGCTTATAGCCCAGGTGGACGACCTCGTCGGTGTCGAGAAGAGTCGTCTCAATGACTCCGGTCTCGATCCGGACATTGCCCCAATCGGTCTGGATTCCGTTCGCGACCGTCATACAGGCGATGACGACGAGAAGCAGGCACGCAAGCACGATCAGCGGCTTCTTTGATACAGCAAAAAAGTTCTTCATGTCGATAAATCCCTTTCCCTTTATTTTATTTTTCTCGCAGCATACCGCTGCAAAAGGTTCAAATAATGATATTATTCTCGCAGTTCTCCGCCACAAAAGGTTCAAAATCAGAACCGCGGCTCCGGCCGATAATATTCAAAGATGACCGCATCATTTTTCACCTGGTCGACCTCCGGCTCATGCGACGTCCACGCGACTAAAAGGACGCCTTTCTTCCGCGCACGGAGCACCGCCTTCGGACGCTCACAATTCCGATACGCGATAAAATCCGGCTGATTTAAGAAACTGAAGCAGCAGTTCGAAAGAAGCGTCGGAAGCGGCCATTTCTGCCCTTCGTAGTCCTCTTTCATCGTGGCGAGCTGCCCGCGGAAAATCTCCGGCGCATTCTTTTTAAACCAGAGGACGATCGTCGGATCGAACGATTCGATACAGAAAACGCCTTTATATTTACTCAAAATCACGCGCGTCTTCTCACATAACTCGGCATTCCGCTTTCCTGTCTTCAGCTCCACAATGAGCGGGCCGTTCCCTTTTCCGAACGCTTCCAGAACATCGGTAAAAAGCGGTATTTTCTCTTCCGTGCCATACAGACGCATTTCCCGCAGTTCATTCAGCGTATAATCAGAAACAAGGCCGTGCACCTTACAGACGCGGTCGAGCGTATCATCATGAAAAACCACTACATAGCCGTCCTTCGTCAGCTGCACGTCCAGCTCCGCGCCATAGCCGTTCTCCGCTGCGAGGCGGAACGCGGTGAGCGAGTTCTCCGGCACCGACTGATCTTTCGAATAGAGACCGCGGTGCGCATAATTCCAATGCGAAAACAGCGCTTTTTCGCTTTCACTTCTTTTCGTCATCCTCATCCTCCCCAAATCGTCCGCTTGTGCGAGACAGAATCTGCTACTTTTCCGCTTGCGCAAAAAAAATAATCACTTTTTCTGCCCGCACGAGACAGTATTTGTAATTCTGCTTGTACTCAGAAGGTATTCATAGTAAGATAAGGATAGCATCAATAGGGTCGTTTTGCAAATCTTTTATCGGAGGATTTGGCGGAAGATCCGTTAATCAAAAATACGAAGGAGAGAACTATGAAACTGAATTATAAGCGCACCTGTCTCATTGGTTTCGCGTTCTTCGGAATCCTGCTTCTCTGGCAGGTCTACGATTCCTGGTGTCCGACCTTTCTGACAGACATTTTTGCGAAGAATATGTATGGTCTCACCTCGGCGGAGCTGAAGGTTTCGGACCCGGATAAGATTCTGAACGTCCAATGGATCGTCGGCATCATCATGGCTTGCGACAACCTGGCGGCGCTCATCCTCCTGCCGATCTTCGGCTCGCTTTCGGATCGGACGAAAACCCCGTTCGGAAAACGTATGCCGTTCATTTTAATCGGCTCGTTCGTGGCAGCGATCGCATTCCCGTTCATCCCGGTTCTGTTCCATGAGAACAATGTAATCGGCATGATCATCATGATGGCGGTCGTCCTTCTTCTCATGATGATGTATCGGAACCCGGCGGTTTCATTGATGCCGGATATCACCCCGAAGCCGCTCCGCGCGAAAGCAAACGGCATCATCAACATCATGGGCTATATCGGCGGCGCCTTCGCGACCGTTCTCGGCATTTTCTTAAAGCTGTCCGATTATATCAATGCAGCTGACGGCGCACGGAAGCTCTGGATCATCGAAGTCCCGTTCATTGCAGCCTCCGTCCTCCTCGTCGTCTCCACCATTGTCCTGTTCCTCACGATCAACGAAAATAAGCTTCACGAGGAGCTGAAGGACGATATGGAAGAAGGCGAAAAGCTCGCGGAAATCGAGACCCCGCTGGAAGAAGACAAGCCGCTCTCGAAAGCGAACAAGCGCATGCTTTACGCGATCCTCGCCGCAGAATTCTTATGGTTCATGGCGGACAATGCGATCGGCACCTATATCGGAAACTATGTAATCTACTACATGAACGCGCAGTCCTCCTCGACGATGATTTTAACGATCGTCGGCGGCCTCGGCTCCGTCATCGGCTTCGCGATAGCGGGCTCGATTGCCGACCGGATCGGCCGGAAAATGACGATTTTCTCAGGACTTCTCCTTTCTGTCATTGGAACGCTGATCATGATCTTCGTCAAACCGACCGGCACAGTCGTCGGCGCGAACGGCGAGTTCTCGTTCCCGGTCCTCCTGTTTGTGGTCTGGTTTATCAAGGGCTTCGGCATGTCGCTTGTCCATAACTGCTCGCTCCCGATGGTCCTCGAACTCTCGACTTCCTCGAAGATCGGCAAGTTCACCGGCTACTATTATGCGGCGTCCATGTCCGCGCAGACGGTCACGCCGGTCCTCCTCGGCCTCTTCTTCAATGTGACGAAGGCGTGGAACACATTGCCGGTTTACGCGACTGTTATGATGGGCTTAAGCGCAATCGTCTTCTTTACGTTCGTCAAGAATATTAAGGCGAGAAAGATCGCCAACGTGAAAGGAATTGAGGCGATCGACGCGTGATTTTGAGGCGATCGACGCGTAATTTATAGTTGTCGAAAGCTGTAAATGATGTTATAGTAAGAATATGTATATATACTTTTTCCTAGGGAAGGAAAAGGGAAGGAGAGAATAAAAATGGCTGAAGTTATTAAACGTGACGTTAAGAAAGGCGGAGAGGGCGAGAAGGTCCAGAAGACCGCTCCGAAGAAGACGACGAAGAAAGCTGCTGAAGAGCCGGCAGTAGAGGAGAAGAAGTCCAGCATGCTCCCGAAGGGAAAAGCTAACGGTCTCCGCGTGGCAGCAGTTATTTTATGGGTGCTTGCAATCGTCGCTGAAGTGTTCGCGATTCTGGTATTCACCGGAAAGCTCGAGCTTCCGTTACCGTTCGATGTAGCTTATATTTCACTTGGATTTTTAGCAATTGACCTGATTCTTCTGATCATCGGCTCCCAGCTTTGGAAGAGAGCGAACCACAAGGATCCGGCATCCGAGAAGGATAAAGTCAAATTCTGGCTTTGGAACAACATGGGCGTTTTAGTTGCGGTTGTCGCATTCGTTCCGTTCATCATCATTTCGCTGACGGATAAGAACGCTTCTGCGAAGAGCAAAAAGATCGCAGCGATCGGCGCAGCAATCGCACTCGCCATCGGCACCATCTGCAGCATTGACTATCATCCGTTCTCTCAGGAGAAACAGAGCAATGCGGAAGCGGTACTCGGCGATACGACCGTTTACTGGACGAAGGGCGGAAGCCGTTATCATCTCGACCAGGACTGCTCGGCACTGGCTAATTCTGCTGAACTTCTGGGCGGCACCGTAAAGGAAGCGATCGAGACCGACGGCAAGGATTACCTCTGCAAGTTCTGTGCAAAGAAACATGCAGAAGAGAACGAAGCCTATAATAATCTCGTCTACGGCGCAAATGCAGAAGCTCCTGCGACTGAATAAACTTAGCGAATTCAAATATTCCGGGACCGGGAAACCGGCCCCGGCTTTTTAAAAGAGGTGAAATGATGGATTTAAAGTCTTTATTTAACAGTGAAACGATTAAGAACATCGTCGGAAACAGCAATCTTATCAATACGCTTTCGAGCGAATCCGGTGAGTCGAAGAAGGATGTCAAGGCAGTCGTTTCGAGCGCGCTCACGAAGATCTCGGAGCAGAGCCAGACTACCCGCGGAAACTCAAACATCCTCAGCACGCTGACTTCCCTTTTAGGCGGAAGCAATGATGTTTCCGGTGAAGTATCGGAAGAAACCGGGGTAAAGGAGAACGCTGTTTCGAACATTCTGACCTCGCTCCTCCCGATCCTTTTACAGAACATCAGCGGAAAGAAAGACGATGATGACAGCAATAGTGGCAGCAGCCTTCTTTCGGCAGCGGCAGGACTCTTAGGCGGCAGCAGTAACAGCTCCTCCGGTATCGGAAGTCTTTTAGGCGGGCTTTTCAGCGGAAAAGATGATGACGACGACAGCAGCAGTAGCAGCAGCGGTCTTTTCAGCGCATTAGGATCGCTTTTCAGCACCGACACGTCGAACGAGAAGGAAGAGGAAGAGAAGAAGACCGAATCGAAGAAGACGGATTCTAAGAAGAAGACCAGCTCCTCCTCGAAGAAGACCAGCTCCTCCAGTAAGAAGACTAGCACTTCGACAGCGAAGAAGAGCGATACGAAGACGTCTACCGCGAAGAAGTCTGAGACAAAGACGTCTACCGCGAAGAAGAGCGACACGAAGACTTCTACGGCGAAGAAGAGCGATACGAAGACGTCGACCGCAAAGAAGACGGATACAAAGAAGACGAGCACTTCGACCGCGAAGAAGTCTGACACAAAGACCTCGACCGCGAAGAAGTCTGAGACCAAGACATCTACAGCCAAGAAGACATCTACCGCGAAGAAGACGAGCAAATAACCGGACGAAGGTTGTTTTGAAAGTTTTAAAAAGCGACTGCCTCAGCAGTCGCTTTTTTACTTTTTTTCAGCCGAATCTGCATTTTCCTGATCGCAGTCTGCTTCGAGAAAACTCTTTAATCCTCATCAAACGTGATATCCACGGTATAGGTGCTTCCGTTCAGGACTTTTCCCGTGACTGTCCCGTGAGTCGAGACAATGCGCCGCGAGAATTCGAAGTTCTTCGACATGGCGGCTGCCGGCTCTGCCGTATAGTAATAGGATCGGGGCAGCTTGCCCTCGGTGATTTCGACTACATCGCCGATATTTAACACATCGCGCTCCATCGTAAACGGTTCTGTACGCATTGGTTCTCCCTTCTCTATGCTTCCGTGCTTCCCTGCTTCCCTGCAGGAATACACAGCTTCTGATCTGTTCCTGACTAACATGATCATATCATTCTGCTTGTCCCGATTATAGCACAATCTGATAAGAAAAAGGAACGGAAAAAGAAAATCATTTCCGGTTCTTTTTCACGACAGAAAGGAAAATAAATTTGAAATAATATTCCTTGATTTTGGACAAAAATGCTGTATACTTGGTATAGTGCATTTTCTGGACCGAAAAAGGGACAGGATGCGCGGAATTGCATTTCAGGAGGACTTCCGATGAAGAAACTGGAAGATTATGTGATCACCATCCCTGATTTCCCGGAGCCGGGGATCATGTTCCGCGATGTCACGTCGATCATGCTCGATCCTGACGGATTACAGCTCGCTATCGACGAGTTAGACGCATTTTTAGACGGCGTCGAATACGATAAGATCGTCGGCCTCGAGTCCAGAGGATTCTTATTCGGAATGCCGATTGCGTACAAGCATCATAAGCCGTTCGTGCCGATCCGGAAGAAGGGAAAGCTTCCGCGTGCGACCGTCGAGAAGAGCTACGCATTGGAATACGGAACAGCCACGATTGAAGTGCATAAGGAAGACCTGAAACCGGGCGAAAAGATCGTCATTGTTGATGACCTGTTAGCGACCGGCGGAACGGCGAAAGCAGCTGCAGAGCTCGTTGAAGCCTGCGGATGCGAAGTCGTAAAGATCGTCCTGTTAATGGAACTGAAAGGATTACATGGACGCGACGTCTTAAGCAATTACGACGTTGACACCATTATCCAATACGAAGGAAACTGAAAAGAGGAGACAACCAAAATGGGTAAAGTAGGCAATGTGATCGTCGGACAGTCCGGCGGACCGACATCAGTCATCAACTCCAGCCTTGCAGGCGTTTTCGCTATGGCAAAGAAGCTGGGCTGCGAGAAGGTTTATGGAATGCGTCATGGTATTCAGGGTCTTTTAGACGACTGGATCATTGATATGTCTGAGTATGTTAAGAACGATATGGATATCGAGCTTCTGAAGAGAACGCCGTCGTCCTATTTAGGTTCTTGCCGCTTCAAACTTCCGGCAGTCGAAAAAGGAAACGAGAGCTTCGAGAAGATCTTCCAGATTTTAATGAAGTATGACATCAAGTTCTTCTTCTACATCGGCGGAAACGATTCGATGGATACGATTTCCAAGCTTCAGGATTACGGAAAAACGATCGGCTCTGACATCCGTTTCATGGGTGTTCCGAAGACGATTGACAATGACCTCGCTCTGACCGACCATACGCCGGGCTTCGGCTCCGTCGCGAAGTATGTCAGCACGATGATGAAGGAAGTCATCCTGGACTCCGCAGTTTACTGCCGTCAGAAGATCGTCACCGTAGTCGAAGTTATGGGACGTAATGCAGGCTGGCTGACCGGTGCAACCGCTCTGGCAAAGGGCGAGGACTGCGAAGGCGTCGATTTAATCTATCTTCCGGAGCTTCCGTTCTCTGTCGAGAAGTGCATTGAAGACACCGAGAAGCTTTTCAAAGAGAAGGACAGCGTTGTCATCGCGATTTCGGAAGGCGTTACCGATGCGAACGGCGAGAGCATTTCTGCAGCAGTTGCGAACAGCAGCAAGGTAGACGCGTTCGGCCACAAGGCATTGACCGGAACCGGACATTTCCTCGCAGAGGAAATCGGCCGCAGACTGGGCTGCAAGACCCGTCCGATCGAACTTTCTTCTTTACAGCGGTGCGGCAGCCATATGGCTTCTGCTACGGATATTGAGGAAGCTTTCCAGGTCGGTGGCGCTGCAGTGAAGGCTGCGCTCGAAGGAAAGAGCGGCTACATGGTCATCTTAAAGAGACTGTCGACCGATCCGTACAAGTGCGTCACCGATATTAAGGATATCCACGAGATCGCGAACGTCGAGAAGAAGGTTCCGAGAGAATGGATCAATGAAGAAGGAAACGGCGTTACGCAGGAATTCGTTGATTACTGCCGTCCGCTGATTCAGGGCGAAGTGCTGCCGGTCATGATCAATGGTCTTCCGCTTCACATCGTTCTGCCGAAGGATGTTTGAGTTCAATAATGAGGCCCCCGCTTTTTTGAGCGGGGGCTCACGCTAAATATAAGGGAGAATCTGAGAAAAAACTTCAAGGGGGGAATTATACAATGGGTCAGATTATAGGCGAAGGCATTACATTTGATGATGTACTCTTAGTACCGCAGTATTCAGAAGTGACACCGAATATGGTCAGCCTTCAGACGAAACTTACGAACAAAATTGTCCTGAATATCCCGTTAATGAGCGCCGGAATGGATACCGTCACCGAGTCGAGAATGGCGATTGCGATGGCGCGTCAGGGCGGCATCGGCATCATCCATAAGAATATGAGCATTGCCGAACAGGCAGAAGAAGTCGACCGCGTCAAGCGTTCGGAGTTCGGCGTTATTTCGGATCCGTTCTATCTTCATCCGGACAACACGTTAAAAGACGCGGAAGAAGTCATGAAGAAATACCGGATTTCAGGCGTTCCGATTACGGACGAGAACAAAAAGCTCGTCGGTATCCTGACGAACCGCGATCTGAAGTTCGAAACAAATCTCAATAAAAAAATCAACGAAAGCATGACCTCCGAAGGTCTCGTCACGGCGAAGGTCGGAACGACGCTCGAAGAAGCGAAGAAGGTCCTCGCGGCTGCACGCGTGGAAAAACTCCCGATTATCGATGACAACGGTAAATTATGCGGCCTCATCACGATTAAAGATATCGAAAAAGCGATCAAGTATCCGAATTCTGCGAAGGATGCGGAAGGCCGTCTCCTTTGCGGCGCGGCGGTTGGCGTGACCGCAGACGTGTTAAAGCGTATCGAGGCGCTTGTCGCGGCGAAGGTGGATGTAGTCGTCATTGACTCCGCACACGGCCATTCGAAGAACATTCTCGATACATTAAAGAAGATAAAAGCCGCTTACCCGGACCTTCAGGTAATCGCCGGCAATGTGGCGACGGGTGAGGCGACGCGCGACCTGATCGAGGCCGGCGCGGACTGCGTCAAGGTCGGTATCGGACCGGGCTCCATCTGCACGACGCGTGTCGTGGCAGGTATCGGCGTTCCCCAGATTTCCGCGATTATGGACTGCTACAAGGTCGCGAAAGAGTATAATGTTCCGATTATCGCAGACGGCGGCATCAAGTTCTCTGGCGATATCACGAAGGCGATTGCAGCCGGCGGCAATGTCTGTATGATGGGTTCGCTCTTCGCGGGCTGCGACGAGGCGCCGGGCGATTTCGAACTTTATCAGGGCCGTAAATATAAGGTTTATCGCGGCATGGGCTCTCTCTCTGCGATGGAGAAGGGCTCGAAGGACCGCTACTTCCAGGAGGGCCAGAAGAAGCTCGTTCCGGAAGGTGTTGAAGGACGTGTCCCGTATCGCGGATCGGTAGAAGATACGGTCTTCCAGCTCCTCGGCGGACTCCGCTCCGGCATGGGCTACTGCGGCGCAGCGGATATCACGACGCTTCAGAATACCGGCCGCTTCGTAAAGATTTCGGCCGCTTCCCTGAAGGAAAGCCATCCGCATGACATCCATATCACGAAGGAAGCTCCGAACTACAGTGTTGAAGAGTAACTGAAGCTTTAGATCCGCCCCTTGTCTACCGGACCGGGGGCGGTTTTCTTTTCTTCTTTGCGATGCTTGACAAACGCCTTAAACGGGTTATAATAAACACGGAAAACGTTGATGAGGACAGTAGTTCATGCAGAAACCTCAGCGAGGAACGGACGGTGCGAGCGTTCCGGCGGAGCATGAGTGAAAACCACCTCGGAGTGGCTCTAATACAGCCCGTGATGCTGCGTCAATGCGAATGAAGGCAGAAAAACTGCGAATAAGGGTGGAACCGCGTGAGTAATCTCGCCCCTTGTGTGCCGAAAGGACGCAAGGGGCGTTTTTTATTTTCCGGCCCTGCGGATTTTCGACAAAAGCAGAATAATTTATTTGGAGGCAAGGAATGAAAATCACATTGAAAGACGGATCGTACAAAGAGTATGCCGGCGAAATGAGCATCATTGACATCGCAAAAGACATTTCAGAAGGTCTCGCGCGTGTCGCATGTGCAGGTAAGGTAAATGGCGAGAAGAAGGACCTTCGCACCGTCATTTCCGAAGACTGCGAGCTTCAGATTCTGACTCCGAGCGATGCCGACGGCGGTCTTTCCACCTTACGCCACAGCTGCTCGCATGTAATGGCGCAGGCGATCAAGCATCTTTTCCCGACGGCGAAGCTCGCTATCGGCCCGTCCATTGACGACGGTTTCTATTATGATATCGACTTCGAGGCGCCGATTACGGCGGATGACCTTCCGAAGATCGAAGAAGAAATGAAGAAGATCATCAAAGAAGACCTTCCGATCGAGCGCTTTGAGCTGCCGCGCGCAGAAGCGATTAAGTTCATGGCAGACCTGGAAGAGCCGTATAAGGTCGAACTGATTCAGGACCTTCCGGAAGACGCGATCATCTCCTTCTATAAGCAGGGCGACTTTACCGACCTTTGCGCAGGCCCGCACATCATGTCGACGAAGGGCGTCGGAAAAGCATTTAAGCTTCTGAACATTGCCGGCGCTTACTGGCGTGGCTCTGAGAAGAATAAGATGCTCACCCGTATCTACGCAACAGCATTTGCTAAGAAAGAAGAGCTCGATGCTTATCTGACGATGCTCGAAGAAGCGAAGAAGCGTGACCATCGTAAACTCGGCCGCGATCTCGGCCTGTTCATGATGTCCGACTACGGCCCGGGCTTCCCGTTCTTCCTTCCGAAGGGAATGCGGCTTCGCAATGCCCTGATGGAGTATTGGAGAGAGATCCATTATAAGAACGACTATGTCGAAATCTCTTCGCCGGTCATGTTAAACCGCACGCTGTGGGAGACGTCCGGCCATTGGGATCATTATAAAGAGAACATGTATACGACGGTGATCGACGAGCAGGATTTCGCGATTAAGCCGATGAACTGCCCGGGCTCAATCCTCGTCTATCAGAACCAGCCGCGTTCGTATCGTGATCTGCCGCTTCGCCTGGCAGAGTGCGGCCTCGTCCATCGCCATGAGAAGAGCGGCGAGCTTCACGGCTTGATGCGTGTCCGCTGCTTCACGCAGGATGATGCGCATATCTACATCCGTCCGGACCAGGTTCAGGATGAAGTCACCCGTATCGTCGGCCTGATCAATCAGGTTTATGAGCTCTTCGGATTTGAATATCATGTCGAGCTTTCCACGCGTCCTGGGAATTCAATGGGCTCGGATGAAGATTGGGAAGCAGCTGAGAACGGCTTAAAGAGCGCATTGGAGGCGATCGGCCTTCCGTACGTCATCAATGAAGGCGACGGCGCATTCTACGGCCCGAAGATCGACTTCCATTTAGTCGACTGCCTCGGCCGTACCTGGCAGTGCGGAACGATCCAGCTCGACTTCCAGCTTCCGCAGCGGTTTGAACTTGAGTACATGGGCGAGGACGGCTTAAAGCATCGTCCGATCATGATCCATCGTGTCTGCTTCGGTTCTGTCGAGCGTTTCATCGGCATCCTGATCGAGCATTTCGCAGGCGCATTCCCGACCTGGCTGGCTCCGGTTCAGGTTAAGGTTCTTCCGATTTCCGATAAGTATGAAGAGTATGCGAAGTCGGTTCAGAAGGCACTTCTGAATGCAGGAATCCGTGTCGAAACAGACCTTCGTTCTGAGAAGATCGGCTACAAGATCCGTGGCGCACAGCTCGAAAAGGTTCCGTATATGCTCGTAGTCGGTGAGAAGGAAGCGGCAGACGGTCTCGTCGCAGTCCGCAGCCGTTTCGCAGGCGATGAAGGACAGAAGAGTCTGGACGCGTTTATCGCAGGAATCCAGAACGAAATCGCGAACCGCGTGATGCGGAAGGTCGAGATCGAGACAGAAAACAAATAATGAAGTTCGGACCTTCGGTTTTTGAATGATCGGTCCGGTTTCAGACGGATGAAATGTCTGGTTACCCGGCGGCCGGAAACGGCCGCCGGGGAAATAAAAAACGGCCTCCGGAAAACGAAAAAACGGCCGCCGGGTAATGAAAAAACTATTTGACAAACCGAGGAAACCATGCTATATTTCCTATGTTGTCAATTTATGAACAAGAAGAGTTTCCACTCTCACCTCAGCACGCCGCTCGGCAGTGACTCAGGTTATCATAAGAATCGGCGGGCATTTGCCGATCTATTGGAGTGGGGAACGGAATCGTTACCTGCTTTTTTTATGCTTCATGGAGCGTGAAAAATTATGCTTCACGGGAACGCAGGAAACAGCAGAGAAAACGGTCCGCCCGCTTGTTCAATGTTCAAAGCATAGTGTACTTTTAGGGAGGTAAGACTATTAGCGAATTATTAATCAATGATCAGATCCATGAGAACGAGATCCGTCTCATTGGCGAAAACGGCGAGCAGTTAGGCATCATGAGCTCTTCAGAGGCGCTCTCACGCGCGGAAGAAGCAGAGCTCGACCTTATCATGATCGCTCCGAATGCGAAGCCCCCGGTCTGCCGGATTATGGATTATTCCAAATTCCGTTATGAGCAGGCCCGTAAAGAGCGCGACGCGAAGAAGAAGCAGAAGACGGTCGAAGTCAAAGAGATCCGTCTTTCTCCGAACATTGATACAAATGATTTGAACACGAAGTCGAACAATGCGCGTAAGTTCCTCGAAAAAGGAAACCGCGTCAAAGTAAATCTCCGCTTCCGCGGCCGTGAGATGGCGCATATCAATGCGACGAAGGGCGTCCTTGATGACTTTGCCCTTTCGTTACAGGACATTGCGACCGTCGATAAGCCGGCAAAGATGGAAGGCCGGAGTATGAGCATTGTTCTGGCGCCCAAGACTAACAAATAACCATCAAGGAGGATACAAAAATGCCAAAGGTAAAAACCAAACGTGCAGCTGCAAAGCGTTTTTCGAAGACCGGTTCCGGCCAGCTCAAGAGATTTAAGGCTTACAAGAGCCACATCTTAACGAAGAAGTCTACGAAGAGAAAGAGAAACTTACGTAAATCTACGATTACGGATCACGCAAACCGCGATATTAAGAAGATCCTTCCGTATTTATAAGGCTTTCGTTTTAGAGTGAATTTTGAATTGGAGGAATAAACAATGGCTAGAGTTAAAGGTGGCTTAAACGCTAAGAAGAGACACAATCGTGTCTTAAAACTGGCGAAGGGATACAGAGGAGCTCGCTCCAAACAGTATAGAATTGCAAAGCAGTCCGTTATGCGTGCACTGACCAGTGCTTATGCTGGCCGTAAAGAGCGCAAGAGACAGTTCAGACAGCTTTGGATCGCTCGTATCAATGCGGCTTGCCGTATGAACGGTCTTTCCTACAGCCGTTTCATGTTCGGTCTTAAGAAGGCTGACATCATGCTGAACCGTAAGGTCCTGTCCGAAATGGCAATCAATGATGCCGAGGGCTTCAAGGCACTTTGCGAAGAAGCGAAGAAGAACCTGTAATCAGGAAATATAGGGAGCCTGCGAAATGCAGACTCCCTTTTTTGATAGCAGACCGAATGAAAAAGCTGACCATGTGAGTCAGCAAACCATATGAACAATCCCCAGAATTATTCAATCCTGCATTATCTGATTTCCGCATTCTTTTTCCTGGTTTCGGCCGTCCTTTTCCTGGTGCCGGATCCGGGAAAAGTTTATGTGGAATTATTCGGCTTGACACTGCTCCCGATTCTTCTCTGCAGCCTGATGTGCGGTCCGTCTTTCGCCTTTCTGGCGGGCCTTCTCGCGCCCCTGCTGTCATTTGTTTTATGGCGCAATGAGGCCTTCATCCCGACCGTTTTCTTACAGATGCTGACGCTCGCGATAAGCGGCCTTTTGACAGGGATCGTCTATAAGCAGATTCATTATCCGCTCATTGGAGTTCTGGTCGGAATCATCACAGGACGCGTGGCGTACGGAATCGCCATGGTCATCTATTATTTCCGGAACGGCGCGACCTATACGCTCGAGAGATTTGTGGCCGACGCGGTCGAACCGTCCTGGCCAGGATTTATCATCTGCGCTGCTTTAGCGCCGGTTATCGTGCAGCTTTTAAACATTGCCGGCGTCATGACGAAGTTAGGAAATGAGCCTGCAGGAAAAGCGAAGGAGATCGTCCACCGGCCGAAGTAAGAGGCTATATTGCATCGTGAAATAATTGACAAATAGCCTTGTTTTGATTGACAAATATTCCTATTTGTATGATAATTGTAAAGAATGCGGGTATCGCGGCCGTGCCTGAAAAATGGCAGGGTATCAGATAAAAATCACGCGTTTTGCGTTCATTTTGAATATTGAAAGGAGACTCAAATGATCTACACAAAAGAAGTCGAAATGATGTGCCCGGTTACTCAGGGCGCGCAGCACGGCGCAGCTCCGATTCCGGAAGAGGCGAAGTGGGTTAAAGCGAAGGAAATCAAAGATATTTCCGGTTTTACACATGGCGTGGGCTGGTGTGCACCGCAGCAGGGTGCTTGCAAGCTCTCTCTGAATATTAAAGACGGCGTCATCCAGGAAGCTCTGGTTGAAACGCTTGGCTGCTCCGGCATGACGCATTCTGCAGCAATGGCAGCAGAAATCCTTCCGGGCAGAACCGTTCTCGAAGCACTGAACACGGACTTAGTCTGTGACGCTATCAATACCGCTATGCGTGAACTCTTCCTGCAGATCGTCTACGGACGTTCGCAGTC
>DCGM01000073.1:26038-26530 GCA_002315255.1 Lachnospiraceae bacterium UBA1778
GAGAACAACGAAATCATCGGCTACAAGTTCGTCAACCTCGGCAAGATGACCGATTTCATCAAGAAGGGTGATGACCCGAACACCGCATACGCAAAGGCTTGCGGACAGTATGGCCGTGTCGCGGACGCAGTCAAGCTCATTGACCCGAGAACCGACAAAGAAATCGCGAAATAAGGGAGGAGGAATTCACAATGGCTATATTTGAATCATTTGAAAGAAGAATCGATCAGATCACGAAGGTTCTGAACAGCTATGGAATCGCTTCTCTCGAGGAAGCTGAAAAGATTACGAAGGATGCCGGCCTCGATGTTTACGATCAGGTGAAGAAGATTCAGCCGATCTGCTTCGAGAACGCTTGCTGGGCATATACGGTTGGCGCAGCTATCGCGATCAAGAAGGGCTGCACCCGTGCAGCAGACGCAGCTGCAGCGATCGGCGAAGGCCTTCAGGCTTTCTGTATTCCGGGATCTGTCGCAGACCAGCGTAAGGTTG
>DCGM01000027.1 GCA_002315255.1 Lachnospiraceae bacterium UBA1778
TATATGAACGTGTGACGGTCTCACATATAGGTTAGAATGCCTTTTCACAGGCGCCGTTCTCGGGACGCGGCGGGCAGAAAAAGCTGCCCCGGGCCAGCCTTAAGCTCCTTACGGAAGCCTCGCTAATCCGCGAAAAAGAAGCATACCCTTTTAATCTAAACATCTGATGATCTGAACGGCGTTCGTCGCGGCGCCTTTACGGATCTGGTCGCCGGCGCAGAAGAGGGCGATTCCGCCGTCAAACACCTTGTCGTTCCGGATACGGCCGACATAGACGAGGTTCTGGTCGGAGGTTTCGATCGGCATCGGATAACGGGCATTTGAAAGGTCATCCATAAGGACCACACCTTCGTCCTTCCGGATGGCTTCCCGGACTTCCTCTACGGAGAGCGGGCGCTCGCATTTCAGCGATATTGAAATCGAATGGCTGCGAAGGACCGGCACACGGACACAGGTGCAGGTGACATTGAGGTTCGGAAGATGCATGATTTTCCGGCCTTCATTCTGAAGCTTGTCTTCTTCCTTCGTATAGCCTTCGCCGCTGTCCGCGCCGATGCACGGAATGCAGTTATAGGCGATCGGATACGCAAAAACGCTCGGCGGATAAGCCGGGTCTTTGATTTCGCCTTCCAGCTCCTCGATTCCCTGCTTGCCGGCGCCGGAGACTGCCTGATAGGTGGACGCGACCATGCACTCGATTTTCGAGAGCTGATTGATCGCTTTTACAGCCATTAACGAGATGATCGTCGAGCAGTTCGGGTTTGAAATGATTCCTTTATGGTTCTTTGCGTCTTTTCCATTGATTTCCGGAACGACGAGCGGAACATCGTCACGAAGCCGGAAGGCGCTCGAGTTGTCAATGAACACGGCGCCCGCCTGAACGATATCGTCCGAAAACTCGCGTGCCAAGTCTGCGCTGACCGCACCTAATACGATATCGAGGCCTTCGAAGCAGCCGTGCTTCAGCTCTTCGACCGTTACTTCTTTTCCGTTAAATAAAAGCTTGCTTCCTGCTGATTTCTTCGAAGCGAACAGCTTTAACACGCCAACTTCAATCTTTTCTTCTTCTAAACACTGCAGCATCTGTCTGCCGACGGCGCCTGTAGCACCCATAATTCCGATATTCTTCATTTTACAAATCCCTCATATAAGCAGCTTACTGCTTTCGTAAAGTTTTCTTCATCAATGCCGACGATGATCGAGATCTCATCGCTTCCCTGCGAAATAGTCCGGATATTGATTCCGTTGTCGCCGAGGAGCGAGAAGACGTTTCCGGCCATACCTTTTTTCGCACGCATGTTCCGTCCGACGACACAGACGAGCGCGAGATTTCCGGAGACCGTCACTTCGTCGCATTCGAGTCTCGTTTTAATCTCGTTTGCGAGCTCGTAGATGCTGCATTTCACGCTGTTTTTGTCGACAATCATTGAGAATGAATCGATGCTCGTCGTCAGGAAAACGATCGGAACATCATAATTATCAAAGATGCCGAAGATCTTTGATAAGAAGCCGACTTCGTTCGTGGAGCCCTGTTTTGCGACAGAAATGATTTCAAAATCCTTCTTTCCGGTAATGCCCGTGATGACAGAATCCTTGTCGTCGCTGCTGTCGACAATCATTGTGCCCAGGTCTTCCGGCTTATTCGTATTCCGGATATTGATCGGAATATGCTTTTCCTTTACCGGGAAGATCGACTCGTCGTGAAGGACGTTCGCGCCCATATAGGACATTTCGCGAAGCTCGCTATAAGTGATCGTCGAAACGAGCTTCGGATTCTGGATGACACGGGGATCGGCGACATAGACGCCGGAGACGTCCGTCCAGTTTTCATAGACGGTCGCGTCAATGATATTCGCGAGGAGCGAGCCTGTAATATCGGATCCGCCGCGGCTCATTGTTTTTATGATACCGTTCGGCAGGACACCGTAGAACCCGGGGACGACGATCTTTTTTCTCGTTTCCATAAAAGGAAGGAACTTTTCTTTTGTCAGTTCAATGTTTAAACTGCCGTCGTAGTTAAAACTGACGACGTCCTTCGCATCGACAAACTCCGCATTGAGGTATAAAGCGAGAAGCCGCGAGGAGAGATATTCACCGTAAGAGATGATTTCGTCTTTATTCTCTTTTCGGTCCAAAAGATCTTTTAACCGGCTGATTTCAGCTTCCAGATCGAATGAAAGCCCTAACTCGTCGATGACGGCCTGATGCTTTTTCCGGATCTCTTCGAGGAGGCTGTCATAGGACATCCCGTATTTTTTATGGGCCACACATAAGTAGAGGAGGTCGGTCACCTTGTGGTCGTCTTTGTCGCTCTTTCCGATCGCGCTGGCGACGATTACTTTCCGCTCGTTTTCGCTGTCCACAATCGATTTAATCTTCTTAAACTGTCCGGCATTTGCGACAGAGCTTCCGCCAAATTTGCATACTTTAATCATTTACAAGCTCTCCTATGAAGTCGTTTTCCTGAAGAATTGGTTTCAGCTCATTGATGCTGATCGGTTTCGTAATATAAGCGTTTCCACCGAGCTCTGTTTCGATCAGATCACTCTTAAGGCTTTCTTCCTTCCGAAGATAGAAGACATGCTTTTCAGAATCATAATCGGGCAGCAGCTCCTCTTTTAACGTGACCGGATACGGATCGTTTAAGAGACGGATGTCGCGGATCACATTGCTCGCGGTCGGAAGCGAACCGGCGCCCTGACCGATCATTGCGAACGGGCCGAAGTTTTTTGCGCTAAGCGCGAAGCAGTTATAATTATCCGTAACGCCATAAAAGACGCTGTTTTCTTTTACGAATACCGGCATGACGCTGGCGGTCGTTTCGCTTCCGCGGCCGAGAAGAATACACCGATAGCCGCGCTCCTTCGCAAAGCGGATTTCCGGAAGACCAAACGCGCGGATTCCTTTCACAAACAGGTTTTCGAGCTTCAGCGATTTCCGGAAGCCGATTCCCATCGAGAGGATCGTTTTATTCGCGGTATCGATTCCGTCAATGTCATCGCTCGGATCGAACTCCGCATATCCTAACGCCTGTGCGCCGGAAAGCGCGTCTGCGAAAGAAAGGTTCTCAGAATACATCTTATTCAGAATATAGTTGCTCGTGCCGTTCATGATGCCCGCAAAGAAGAAAAGCGTGTCCGTTCCGGCGATCCGGCTTAATTCAGGAAGCCACGGAATCGCACCGCCACAAGCGCTCGAGAAGAGGAAACGCACGTTCTTTTCATTTGCGATGCGGATCAGCTCGTCGAAGTGTTTAACGATCATCTTTTTATTGGAACTGATGGCGTCTTTGCCGCTTTCCAATGCTTTTTTCACGAAGGTAAAGGATGGCTCGTCGCCGCCGATGCATTCGATCACGCAGTCGACTTCCGGCGAAGAAAGGATTTCGTCCAGCGACCGGGTCATGGTCGGCTTCGTCAGTTCGTCGATGTCACGCATCAGAATATAACGGACCTGGATTCCGTTTTCTTCAGCGACTTTTTCGACTCCTTTTCCGACTGTCCCGTAGCCTAAAATAGCGATATTCATAAAATACTCCTGTTCAAGAAAAATATACACTTGTTTATTTTCTGAAAACATAGTATCATTAAATCATCCGAAAAACAAGGAGAAAAATATGAAATTTATCAGTACACGGAATAAAAAGGAAATTGTCAGCTCAAAAGAAGCGATCATCAATGGTTTATCGAGGGATGGCGGGCTGTATGTTCCTGAAAAAATAAACCTGATCGGCGATCTTCAGCGGCTGAAAGCACTGGATTACCGTGCGCTTGCATTGGAAATCATAGGGGCGGTCTTTGACGATCTCGATAAGGGAAACTTAAAAAAGGTGATTGATGCGGCTTATGGCGAGAATTTCGCGTCCCAGGATGTGACGCCCGTGAAAAAGGTAAACGGGAAATATTTCCTCGACCTGACCGGCGGCCCGACGAGCGCGTTTAAGGATGTGGCGCTCCAGTTCCTTCCGCGCGTTCTCTCGATGCTGAATGATGACGGGAAGAAGATTGTTATTTTAACCGCCACCTCCGGCGATACCGGAAAGGCGGCGCTCGAAGGCTTTAAGAACCTCGACGGAACAGCGATTACTGTTCTATATCCGCATCAGATGGTCTCGACGATTCAGGAACGGCAGATGTCCACTACCGACGGCGCGAATACGAAGGTGATCGCGGTCCGGGGAAACTTCGACGACTGCCAGCGGATGGTCAAGGAGATTCTCGAAAATGAAGCCTTCGAGGATATTCATCTCACGAGCGCAAATTCTATCAACATCGCGCGTCTCGTGCCGCAGATCGTCTATTACTTTATGGCGTATTTTGATCTGTTGAACGGTGGCGAAATCACGGAGAACGAAAAGATTGACTTTATCGTCCCGACCGGAAACTTCGGCGATATTCTCGCGGGCTTCCTCGCAAAACGGATGGGGCTCCCTGTGAATAAGCTGGTCATTGCCTCAAATAAGAACAATGTACTGACGGGCTTTGTGGAGACCGGCTGCTATGACGCGAACCGGGTGCTTTATAATACGATGTCTCCGTCGATCGATATCCTCGTCTCCAGCAATCTCGAACGCCTGCTTTACCTGTTAAGTGAAGACGACGGGCTGGTGGCGGGCTTTATGAAGGGCTTAAAGGAAAACCGGAAGTATCAGGTGGATGAAAAACTTCATGGAAAGCTTCAGGAGGATTTCCTCGCGTTTGACGCTACAGAAACAGAATGCGAAGAAGTGATCCGTCGGTATTTTTCGGAGTTTGGATTCCTCATGGATCCGCACACCTCTGTGGCCGTCCGCGCCAGCGAAAAGTACGAAACTCCGTGCAAACAGGTGATTTTATCGACAGCATCGCCGTTCAAATTCTCGAAAGACGTCTATCGCGCATTAACCGGGAATGAAATCGAGGATAATCTTTCTGCGATGGACATTCTGAAGGAATACAGCGGGAAAGAGATTCCGAAGAACTTAGAGAAACTGAAGGAGCTTCCGGTGATCCATGAGAAGGTCATTGAGAAAACGGATAAGAAGGTCGTAATCGACAGTTTAAGGAGTGAATCATGATTCGATACCGTGTTCCGGCCACATCTGCTAATCTCGGCATCGGCTTCGACTGCCTCGGGATGGCGCTGAACCTTTATAATGTGTTTGAGATCGAGGAGAGCGACCGGTTTTCGATGGAAGGATTTTTCGGAAGCGTTTCCGGAAAAAACAGCAGTGACAGCCGTGCGCTTGAGAAGAATCTGTTTTATCAGGCCTATAAAGAGACCTGTGAAACGCTCGGAGGAGCGCTCACGCCGCTTTCGGTAAAACTGAAAAGCGAGATTCCGATGTCACGGGGCTTAGGCTCGAGCAGCGCGCTGATCGTCGGCGGAATCTATGCGTATTACTTTATCCGCGGTCTCGCGCCGGATAAAGCGAAGGCGCTCGAAATTGCGACTAAGATTGAAGGCCATCCTGACAATGTGACCCCGTGCATCTTCGGCGGTCTCTGCGCGAGCCATGGCAGCTTTTACAGCCGGTTCGAGGTCAGCGACGAGTGGAAGCTTTATGTGCTGATTCCTAATTATGAAGTCCGCACCTCAGAAGCGCGGAAGGTGATCCGTCAGGAAATCGCATTACACGATGCAGTTTCGAATATTTCGTCCGCATTGATCGGCGTCGATGCGCTCGTTCATTTTGATGTTTCGAAAATCGGCCTTTTGAACGGCGATACGCTTCATGAGCCGTATCGGAAGCAGCTGATCAAGGATTATGAACCTTGTAAGGAAGAAGCATTGCGGCTCGGTGCGAAGGCGTTTCTGATCTCCGGAAGCGGCTCGACGATGCTTGCCATTTCGGACAAAGAGCTGTCAATGGACTTCCCGGGAATCGTCGTAAAAGAAGTGAGAATCGATCAGGAAGGAGCGACATGGCTGGCGAACTGCTAATCGTAAATAAGAACCTTCTGCCGAAGAGCTTTGAGAAAGTGGCGAAAGCGAAATCGCTTTTAAATGACGGAAAAGTCAATAGCGTCTCGGAAGCCTGTAAAGCGGTCGATATTTCGCGCGGCACCTTCTATAAATATCAGGAGTCGGTCTTTGAGTACAAGGAGAATGCGAATACGCGGAAGCTCGTTGTATCCTTTTCGTTGAGCCATAAGGCAGGCTCGCTCTCAAAGGTCTGCGATCTTCTAAGCCGCGAGGATGTTTCGATCATCACAATCTCGCAGTCTGCGCCGATCGGTGAAATTGCGCCGGTCATGCTGTCGCTCGATATTTCCAGTCTCCGGCAGAGCGTGGACGGACTTCGGAAGGCGCTCGAGGGAATAGACGGGCTGACACAGCTTAATATTATCGCGGTGGAGTAAAATGACGCGGTTTAGTATTTTTAGAGATAAGGAGGAAGTATGAAGGATTTCGGATGGTGCTTTATCGGCACCGGAGTATTGGCGAAGCAGGTGGCCGAAGCGTTAAACAAAACCGGAGGACATAAGATTGTCTCGGTTTATACGAGAAGATTTGAAAAAGGGAAAGAGTTTGCCGCGGAGTTCGGCGGAGTGGCGTACGATGATGTGACCGCCGCCATCACAGCGGAAGGCGTCGACGGCGTCTATATCGTTACGCCGCACACTTCGCATTACGAGTATACAAAGAAGGCGATCGAACTGGGGAAGCCGGTCCTTTGCGAGAAGCCGTTTACCACGGATGCCGTGAAGGCGAAGGAGCTTTTCGCACTGGCAGAAGAGAAAGGCGTTTATGTCGTCGAGGCAATGTGGACATGGTTCTCGCCTATCGCGCGTCAGGTAAAGAAATGGCTCGATGAAGGCGCATTCGGAGAGATCCTGGACGTGAAAACGAATTACCACTTAAATGTGCGGAATTATGCGCCCCGGATGACGGACCCGAACTGCGCCGGCGGGGCATTGCTCGACTCCAGCATCTATCCTTTGACGTATCTTTACCGTCTGTTCGGAAAGCCGGTGAAGGCTGTCTGCCAGGGGATGATCGAGGACGGCGTCGATCTGAAGAACGAGATCGATCTCACGTTTGAGAACGGTATCACCCGCCACATTTCGGTTTCCATCATCGATAACGAGGGACTGGAAAAGGTGGAAATTAAAGGAACAGAAGCGGAGATGTGCCTTCTGGCCTTCCATTCGACGAATGAAGTCGAACTGAAGAAACAGAATGGAGAGACGGAGGTGCTGAAGGCGGACGGCAGCCTGGTCAATGAATTTAACCTGGTAAAGCAGGAGATTCTGGCAGGAAAGAAGGCGAGCGATTATGTGCCGCCGGAAGCGACGCTCGACGTGCTCGAAATCATCGATGACTGCAGACAGCAGATCGGGCTCGTCTATCCGTTTGAGAAGTAAGAATATCCCTGTCTGGAAAAACTCCGGACAGGGATTATTTTTAATGTCCGCTTTTTGGGACTTAGCATGTAATATATTTTAGTTCATAGCCAGTATAAAAACGCAACAGGGAGAGAAAACATGAAATCAGATAACCCATCAGATTATATTTTCTTTTGGCAACGTAACGAGAAATACGGCGCATTCAGCAACTGGTACTCTAGCAGCTTTATCATTGACGGCCAGAAGTATTGCCATGTGGAACAGTATATGATGGCTGAGAAGGCGCGCCTGTTCGGCGATATGGACGCCTATCAGAAAATCCTTTCTACGGATGACCCGTCGGTCTGTAAGAAGACCGGGAGAGCTGTAAAGAATTATGACGGTACGGTCTGGAACAAGGTGCGCTATGAGACTGTCCTGAACGGCTGTCGCGCCAAATTCGAGCAGAATCCCGAGCTTAAGGAACTGTTACTTTCTACCGGCGACAAACTTCTGGCAGAAGCGAGCCCGAATGATGGAATCTGGGGAATCGGTTTGAAGGCGGCCCAGGCTAGAGAACTGAATCCTGATGAGTGGAAAGGGACGAACCTTCTCGGGAAGGCCCTGATGGAACTAAGAGAAGAATTAAGAAAGAGGTGATGTGAATGGCTTCTCGGCCAGTATTTGTGAGTAAGAACTGTTTTCCTTTTTATGATGTAAAGCATCCGGAGTTTGAATGGTTTCCCGGCTTTTCACCCACTCAGAAGAAGAAGTCGATTGAAGGACTTCATCGGGCTTTTTCTTCGAAATATCCGGAGAAGAAGGTTTTGGAAGTTTCCACGAAAGGTGAAAATCCGGTTGGAAACAAGTTGTCAGCGTTTAATTTGAAACTCCCGATTGATGGGAAGGAAATTCTGCTCGAATGTGTTTTTCAGGGCGGAAAAGTGTTCACCGGCGGCGGTCCGTATACCGATTTATACGATGTATCACCGAAGGACGCCAAGCGGGATGAACGGTTAAAAGAAAGCGGCCGGTTAAAGTGGTTTAAACTCGGCGATGAAGTTTTTCCGTTAGATCCGACGGATTACTTTTATTCTTGGATCTATGCGAAAGCGGTTTATTCCCATCCGGACTTGTTAGAAACAGTAAAGACGATGGAATATAACGCATTTACTGACATTGAGTTTAATCCGGACAAATCGGTCAATTGTCAGGCGAAAACACTCGCAAAACTGAAGGGAATGTCAGATGCAGGGGTGTTAGACGAGGCAATGGAATCGAAGGAACGATTTTTAGAAATCATGTATCAGTACAAGCCGTAATCGGATCGATGGGCCTCCGCTTCGTATAGGCGGAGGTCCTGTCCGGGACGGAACTATATATACCCTCTTTTCCGGTTGTCCGGTAGAGAGGGTATATTTTTCGGGGCAGCGTTATGTTTCATGGTGATCACACAGATGATATTGTCGGATTTTTTATGTCAAAACGAATATGGCCTTCATTTTGACACTTGCAGAATAAGAAAAGGCTATGTAGAATATTTGTGAGGAAATGAAAGAAAAAACTGAAATGGCGTAAATGAAGATCAAGCGTAACGGGAAATCTGCTGAAGACGAAGGAGGTTATCGTATATGGCGCGTGTGCGTAGATACTGCGGCAATTATATCCTGGAGATTGAGAACGGTAAGATTCGGGAGTATTGCGGGAATTATCTTTATCAGATCGACGGAAATAGGGTCAGACGGTATTGCGGAAATAATCTATATGAGATCAGCGGGAATACGATTCGGGAATATTGCGGAAGAAACCTCCTGCAGGTAGACGGCGACCGGGTGCGTGAGTATTGCGGAAATTATATCGCAGAGATTTCCGGGAACCGGATCCGGAAATATTGCGGAAACTACGAATATGAGATTGATGGATTTCTCTCCCATTCGGAAATGATGGCATTGATCGCGATATTATATGCATAAGGGGTGGAGCATGGAAAACAAGAAAATCAAAGTTGAATTAAACGGATTCAAGCAGAAAATCCACATCAAGGGAGACCCGGAGAAGCCGATCCTTCTGTTCCTTCATGGCGGTCCGGGCGTCTGCAACCGACATATGTGCACGACCTACAATCAGGACCTTTTAGAGCATTTTATGGTGGTCGGATGGGATCAGCACGGCACCGGCGGCTCATACTGGGGCTGCGACTATAGCATGCTCAGCATTGACAGGATCACCGACGATGCGGCTGCGCTCGTGAATTATCTTTGCGAAACGTATCATAAAGAAAAGATTTTCGCAATCGGCGGCTCGTGGGGCTCGTTGCTTGGCACGAAGCTTGCGTATAAATATCCGGAGAAGCTCTATGCGTTCTTCGGTTTCGGCCAGTTCGTCGACGGCGAATTAAACGAAAAGATTTCGTATGAGTTCGCGATGGAAGAGGCGAAAAAGGCGAACGACCAGAAGTCGGTCGATAAGCTCGTCAAGTTAGGCCCGCCGGTCATGGGCTGCTATAAGGGCGGCTACGACGGCATGCTGATCCAGCGCGAAGTGATGAACAAGTTCGGCGGCTATTCAAAGAATAATCAGCACAAATCGTATACAGGCGGCTTGGCGAAGGCCTATATCTGCTCCGGCGAATACACGATCGGCGATATCCTAGGCGTCCTTTTCGGAAACCGGAAGACGCTTGTGAAGATATGGCCGGAAGTCGGTGCGACGAAGCTCGAAGAAGAGTGCATTAACTTTAAAATTCCGTATTATATCCTCGACGGCAGCCTCGACAAGAACACGCCGGCAGACCTCGTGGAAGGTTATTATGCGAAGATCAATGCCCCCGACAAGGATTTGATCTGGTTCAAGGAAAGCGGTCATAACCCGCTGATCGACGAGCCTGAGGCATTTAAAAAGGAACTTTTGGCACATTGTCAGAAAGTGCTGGAAATGAAATAAAAGAGAGGAGCAGAAAAATGAAACGGAGTATGGTGAAGGTGATCGCATTGGCTCTCGCATTGGTTCTTTTCGCGGGATGCAATGAGAACACCCGGAAGGATACAGAACATGAGCATTCGTTCTCGGAGTGGAGGGTCGTGAAAGAAGCCTCCTGCGAACGGGAAGGGTTGAAAGAAAAGATTTGTGACATCTGTCAGAAGTCTTTTGGAGAGGAAGAAATCATTCCGGCTACCGGACATCAGTGGGTAGAAGCTTCCTGCGAAGCACCGAAACACTGCAGCGTCTGCAATGCCACGGAAGGGGAAGCATTAGACCATAATATCAGTGGTGATCACTGCACCGGCTGCGGAAAATCAGTCGCGTCGCTAAGTACATTTACCATCGAGGAGACATTCCCGATGACCTATAACTTATCTGATGACGAGTCTAGCGCTACGATTACCATTAACTCCGTAACGATCACGCCAAATGATGATAATACATATGAGGTAAATATCACTTATACGATCGACTCAATGACTGACTGGCCGGATGGACATTTTATTGAAATGGATTATCGCGTATCCTGGCCGGAGTGCGAATTTGATTATGACCGGGGGGCTTTCGAAAGACCTTTTGCATCAGCAGGGTATTCCGAAACATTAAGCAGAACGTTTACGGTATGCGCCGGTGTTAACGAATATACTTTTTCCATAACCGGTGTTTATGTCATCTCATATTTGTGGTAAAGAACAAACCACTGGGGTTGTGATAAGTTCCCCCTTTACCGGTTGTCCGGCAAAGGGGGAACTTATCGTTTTTTGCCCCTTCTGGGGAATAAAATGATTACAAACGTGCCGGTTTGATGTATAAATGATATAGGATCCTTTTGGAAGAAGCAGGAGGGAAAGATGACCGATTACAGACAGCTATCGATGGATGTCGGCGCGGCTTCCGCAGATGTGAAGAAGGAAGTGACGGTGCTGGCGAACGCATCCGCATTAATCTACGCGGCAATGGACGGATTAAACTGGTGCGGCTTCTATCTCGCGGACGGGGAGACACTCTATCTCGGACCGTTCCAGGGGAAGGCAGCCTGCACGGAAATTCCATTCGGGAAAGGTGTCTGCGGGACGGCAGCGGTGCGCGACGCGAGCGTTCTCGTGTATGACGTCCACCAGTTCTCCGGCCATATCGCGTGCGATTCGGCGTCGAACTCGGAGATCGTGATCCCGATTCACAAAAACGGGGAGTTTTACGGCGTGCTCGATATCGACAGCCCGCTGATCGGACGGTTCCGTGAAGAAGACCGAGAGGGGCTGGAAACGGTGATCCGCGCGCTCGAAGCGGCACTTGACAAATCAAACTGCGGAGTAAGATAATCAAACAAACAGATTGATAGGAGGGGATTATGAGAACCTGTATTTATGGAGCGGGCAGCTTAGGCACAGTGCTTGGCGCGTATGTCACGGAAAAGGGCGGCGAGATCGAACTCGTAAACCGGAATAAGGCGCATGTGGAAGCGCTCCGCACGAATGGCGCGAAGATTATCGGCACGGTTGAAAAAACAGTAAAGGTGAATGCGCTTTTCCCGGATGAGATGTCCGGAAAATATGACGTCATCTTTTTAATGACGAAGCAGCTTTACAACCAGGAAGTTGTTACGATGTTAAAGGATTTCCTGACGGAGGACGGCGTCATTGTCACGCTTCAGAACGGGATTCCGGAGCCTCTGATCGCGTCGATCGTCGGCAGCAACCATACGATGGGCTGCACGGTCGAATGGGGCGCAACCTTGACCGAGCCCGGCGTCTGCGAGCTGACGTCAGACCCGGATTCGCTGTCGTTCCATATGGGAAAGATGGACGGGATTACGGACGAGCAGGTTGAGAAAGTGAAGTCGGTTCTCGAAATGATGTGCCCGGTCGAGATGGAAGAGAACCTTCTCGGCGCGCGCTGGAGTAAGCTCCTTATCAATGCGACCTTCTCCGGCCTCGGCACCGTCGTGGGCGGCACCTTCGGCAATGTATCCGAAGGAAAGAAAGCGAAACCGATCGCGCTCGCGACGATGAAAGAGTGCATTGATGTCGGACATGCGGCGGGCATCACCTTCGCGCCGGTGCAGGGAAAGGACATCACGAAGCTGTTCTATTACACGAACGGGCTGAAAAAGGCGTTCGGCATCTTCTTACTTCCGATTGCGATGAAGAAGCACCGCGCGATCGTTCCGTCGATGCGTCAGGACCTCGAAAAAGGAAAGAAGTGCGAGATTCACGCGATTAACGGCGTCGTCTGTGAGTACGGCCGGAAGTTCGGCGTGCCGACCCCGTATAACGATAAGATTGTGGAGATTATCTCGAAGATCGAGAGCGGCGAAATGACCGCGGAAGAGAAGAATCTCGAACTGTTCTGATGAGAGATGAGTGTTTCCTCATACGAAGGGAAACACGATGAAAACACGATAGAAGAGGAACTTGATGCTTAAGAATATGATTTTCGACATGGGCGGCGTGCTGATTCCGTTCAATCCGCCGATGTTTTTCCGGAAATTCGGAATCACCGACGAAAAAGAGATTGAGCTTCTGGACCGGATCATTGTCCATTCGGACGAATGGCATCTCACAGACCAGGGCTATATGACGGAGGAGGAGATGGCGGATCGCCTGCTCCCCCTGATTCCGGAGCACCTTCAGCCTGCGGCGAAAATGATGATTTTCGGCTGGGGGCCGGCAGAACCGACTCCGGGGATGGAGGAATTCATTCAGGAATGTAAGGATTTAGGGCTTTCTGTCTATGTTCTCTCCAATGCAAGCTATCGGATTGACGAGTATTGGGATACCCTTCCGGGGCATTCCCTTTTCGACGGAAGAGTCGTTTCCGCGTGGGTGCATCTCTTAAAGCCGAACCCGGAAATCTATGAGCATCTCCTTTTAAAATATTCCTTGAAACCGGAAGAATGTCTCTTCACGGATGACTCGATGAAGAATGTGATCGGCGCTGAAAATGTCGGAATTCATGCGATCCAGTTTACCGGCGATATCGAAGCGGTCCGGCGGGAGCGCGACCGGCTGATGAACGGCAGAGAAAGGACGAAAAATGGGAAACAGCGGTGCGGAAAAATCGCATAAATTAGGCGGCCGGTTCTGGACGGCCATGCTCATCTTCGGCCTTATGGGGCAGATTGCATGGGTAGTGGAGAACATGTATTTCAATGTGTTCATCTATAAGATGTTCCACGCGACTGCGGCGGATATCTCTGCCATGGTCATGGCGAGCGCGGTGGTCGCCGCATTGACAACGATCATTATGGGCGCTGTCTCCGACAAGGTCGGCCGGCGGAAAGCGTTCATGAGTGTCGGCTATATCATCTGGGGCATCAGCATCCTCGTATTTGCTTATATAAAGAGCATCCTTTTAACGATCGTCATGGACTGCGTCATGACGTTCTTCGGCTCGACAGCGAACGACGCAGCCTACAATGCGTGGATTACCGATAAAGGCGACGAAACAAACCGCGGAAAGATCGAAGGAGTGAACTCAATGATGCCGCTCCTGTCGATCCTCATCGTGTTTGGCGGCTTTATGAGCTTCAACCTCGATTCCTCCGAAGCATGGAAGACGATTTACTATATCATCGGCATTCTGACTGCGGTGATCGGCATTTTAGGGCTCTTTATCATTGAAGACGCGCCCGGACTGAAAGCAGATCCGAAACCGCTGTTTTCAGTCATCACCTACAGTTTCCGTCCGTCGGTCTGCAAACAGAATCGGAAGCTTTATCTTTATCTTCTCGCATTTGCAGTATTCGGGATTTCGATCCAGATTTTCATGCCGTACCTCATCATCTATTATGAAAAAGGCCTCGGGATGAGCGATTATGTGCTGATTATGGCGCCGGCCATCCTCCTGGCAGCGGCGGTCACCTTCTTCTACGGCCGCCTCTACGATAAGAAAGGCTTCGGGTTCTCATTGATTCCCTGTCTTCTGATGCTCGTGGCAGGCTATACGCTTCTTTATCTCACCCGCACGACGGTGCCGGTCTTTATCGGCTCGCTCCTCATGATGTCCGGTTATCTTTGCGGCATGTCGGTCTTCGGCGCAGTCATCCGCGACCATATTCCGGAAGGGATGGCGGGCCAGTTCCAGGGCGTCCGGATCATTGGACAGGTCTTCGTGCCGGGGCTGATCGGCCCTGCTATCGGCGCGTGGGTGCTGCGGGATGCGGAACTGATTCTGAACAATGACGGCACGACCTCGTTCCTTCCCAATGCGAATATCTTTGCAGCAGCAGCTGTACCGGTGCTCCTCCTTTTAGGCGTGGCACTCGCGGTCGGACTTATGAAGAAAAATAAGAAGGCATAAGGACGCGTTTACTGAAAGAATAGGACAAATCCGAAAAAAGAAGCGCGGCATTAAATGCTGCGCTTCCCTTTTTTAGTCATACGATGTATTTTCGCCGCGAGCTCGTCGGAATCTTTTCCAGGGAACATCCGCCATTGCCAGTTCCCGGACGCGACGCCGGGTCGATTCAAGCGGCAGCCGTCGGAAAGCTCCAGATAATCCTGCATGGTGGTGACGAACAGGTCCGCCTTACTTTCCATGCCGGCGCGGATGATTCCGTAGCCGAACCCTTCCTCCTCTGTGAGCCCGAAATAACGGACCGCGAATCCGATCTCGTCAGGCGACGCTTCCTTCTTCCAAAGGAGGAGAGGAGAATTGTCATGCGTTCCTGTATAGCAGACACAATGGCGATCGTAGCAATGCGGGAGATAGACGGACGAGCCGTCCGGATTACACGCAAATTCCAGCACCTTCATTCCCGGCCAGCCGCTTTCCTGTAAAAGTTCACCGACCGCTGGCGTCAGGATGCCGAGATCCTCCGCGATAAAAATCAGCTTCGGGAAATGCGCCTTAAGCTTCGAGAGGAGATCCATTCCGGGGCCTTTCTTCCATTCGCCGCGGACTGCGGTCTTTTCACCGTACGGGACAGCCCAATAGCTTTCGAAACCGCGGAAATGGTCGAGCCGCAGCACATCATAGAGCTTCGCCGCTCCGCCGACACGGCGGATCCACCAGTCATACCCGTCAGCCTTCATCTTTTCCCAGTCATATACCGGATTTCCCCAAAGCTGCCCCTCCGCCGTAAAATAATCCGGCGGAACGCCGCTTACCTCCAGCGGGAAGCCCTTAGAATCGAGCTCGAAATACTGCGGGTTGCTCCAAAGGTCTGCGCTGTCGAGCGCGACATAGATCGGAAGGTCGCCGATCACGCGGATTCCGTTCCGGTGGATATAGGCGCGGAGCGCTTTCCATTGCAGGAAGAAGAGATACTGAACATATTCGAACAGCTCGATGTCCGCTTTCAGCTTCTCCCGATAAAACTCCAATGTTTCAGGATTCCGGAGGCGGAGTTTCTCATCCGGCCATTCGAGCCAGGACTTCATCTCGAAATAGCGCTTGCATGCCATAAACAGCGCATAGTCCGGAAGCCAGGACTCGTTTTCCCGAATGAAAGCCGCCACTTTCCGGCGGTCGCGGTCGAAACCGCGCGTCTTCGCTTTGGCTAAAAGCCCTAAGCGGCTTTCGTAGATCCGATAATAATCGACATGCTCCGGGTCTTCACCCCATTCGCACGACTGGATTTCTTCATTTGTCAGGAGCCCGTCCTCCGCTAAAAGATCGAGATCGATCAGATACGGGTTTCCGGCGAACGTGGAGAAGCTCTGATAAGGACTGTCCCCATAACTCGTCGGACCGAGCGGGAGCACCTGCCAGTAGCGCTGGCCGGATCTCTTTAAAAAATCGACAAAGTGGCGCGAAGCCTTTCCAAAGGTTCCAATCCCATAAGGGGACGGGAGGGAAGATATCGGCAGCAGGATTCCGCTCGAACGTTTCATAGATACTCCTTGACCCGGAATCCGTCTTTCGGCCGGACTTCAGATCGCTAAAATCAATACGCTTATTTTACATTTTTTGTCGACAGAAAGCAATCCCTATTCCGCCGCGCGGTGAAGTCAAAAAAGGGCTTCATATGGGGTTTGGGGCACTGAAACAAGGTTTTTTGCGGCCGAATGTGTATTTTAGATGAAATTAACTACTTTACAAACCTTCATAATTTGTGCTAAAATACCATAAATCTATTCTCATACGGATTATGGGGCGGCTGTTTCGGCTGTTCAGCAAAGGTATCTGAGTAGGAAATAGAAGGAGGAAAAAACATTGAAGAAAGTTCTTGCAATCTTACTTGCACTCGTTATGGTTTTCGGCGTTGTCGCTTGCAACCCGGTTAAACCGACCGAGACCCCGACGGAAGCTCCGACGGAAGCACCGACCGACAAGGAAGTCGAATGGGACGGCGCTTATCTCGAAGAGGATGACTATAAGGCATATATCAAATATGACCTTCAGAACATGTACGACGGTATCGTTGATGAGCTGACCGCTGATCAGAAGACCGCTGTCGATGCAGCTAAGAAGGCTGGCGAAGACGCGATCGACGCAGCAGAAACCATCGCTGATGTCCGTAAGGCTTATAAGGATGCTTTTGCAGCAATCCTTAACTGCGTACCGCTTGCAGATGGCCTTATCTCTTATTCAAACTCGAATAACGACGCTAGAACCACCATGCTTGGTATTCTCGAGAAATACGCTATTTCTACCGGCATCACCGGCATCTCCCTTTTCGAAGATGGCGGCTATCAGATGTTCAACCCGCGTATCACCCTCGGAACGGAAACCTACATTGTAGGCTACGGCTTCGGTACCTTAGCAGAAGGCGCTATCACCGCTGATCTCGACTATGAAGAGAACGCTGACTGGAAGAGATATTATCATACCTACGAATCTGATGATCCGGGTACCTTAAACTATCTCAACGATCAGGGCTCTGTAGTCGGTGACCTCTATGGATACATCGCAGCCAGTTTCTTCACGACGTTCATGAACGAAACGAAAGACGGCTATGATTGGGTTCCGGAACTTGCAAAAGAGAAACCGGTCGCTGTTAACGATGATGACAACGACGGCTCCGCTACGACCTGGAAGTTCGCAGTCCGCACCGGCAAGGACGGCCTGAAGTACACGACCAATTCTACGATTGCCAGCCGTGCAGCTTTCAACAACCGTGAAGTTGCTCTGGAAGACTATGAGACCGCATTCAAGCTTCTCTTAACGCAGTCTAACCAGTTATATCGTGGATCTGAACTTGCAAACTCTACCACCGGCGCTATCGTCGGCGCGAAGGATTTCTACAATGGAACCGCTGAAGGCTACAGCGCAGAGCTTTGGGACAAGGTTGGCATTACGACCTTCGAAGAGAATGGTAAGGAATATTTCCAGGTTACCTTCTCTACCGCTTTAACGCAGTTCTATGCAATGTACTACATCACTTCTTCTCTGTACCAGCCGATTCCGCAGGAATTCATCGACCTGGTTACCGTGCAGAACTATTTAGGCTACAACCTTGACGCTACGGAAACTCCGCTTGATAACGCGTTATGCCTCGGCGCTTATGCTGTTGAGAACTATACGCAGGATCAGCAGATCGTTTACAAGAAGAACCCGAACTATGTCTACGCTGATACGAAGTACCAGATCGGCGGTATCCACTTCAAGATTTTCCCGGCAGCAAAAGAAGATACGGAAGCAGCTCTCAACGAGTTCTTAGCTGGCCACTTTGATGCTGCAGGCATCCCGCAGGAGCACCTTGATGAGTATCGTAACGACCCGCGTACGAGAACGACGAAGGGTACCTCTAACTTCAAGATCAACGTTAACGCTACTAATGCTGAAACTTGGGAATATCTGTTCGGTGAGAACGGCGTTGTCACCCAGACTCCGAAGGAAGACTATTGGGATGTTAAGCCGGCTCTTGGAAACCATCACTTCATCCAGGGTCTGAACTATTCGATCGACCGTCTTACCTTTGCAACGGCTCGTGGTTCTATCCCGTCAGTCGACTATCTGTCTTCGAACTATATGTCCGATCCGGAAAACGGTATCGCTTACTCTGCAACCGACGCTCATGCGAAGGCTGTGAAGCAGCTTGTTGACAATACCGACGGTTGCGGCTATTCGCTTGAACTTGCTCGTGACTACTTCAAGGTAGCTCTGGCTGAACTTGAAGCAGACGGCGCTTATACGCCGGGCACGAAGGAGAACCCGACGGTTATCTCCATCGAAATCGCTTGGATGTATGAGACTCACGAAGAGAGATATCATAACGAGATCAAGAGACTCATGGAAGAAGCTTTCAACGACGAGTCCGTCACCGGCGGCCTGTACAAGCTGGAAGTTAATTTCTGGGTTGGAAATACTTGGTCTGATGTTTACTACAACAAGATGATGATCGGTCAGTTCGATATCGGATTCGGTTCTATCTCCGGTAACGCTCTGAACCCGCTTGACTTCCTCAGCGTTCTTTCCAGCGATCCGGAAATTTCCGGTTCCTTCACGCTGAACTGGGGCTGCGACACGAACGATGCGGATGTATATCCGATCGTTTACAAGGGACAGCGCTTCTCCTTTGATGCTCTGTACAAGGCAGCTAACGCAACGGCAGTTGTCAACAACGGCCAGAACAAGGCTTCTCTTACCTTCGATTATACTGAAATCGTGAAGAATGCTGACGGTTCCTACACGGGTTCCATGGTTATCACCCCGGCTCTTCCGGACCTTTCAGTTGTTACGGTTACCGATGTAGTCTGCTGCGATTATGAGCGTTACTACAACGGCGACGAAGAGTACGAAGAGGAATCGGTTGCATTCGAAGTTAAGGAAGAGAATAATACTTACATCGTTACCTTTACTGTTTCGGTAGAACTGGCAGCGAAATATGCAAACGGCAATGGCACCTCTGAGGAACCGGAAGGCTACACCGGCTTCGACTTCTACTATGATTTCGAACTCGATGGATCCTTATCCAGCGGCCTCTACTATTCAGTTGAAGATTATTTCGAAGTCGAATAATTCTTTCTGAAGAATTCTAATGGGCAATGGGGTTAGTGATCCTAACCCCATTGCTTTGACTTTATCTTTTTTTGAAAGGAGGTAGCTATGACAAAATATGTATTAAAGAGACTCGGTCTCGCCGTCATCACTGCATACATTGTCCTCTCGCTTACCTTTATCTGTGTCAAACTTTTGCCGTTTGAACGCCCTTTGGGAGGGGATGCGGTCCAGACCGCGTATTTTGACAAGCAGTACCATTTAGGGTACGTGCAGCGCTTTGAATATGAAAATCCGAGCTACGGGGAGCTTTTATATAAGACGAAACCGGACAAAGGAAGATCTTATTACTATTATCAGGTTCCGGTTTTAGAGCAGTACGGGAAATGGATTTCGAATATTGTTACGAAGTGGGACTGGGGCTATAGTAAGAACTATCAGCCGAATGTAGCCGCCACTGTTATTATTGGCTCCCGTATCGGCTATTCCATGAAGTTGAATATTATCTCGACACTGTTAGCAGTGCCGATAGGCATATTATTTGGTATTTGGGCCGCACTGAAAAAGAACACGATGACAGACCATACGATTTCGACATTGGTTATGGTCTTCATTTCTGTGCCGAGCTTCGTTCTGATCTCGTTTATGATGCGTGTCTTCTGCTATAACCTGCAATGGCTGCCGTCTACCTGGCCGGCAGACACTGCGCCGTTCTGGAACCGGGTGAAGGGCTATATCATCCCGGTATTCTGTCTTTCCTTCGGCTCGATCTGTCTATATTGCCGTTATGTCCGTGCCGAGCTTTGCGAGATTTTAGAGAGCGATTATCTGCTTCTCGCACGTACGAAGGGACTGACGAGAAGACAGGCGATCGTCCGTCATGCGTTGAAGAACGCGATGGTTCCGGTTTTCCCGATGGTTTTAGGCGAAGTTTTAAGCATCATGGGCGGATCTATGATTCTCGAGAACCTTTACAGTATCCCGGGCGTCGGAAAACTGTTCATCCTGTCGTTAAATTACAGGGATTTCGATATTCTGTTCGTAGATATGGCGATCTTTACTACGTTTGGCCTGATGGCAGGCGTTCTCATTGATCTGTCCTACGGATTTATCGATCCGCGTATCAGAATGGGGGCGAAGAAGTGATGGCTGAAAACGAATACTTAAACTCAATTGAGTTCAGACCTGATGATTTCGCCCTTGTCCAGAAGGATATGCGAATCATGGATAAGAAGTTCGAGACGAAGCCGACCACATTTGCGAAAGACGCATTTGCGCGCTTCTGTAAGAACAAATCTTCTGTCGTCGGCTTCTTTATCGTCAGTATTTTGATTCTTCTCGCGATTATCGTCCCGATCGTTTCTCCGGCGAACATTGATAATGTCAGCACGCCGGAAAGATTCCTGGCCCCGAAGCTTTTCCCGGCCGGAACCGGATTCTGGGATGGCACCCGTACGACGAAGCATGTCGTTTATGACCGTGATAATGAAATTCCGGCTCTTTCCGACAAGAATTCGGTCGCTACCATTAAGAGTTCGCTTGTAAGCATCACGGTAGACGAAGAGCCGACCTATATCGACGTCGCGAGCCCGTACGGAATCGGCGGATATGTCGTTTTCGCATCGGATGCTCCGGTGGCGGATACGGTCTATAAGTTTAAATCGGCCAGCACCGTCTTTACGGATAAAGATCATTACATATTTAACGCTACATTCTCAGATGAAGAAGGCGTTTCTGATTCGATGTTAGGCGAGTACTGCGTCTATCTGAATATCGCGGGCGAGAACGTGATGATCCGCGATTATTCACGGGATTACAGCCCGATTTCCTTTGATATCAGCGCAGCGCTGAAGGAGAAAGGAATCGCGAGCGGAAAAGGCCAGATCGTTTTTGAACTGAAGTCCTCCGCTGAAAAGAACACCTATGTTCTGATTGAAACCGCAGTTCTCTCTGCCGATGCAGGCGTCGAAAATGAAGAGGATCTGGCGACGATCTCTATCAGTGATGCGACGGATTTCATCAATATCGGCGATAAGAATGACCTCGGCTACTGGGCTTGCACCGGCCGTAAGGGAATCCACCATTCTGAAATTTATTACTGCGACTATACGATCGATACCTATATGGTCGTTTACGGAAATGCAGACGAGGTTACATATTCCGCCAGCGAGCTGTACAGCTGGATTGAAAAAGGCTGGTGCTTGTACGACGCCAGTGTCGGTCCGGAATCCTTCGTCCGTCTGACGGATGACTGCCCGATCGATGAAGTTGTTTCGCAGGATGTGGCCGGCATTACGAAGAAGCTTTCCCGCATTGTCGCGAAGGGTTGGAATTATCGGAAGTTAGGTTACACTGAGATGCCGTCCTTCCTGTTTGGAACGGACGCCTCCGGCTTCGACCTTGTGAAGCGTGCTTTTACAGGTCTTCGCACATCCTTGATCCTTGGTCTTTGCACGGCAGCCTTCTGCTTCTGCTTTGGTCTTATCTGGGGTTCTATCTCCGGCTATTTCGGCGGAAACGTCGATATTGCGATGGAGCGTTTCTGCGAAATTCTGAGCGGTGTTCCGTTCATCGTCGTCATGACGCTCGCAATGCTTCATTTCGGCCGTAATTTCGTAACCTTCGTTATGGCGCTCTGCCTGACCGGCTGGATGGGAACCGCTGCCCGTACGCGTACGCAGTTCTATCGTTTCAAAGGCCGCGAATATGTTCTCGCGTCGAGAACGCTCGGCGCTTCGGACTGGCGCTTGATCTTCAAGCACATCCTTCCGAACTCGATGGGTACGATTATCACAGGCTCCGTCCTGATGATTTCTTCTGTTATTTTCTCAGAAGCTTCATTGGCATATTTGAACCTCGGTCTGGAAGGGCAGAAGTCCTTCGGCGTCATGATGGCTGCGAACCAGCAGTATCTGGCTCTCTATCCGAACCTCGTTATTTTCCCGGCAGTCATTATCGCTTTAATGGAGATCTCCTTGAACCTGTTCGGAAACGGTCTTCGTGACGCGTTCAACCCGACCTTGAAAGGAAGTGAATGAGATGGCAGAGAAGAATAGAGAAAAAGTTTTATCTGTAAATGATCTGGTCATCAATTTCAAGACAGACCATGGCATTTTAAAGGCTGTCCGCAACATCTCCTTCGACCTGTACCGCGGTGAGACGCTTTGCATCGTCGGCGAGTCCGGCTCCGGAAAGTCCGTCACCTCGAAGGCGATCATGGGCATCCTCGCAAACAATGCGATCATCGCCGGCGGAAACATCATGTACCGCGGCGAGAACCTTTTAGAGGTTTCCGAAGACGAATTCTATAAGATCCGCGGCCATAAGATCGGCATGATTTTCCAGGATCCGCTGTCTTCCTTAAACCCGATCGTGAAGATCGGCAAGCAGATTACAGAGGCGATGCTGATCAACTCCGATAAGCTGAAGCTGATGTACAATGACCTTATCAGCGACGACCTGATCCGCTATAAGAATACGCTGGCGAAGATGAATATCGCCATCGATACGGAAAAGAAGAAGCTGGATGCGTTAGAAACCGAGCTGAAAGCGAAGGAAGGCGTATCGAAAGAAGAGCGCTTAAAGGATAAGGCGCTGATCAAGCAGAAGGAAGCTGAGTTTAAGCTTTTCGTCAAGGAAACAAAGGAAAAATACGGCGCAAAGGCGAAAGAACTGAAGGCTGTATTAGAACTGACCGAGAAAAAGGCGAAGGTTCAGGTTCAGGAATATAAGGATCAGGTGACGAAAGAATACCTGACGGTGGAAGCCGATTTAAAGAGACAGATCAAGGAATGCGCGGATGCCGCTTCGAAGAAGCAGCTGAAGGAACGCCTGGAAGCCGAAAAGGAAGCCTTCACCGATAAACTTACGCTTACGAAGAAAGCGGCGAAAGAAAAAGCGCTGGAAATCATGCGCGAAGTCGGTATTCCGCAGCCCGAGAAGCGTTATAACCAGTATCCGTTCGAGTTCTCCGGCGGTATGCGTCAGCGTATTGTTATCGCGATCGCATTGACCGCATCACCGGAAATCCTGATCTGCGATGAGCCGACGACCGCTCTGGACGTGACGATTCAGGCGCAGATTCTGGAACTTATCAACCGGATCAAAGAAGAACGGGACCTTTCCTGTATCTTCATTACGCATGACTTAGGCGTTGTGGCGAACATGGCTGACCGTGTGGCTGTCATGTATGCCGGAAAGATTGTCGAATACGGTACCGCAGAAGATATCTTCTACGATCCGCGCCATCCGTACACGTGGGCATTGCTCTCCAGTATCCCGGATGTCGACAGTAAGGAAAAACTGGAAGCGATTCCGGGAACTCCGCCGAACATGATTTATCCGCCGAAAGGCGATGCTTTTGCTGACCGCAGCAAGTATACGATGAACATCGACTTCCGTGAGCAGCCGCCGTTCTTCAAAGTCTCGGATACGCATTATGCGGCTACCTGGCTGTTAGACCCGCGGGCTCCGAAGGTTGAAATGCCGAAGATCGTCAGCGAAAGAATCAAGAATTCACTGGAGGAGGACCGTAATCATGATTGAAGATTTTAACAAAGAGTACGGCGTAAACCCGAAAGTGAAACAGAAACCGGAGTATCGTGATGAGAACGTACTTCTTTCTGTCCATCATTTGAAGCAGTATTTCTCAATCGGTAAAGGCGCAGACCGTCAGAAACTGAAGGCGGTTTCCGATGTCAATTTTGACTTAAAAGAAGGCGAGTGTCTCGGTATCGTCGGCGAATCCGGATGCGGAAAAACGACCACCGGCCGTTCACTGATCCGTCTGTATGACATCACTTCAGGCTCCATCTATTATCGCGGCGTCCGTATCAGCGCCGGCGACCGCTGGAACCGGAAGGAAATCAAATGGAAGAAGATCCGCACGAAAGAGCAGATTGACAATATCAATAAAGAAACTCAGGAAAAGCTGGCAGCGCTTTCCCATGATCTCGCTGATTATGACCAGCAGGTCATTGCGATTAAGAACGCAGCTGATGCTGAAATCGCGTCCTTAAAGGCTACGCTTGCGGAAACGATTGCGACTCAGAAAGAAAAGATTAAGGCGATCAAGTTCGACAATGAGCATGTCAGCCGGAAACTGATGAACGAAATCCAGATGATCTTCCAGGACCCGATCGATTCTTTGGATCCGCGTATGACCGTCGAAGATATCATTCAGGAAGGCTTAAAGATTCAGGGCTTCCGCGATAAGGTCGAGAACCATAAGAAGGTTGTCGAGATTCTCGAAACCGTCGGTCTCGTCGAAGAGCACGCTTCCCGTTATCCGCACGAGTTCTCCGGCGGACAGCGTCAGCGTATCGGTATCGCGCGTGCACTGATCATGAACCCGAAGCTTCTGATCTGCGATGAACCGATTTCTGCACTGGATGTTTCGATCCGTGCGCAGGTAATCAACCTGTTAAACGATCTGAAGAAGGAGAGAAACCTCTCGATCATCTTCATTGCGCATGACCTTTCTGTCGTCAAGTATTTCTGCGATAAGATCGTCGTCATGTACTACGGAAAAGTCGTAGAAACTGCTACCAGCGACGAACTCTTCTATCATCCGATGCATCCGTATACGCGGGCGCTTCTGTCTGCGATTCCTAAGCCGAATCCGCGCTCCGAGAAGCAGAGAAAGCGTATCACCTATGTACCGGCTGAAGTCCATCACTATGACAATAGCGACAAGCCGACGCTGAAGGAAGTCCTTCCGGGCCATTTCGTCTATTGTGATACGAAGGAGTTTGAAGCGTATAAGAAGGAACTGAACAACTGATGACTTTTTTCTATCGATTTTTTAAACAGCCGGTGGTCCGCTATCTCATTGCATGCGGCATCTGCTTAGCAGTCGGCCTTTTATATCTGTTTCTCCATGATTTCGTGACGCCTCTCTATTATGTGGATGCGTTCGGAATCGGAGGCGGCGTCACATTCTGTATCGGAATGCTGATTCTCGTAACCTATTTCGGCCAATTCGACACGATAAGCTATACTGCATCCAAAATGAGCGGAAAGCAGAAATATGCGGATCTCGTCGACTATGCTGAGAAGCGTTCAGAGAAGAACAGAAAAACCGGCTGGAGCTTTGCTCCGTTTATCACGGTAGGCATCGTCTCGGTTGCTGTCAGTTTTATTCTTCGGTTTACCATTATTTGAACTTTTACACGGTCTGGTGCGTCGCACCGGGCCGTGTTTACTGTTTCAGGGAAACAGGAAAAAGCGGTAGACGCAAAAAGACGCGCGTGGGCATACGGATGAAAGGAACGGACATGGATAAGATACGGATTGGCGTGATCGGGTATGGGAATATCGGGAAGATTCATGCGGCTTATCTTTCAAAAGGCGAAGTGGACGGTGCGATGCTGACGGCTGTCGCGAACCGCGGCGAAGCAGCGCGGGCGCTCGCGCGGAAGGAACTTCTGCCGGAAGTTCAGATTTTTGACAGCGGAGAAGCGCTGATTACGAGCAGAGTAGTCGATGCGGTGCTTATCGCGACGCCCCATAAGGACCATCCGGAGCTCGCAGAACTCGCGTTTAAGAACGGTATTCATGTCCTTTGCGAAAAGCCTGCGGGCGTGACGGTAAAACAGGTCCGCGCCATGAATAAAGCGTGGGAACAGACCGGCGGCAGCGTTATTACGGCAGGAAATCAAACTGCTGAAAATCAAACTGCAGGAGATCAAGCGACAGGTTTAGTTTTCGGCATGGTATATAACCAGCGGACGAATCCGGTCTATGCGAAGCTGCGTGAACTGATAAAAAGCGGAAAGTATGGCGAACTGAAGCGGGTGAACTGGATCGTCACCGACTGGTACCGGACGCAGGCATATTATGAAAGCGGCGGCTGGCGATCCTCCTGGCGGTCGGAAGCGGGCGGCGTCCTGATGAACCAATGCCCCCACAACCTGGACCTTCTCCAATGGATCTGCGGAATGCCGGAAAAAGTGCGCGCTTTCTGCCATGAAGGGAAGTGGCACGAGATTGAAGTAGAAGATGACGTGACCGCTTATCTCGAGTTTCCGAACGGCGCGACAGGCGTCTTTGTAACCTCGACCGGCGATCTCCCGGGAACGAACCGGCTCGAGATCACATTGGACGGCGCGCAATTCCGGACCGACGGAAAGATACTGGAGATCTTCGAACTTTCGAAGCCGGAGCGTGAAATCTGCTTCACCTCCGAAGAGGGTTTCTATCGGGAGCCGGAGACATCCTGCTGGCGGGCGGTGGAAACAGAGCCTGCGAAACCGCAGTATCAGGCGCTCACACAGTCGTTCGTTGATAAAATCCGCTTCGGACGGCCGCAGCTCGCGGAGGGCGAGGAAGGAATACGCGCGGTCGAACTGATTAACGCGATGCTCCTTTCTTCATGGCTTTCAAAAGAGGTTACGATTCCTTTTGACGAAGCGCTTTATGAAGAAGAATATCAGAAAAAAGTTCATGGGACATGAAGACAGCCGCCTGTAAAGATTGAATCTATTCTGTATGATTAAGAAATAATCGGCGCTATTATCATCAGCGCAGGCATTGGGGGCACGCTATTTTTCTGAAGATTTACTTTCAGAACACTGAAAAGGGTGCTATACTCTGTATTGTCAGATGCGAAGAGCACTGAATAAATTTTTTTAAGTGAGGGATTGAAAAATGAGTGACATCAACGAGAAGATCACGGAGTTTACGAACACGGAAGACCATTCCGCTGAGGTCGGTGGACCGCAGAACGACAACGACAAATTGATGGGTATCCTGTCTTACCTCGGAATTTTAGTTTTAGTTCCGATTTTTGCAGCGAAGGATTCCACGTTTGCACGGTTCCATGCTAATCAGGGTTTAGTCCTGTTCCTTGCAGAAGCTATTTTAGGTTGCGTGGTCAGCATTTTAGGATTTATTCCGTATATCGGATGGCTTTTCTCTGTTCTCGGCGGTCTTGTAAGCCTGGCAGCATTGATCCTTTCGGTTATCGGCATCATCAATGTAGTGAACGGAACTGCAAAAGAGCTTCCGGTTATCGGCAAGGTAAGAATCCTTAAATAATCCGTATTGATACGTAAATAAAGGAAAAAGCGCGGCAGCAAAAACTGCCGCGCTTTCTGTCTGTGTTTCAAATTATACGGAACTTAAAGCCAAAACGAGAAAAAGATAGGGCAATTTTTTTCTTGTGGATTTTTGTGCCGTGCGCTATAATATACGCGGATTTTTATACCAAGGAGGTATTAAAATGGCAGATTATGAGAGAAGAGTAGGAACAGTATCCCGGGGCATCCGTTGCCCGATTATCCGCGAAGGCGATGATTTAGGCGTTATCGTTGCGGACAGCGTTCTGGAAGCGGCGGAAGCAGAAGGCTTCGCACTTCATGACCGCGATGTCATTGCTGTCACCGAATCGATCGTGGCGCGCGCGCAGGGAAACTATTGTACTGTTAATGATATAGCGAAGGATGTTAAGGCGAAAACGGGCGGCGAAACGGTCGGCGTCATTTTCCCGATCCTTTCCCGGAACCGTTTTTCGATTTGCTTAAAGGGTATCGCATTGGGCGTGAAGAAGGTCGTCCTGATGCTTTCTTATCCGTCGGATGAAGTGGGCAATGAGCTCGTTTCCTTGGACAAAATCGACGCGGCCGGCGTAAATCCGTATTCGGACGTACTCACGCTTGCAAAATATCGTGAGCTTTTCGGCGAGAACCGCCACGAGTTCACCGGCGTCGATTATGTCGATTTCTATCAGAAACTCGTCGAATCCTGTGGCGCAGAGTGCGAAATCATCTTTGCAAACCAGGCGAAAACGATCCTCAATTATACCGACACCGTTATTTCCTGCGATATTCATACGCGGAAGCGCAATAAGCGCATCTTACGCGAGAATGGCGCGCGTGTCGTACTCGGCATGGACGATATCATGACCGCACCTATCGACGGCAGCGGCTGCAATGAGCTTTACGGCCTTCTCGGCTCGAACAAGGCGACGGAAGATAAGATCAAGCTCTTCCCGCACAACGCATCGAACCTCGTAACAGATATCCAGGCGCGCATACTGAAAGCGACCGGAAAGCATGTTGAAGTCATGGTTTACGGCGACGGCGCATTCAAGGATCCGCAGGGAAAGATCTGGGAGCTCGCGGACCCGGTCGTTTCACCGTTCCATACGGACGGACTGAACGGCACGCCGAACGAGTTAAAGTTAAAATATCTCGCGGACAATGATTATAAGGACCTTTCCGGTGAAGCATTGAAGGAAGCGATCTCCGACAGCATCCGGAAGAAGGACCATGACCTGAAGGGCGAGATGGCTTCGGAAGGAACGACGCCGCGCCAGCTGACGGACCTTATCGGATCGCTTTGCGACCTGACCTCGGGCTCCGGCGACAAGGGCACCCCGATCGTCCTCGTTCAGGGCTATTTCGACAATTATACGAACGAATAAGTTTTTCGCGAACGAATAAGTTTTTACGCGAACGAATAAAGATTTATACGAACGAATAAGGTTTTCAGATTCAGAGAAGGCAGCAGGGGCGGATCCGAAATTCAGACGCTTGACGAAGAAAGGGAGAACCATGAGTGACTTGAACGGCAGAAAAACAGGAAACACTTCTGGAAGCGGAAACATGCATAAGCGGGGCGACGGCCTCGGAACCGGTCCTGTCGGACAGGGCGGGCGCAAAGAGGGCTCGCATTCTTCCGGCAGCGGCATCAAGACAGGCTCCTCGCGCCCAAGCGGCAGTTCCTCCCGTCCGAGCGGCAGCTCCACTCGGCCAAGCAGCAGTTCTTCACGCCCAAGCGGCAGTTCATCCCGTCCAAGCGGCTCGCGTGTCGGCGGAAGCTCCGGCAGCGGGAAACGCGATCTTGACTTAAATACGATTTCGACGATTGCCTCGGCGGCAGGCTCTATCTTAGGCTCCGGCAGCGGCAGCAGCGGCAGCAGTTCCGGCGGCGGAATCGGGAAGATTATCCTGATCATTGCAGCGGTCGCGATTCTCGGCGGCGGATTCGGGCTGAGCAATCTGACCGGCTGCTTCAGCACCGACCCGACGGAAACAGAGGCGCAAACGCAGCAGCAGGGCTCTACGATGGGACTTTCGTCTATCCTCGAAAGCCTCGGCATCTCCGATCTGATTTCCGGAACCGGCACCGGAAGCTCGAACTATTCCTTAACGGACTTTACGGGCCAGACGACGACGGCGAACACCTGGGCATCGTCTGACAATACCGGCACATTGAATACGACAGTCGCGACGACGGCGCGCGGAAAACGCACCACCATCAAAGGCAATAATAAAGACCAGATGACGATCATGGTTTATATGTGCGGAACGGACCTCGAAAGTTCGTACGGCATGGGAACGAATGATCTTCAGGAGATGCTGAATGCGACGCTTTCGTCGAACATCAATCTCCTCGTCTATACCGGCGGCTGTAAAAAGTGGAAGAACAATGTCATTTCTTCGACGACGAACCAGATTTATCTGATAAAAGACGGGAAACTGACCTGCGTGAGCAGCGATGAAGGTGCGGACGTGATGACCGACCCGGAAACGCTGGCAGGCTTTATTTCCTGGTGTAAAAAGAATTACCCGGCGAACCGCTACGAGCTGATTCTTTGGGATCACGGCGGCGGATCAGTTTCCGGCTACGGCTATGACGAGAAGTACTCGTCGAAGGGCTCGATGAGCCTGACAAATCTGGCGAAAGCGTTAAAGGCGGGCGGAGTCACATTTGACTTTATCGGATTTGACGCATGCCTCATGGCGACTGCGGATACGGCGCTTACCTTGGAACCGTACGCAGACTATATGATCGCATCGGAAGAATCGGAACCGGGCATCGGCTGGTATTATACGGACTGGCTGACTGCGATCGGAAAGAACTCTTCGCTCGACACGCTGAGCATCGGAAAGACGATCTGCGATACGTTCGTCAGCACCTGTGCATCGCAGTGCCGCGGGCAGGCGACTACCCTTTCGGTTGTCGACCTCGCTGAATTCGCATCGACTGTTCCGTCGAAGCTCACAGCATTCTGGAATAATCTTTCGGGAATGGTTACCGACGGAAAATATTCGACGGTCGCGAGCGCGCGTGCGTCCTCTCATGAGTTCGCATCTTCGTCGAAGATTGACCAGATCGACCTGATCCATTTCGCGAAGCTTCTCAATACGGACGAAGGAAAGGCACTCGAAGAAGCGCTGTTAGCATCGATTAAGTATAACCGGACCTCCTCCGGACTTTCCAATGCCTACGGCCTTTCGATTTATTTCCCGAAGAACCGGACGAGCTATGCGAGCACGGCTTCTACTATCTATACGACAGTCAGCAATGACTCAAGCTATAAGACCTGTATCTCGAACTATACGTCGACGCAGTCCTCCGGCCAGATTGTTTCCGGCGGTACGACCAACTATGCGTCGTCGCTCACATCGCTCCTCGGCGGCAGCACGAACAGCGGCAATGAGTACACGAGCAGCTCTTCCTCGCTGATTTCCAGCCTCCTCGGCCAGTACATTGGCAGCGGAAGCAGCTCGAGCAGCGGCCTCGATCTTTCCTCAATGATCTCCGGACTCTTTAGTGACCGGACGGCATTCTTAGAGGATCGCACGATCACGAATGACGAGATCGCCGACCAGCTGGCAGGAAAGATTTTTGACGACCAGACGCTGAACTGGAAGGGAAGCGCAGGGAATTATTATATTTCGCTTACGAAAGAGCAGTGGCAGCTCGTCACGCAGCTTCTGATGTCGATGTATTTCGACGACGGAGAGGGCTATATCGACCTCGGCCTCGACAATATTTTCACCTTTAACCAGGACGGAACATTGGCGGCACCGGAGAAGGCGGAATGGCTTTCCATCAACGGCCAGGGCGTCGCGTATTACTTTGAAAACATGGTAAGCTCCGGCACGGATTATACGATTAACGGCTGGGTGCCGGCGTACTTGAATGATACGCTTGTCCGCCTGCAGCTTGTGTTCGATCAGACGTCTCCGAACGGCCGCGTCATCGGCGCTGTTCCGGTTTACGGGGATGACGTGGAAGTCGAAGCGAAAGCGGTTACGGAAATCGTAGCGGGCGATCGGCTTGACTTTGTCTGTGATTATTATGATTATGACGGAAACTATCTCGACTCCTACTTGATCGGCGACACGGTGATCGTGCCGGAGAGCGGACTGACCGTCGGCATGTTCACGCTGGATGACGGATGCGCGAATATGATGTACCGCTTCACCGACATCTATAATGTTTATCACTGGAGTGAACCGGTGACGAACTGAGCGGCGAAACCGCGAACAAAGACAGCGCGAGAATGCGGACGCTCCGTATGAGCGCACGAAATAATATCAGGCGGCAGGCAGCCTGAACCGAACCCGCCTTGAATTCAGGCGGAGGAGACTCCGCCTGTTTTTTACAGTGCCGCAGCCGGACAAAGCGGCCGGACAGAACGGACGGAGAGAATGGTCGGGCAGAACGGCAGAATTATTCAAATGAAGAAGATAAGGCAGTCGACATGAAAGAAGGACTATCTTTATGAACCTTTGTGATTTAAAAATCGGAGAGCAGGCGATCGTGACTGCCGTCGGCGGCCATGGCGAGCTTCGGCAGCATTTTCTCGACATGGGAGTTATTCCCGGCGCGGAGATGACGCTTGTGAAGTTCGCTCCGATGGGCGATCCGATGGAATTCCGGATTCATAGCTATGAACTGACGCTCCGGATGGCCGAAGCGAAAGAGATCGAGATCCGGAAAACCGGCGCGGAAGCAGTTTCGGAAACCGGTGCGGAGACAGTTTCGAAAACCGGCGCAAAAACCGGTGCGGAAGCGGAAGCACGCGGCACAGATAAGACGAAAAGATCATCGAAGAAGCGCACTCGGCTGGAGCACCCCGGACTTGGCGAAGGCGGCCGCTATCATGTGAAGGCGGACGAGAACCCATTGCCGAAGGGGAAAACAGTCACGTTTGCGCTCGTCGGAAACCAGAACTGCGGAAAAACGACGCTCTTTAACCAGCTGACCGGCGCAAACCAGCATGTCGGCAATTTCCCCGGCGTCACAGTCGACCGGAAGGACGGCTCAATCAAAGGACATCCGGACACGCTGGTGACCGATCTTCCGGGAATCTACTCGATGTCTCCGTATACGCCGGAAGAGATCGTCACCCGTGAATTTGTTTTAAATGAAAAACCGGACGGCATCATCAATATAGTCGATGCGACGAACATTGAGCGGAACCTGTATCTCACGATGCAGCTGATGGAGCTCGATATCCCGATGGTGCTCGCGTTAAATATGATGGACGAGGTCCGCGAAAACGGCGGCTCGATCGATATCAATGCGCTGGAGGGCGCGCTCGGAATTCCGGTTATCCCGATTTCCGCCGCGAAAAACGAAGGTATCAGCGAGCTTATTGACCACGCAATGCATGTGGCCATGTTCCAGGAGCGGCCGGGCCGGCAGGACTTCTGCGATGAGAACCATGAGGGCGGCGCAGTCCACAGAGGACTTCATGCTATCATGCACTCGATCGAAGACCATGCGGAGGCGGAAGGGATTCCGCTCCGGTTCGCCGCGTCGAAAGTCGCGGAGAACGACGAACTGATCCTCAATGCATTGAAGCTTCAGCAGAATGAAAAAGAGCTGATCGAGCATATCGTCATTCAGATGGAGGACGAGCGGAAACTGGACCGCGCGGCGGCGATCGCTGATATGCGTTTCAGTTTTATCATGAAGATCTGCAATGCGGCGGTCATCCATCCGAAGGCCTCGAAGAGCCGCGAAATCAGCCTGAAGATCGACCGGGTCCTCACCGGAAAATGGACGGCGGTCCCGTGCTTTATTCTGATTATCGGCCTGATGTTTTATCTCACTTTCCATGTGCTTGGCGCAGCGCTTCAGGAGCTTCTCGCCGGCGGAATCAGTGCTCTCTCGGACCTTGCGGACCAGGGACTTACTGCGATCGGCGTGGCGCCCTGGCTTCACTCGCTGATCATTGACGGAATCTTTACCGGTGTCGGGTCGGTCCTTTCATTCCTCCCGATCATTATCATTTTGTTCCTGTTTCTGTCGCTTTTAGAGGACAGCGGCTATCTCGCGCGTGTCGCATTTGTGATGGACAAGCCGCTTCGCCGGCTCGGCCTTTCCGGACGCTCGATTGTGCCGATGCTCGTCGGCTTCGGCTGCACGGTGACCGGCGTCATGTCCGCACGGACATTGCCGTCGGAGCGAGACCGTAAAATGACGATTCTGATGACCCCGTTTATGAGCTGCAGCGCGAAGCTTCCGATTTATGCGTTCTTCGCAACTGCCTTTTTCCCGGCTTATGCGGGGCTTGTAATGGTCGGCATTTACCTTTTTGATATTCTGATCGGAATCCTGATGTCCGCAGTCTACCGGAAGACCGTCTTTAAAGGCGACCCGGTCCCGTTCGTCATGGAGCTTCCGAATTATCGCTTCCCGGGACTGAAAAACGTCCTTCAGCTCCTGTGGGAAAAGGCGAAGGATTTCCTGACGCGTGCATTTACGGTCATCCTTCTCGCCTCGATCATCATCTGGTTCCTCCAGACATATGATTTCCGTCTCAATATGGTGACGGATTCGGGAGCGAGCATTCTCGCTCAAATTTCGGGCTTTTTAGCGCCTGTCTTCGCACCAGTGGGATTTTCCGACTGGAGAGTCGTAACGGCGTTTTTCAGCGGTTTTTTAGCGAAAGAATCGATGGTTTCGACACTTCAGGTGCTGATCGGCTCCGAGGCGGCGCTTTCCGCGGTGCTAAAGCCCGCTGCGGCGCTTGCATTGATCGTGTTTTCATCGCTTTATACCCCGTGCGTGGCAGCCGTCGCAGCTGTGCGGCGGGAGCTTGGACGGAAATGGGCGCTCTGGGTAGTGTTCGGCCAATGCGCGATCGCATGGCTCATTTCCTTCCTCGTCTATCTTATAGCGGGACTGTTCTAAGAAGGAGAATTCTATGGCAGATTTAAAGGCAACTGTTTTGGTCGACAATACAGCAGGCTGCGGGCTCTCAGGCGAGTGGGGGCTTTCGGCGTTTATCGAGTATCGCGGGAAGAAGATTCTTCTCGATACTGGCGCGTCGGAGCGCTTTGCGAAGAACGCTGCGGCGCTCGGCTTCCGTCTGGAAGAGGTCGATTATGCGGTGCTTTCGCATGCGCATTATGACCACTCGAACGGGATGGAGCGTTTCTTCAAAGAGAATGCTTCCGCCAAGTTTTATCTGCAGGAATGCTGCGGGGAGGACTGCTATAAGAAAATCCTGTTTTTCCCGAAATATATCGGACTTCCGAAAGGGGTTCTGAAGAAATATGCGGACCGCGTGGAGCGCGTATCGGAGGACCGGGAGATTTCGGAGGGGATTCATCTGATTTCCCATAAGAAGCCGGGCCGTGACTTGATCGGAAAGCGCGAGAACATGATCCGGAGAACGGAAAACGGCTGGGTGACGGATGATTTTTCGCACGAGCAGAGTCTCGTATTTGAAACGGAAAACGGGCTCGTCATCTTTAACAGCTGCTCGCACGGCGGCGCATCGGATATCGTGACCGAAGTGCTGGAAACGCTCGGGGGCCGAGAGAACGGCGGAGAGAACACCGGAGAGAAGTCTGGGGAGAACTGCGGAACACAGAAAGTCGCGGCGCTCGTCGGCGGTTTCCATCTGCATTCGAGAACGGACAATGAAGTGCGCGAATTTGCCGAAAAACTAAAGAATTGTGAGGTGCCTTACGTTTGCACGGGGCATTGCACCGGCGAGCGGGCATACGGAATTTTAAAAGAAGAACTGGGAGAGAAGCTTCACCACCTGAAGACCGGACTGGTAATCGAGTTATAAGACGAAAACAGGACCGGCGGACGGATTATAAGGCGAGAGCAGGGTTAGTGAACGGTTTATAAGGATAGAGATGGATTAACGCTTGAATATAAAGTGAGATTCGATTCGGCGATCGGATATTGAGTGAAATGAAGAACGGAGACCTGACCATCAGAAGAATCACGGAGGGCGGCGTAATTGCGGCGCTTTATGTAGGGCTGACTTTTTTGAGCAGCCTCTTCGGAATGTCGTCCGGGTTCATCCAATTCCGCATTTCCGAAATTCTTTGTATTCTGCCGGTCTTTACGCCTGCAGCCATTCCGGGGCTCGCGATCGGGTGTGCCCTCGCGAACCTTTTGACGGGCGCATTGCCGTTTGACGTCCTCTTCGGAAGTCTCGCGACGCTTCTCGGCGCGGTCGGAACATATCTTCTCCGGAAGCATAAGATTTTAGCGCTTCTGCCGCCGATCGTTTCGAACACGGTGATCGTGCCGCTCGTCCTTCTGTTTGTATATTTTACGGACGCTTCGTATCTTCTGATGTGCCTTTCCATCGGAATCAGTGAAGCCTTGAGCGCCGGCGTGGGCGGCTATTTTGTCGCACAGGCGCTTCGGAGACTCCGTGTTTACAAAAAAGACACAGAAAAGGGTTAAGATAGAGTTAAGAGTTCAGAAAAAATGGAGTATTGATGAAAAAACGGATTTTTTCGATCATCTTAATATTGACATTGCTTTCGGGGGCTGCAGCCTGCCGAATCAATAATCTGCCGTTCGACCCCTCTGCGGACACCTCTGGCTATATCGAGGAAACAGAGGCGCCGACGGTGATTCTGACGCCGGAAGAGGAAGCGCTGAAATCGCATATGGGCGAAAAGGCGGCGTTTGCGGAGAACCTTTATTCGGTCGATTTCCAGCAGATGATCACCGGCTTCCAGCGAGTCCTTTATGTCGATTTCCGCGACACGCGGATGCTTCTTACGCTCCTTGCGAACAATGGGATTATCGCGGCGGAATACGACTTTCTGTATGCGAAGTGGCGCATTGCCGACCTCGGCATCCAGGCCGCGCGGTTTTACTATACGGATGAAAACGGCGAACGCGTCCTGTTAGGCTATGAAGAAAAATATCTCCGGTATTGCGGCGCAGACCGGTATGTATACTGTTACGAAGATACGCTGGCGTTCCTGGACCAGGACTTCCAGCCGCTCTTCTCGGAAAACGGAACATTCGATAATCCGGTATTTGGAGACGGATGGTTTGCGTACCTTTCGGACAATGCGCTGAAGGTTATTTTCCCGGACGGACACGGATTTACCTGGTCGAAGATTTCGTATGAAATTATTTCTGCGGAGCTTTCCGGACCGGAAAATGTCCTTTTGGGCTGCAAGGATCTTTACCAGAATCCCGTGTTCCTCGATGTGGACTTCGTGACAGGAGAGAGCATTGAGAGCGGTATAATCGCGGATCCGACGACGATCTCTGCAGCCGGAAAAGCGGACGAAGCGCAAGTGACGCGCTTGCTTTCCGAAACGAAGCTTTCGAAACTTCCGGCGGGTTCTGTGGCCGTTTCTGTCTTTTCTTCAACCGGAACGGAGCAGGGACATACGTATGTGACCGGTGAAAGCGAAGAGATTCTCCGATTCGTAGACGGCGCGTTTTTAACGCGTGAACAGGGAGAAACCGGATTTGTGCTCCGCCTCTATGAAGCGGAAACGAAGACCGCGACCGCGGAGCTTACCGTTTCGGGAACAAAAGAGAATCCCTGTAAGATTTCCGAAGTTCTGCCCTTTGGCGGCGGCTTCATCTTTGCGGATTCCTACGGCGAGGAGACGACGAATTTCTATCTCTGGACACCCGAACGTGAAGACGGCGCCGGAAACGCCGCTAAAGACAATGCAGGAAACACCGCTACAGACGAAAGCGGGAATGCCGGAACGTCAGCCGCAGGTAATAATGAGCCTGCGTCGCTCGCAGTCTTTGACAATCCGACCGAGACGGGCATCCGCCGGATCGGCGATCTGACATATTACACGCAAAAAAAATACCCTGACGCAGACCGTGTTTACACGAAAAAGTGCGCATCAGGGATCGGATTCTTTTTAGGCGATAATGCCGTAACGCAGGATTTCCCGGATTATCTCGCAGTTCCGTGCGCGGACATCGCGGCAGCGACCGGCGCGGCGGATGAGATCGAGCAGCTCTTGAATAAGATGCCGGATGGTTTCCTGGAGGAAATCATTAGAGGCTATGATGGTCTCGATATCTGCATTTGCGATGATATTCAGGGAAAAGAGACAGACGGGGAAGAAACTTCCGCGGACGGGGGAAATGCCGCCCGTGTGCTTACGGCAGCGGCTTTCACGGTCATCATTGACAACCGGGTGATCATTGTAATCAACCGGAACTGCTTAGGCCCCGCAACCAATTTTGCACATGAACTGATGCATGTCATTGACCGGTCGCTCTCGAAGCGGAAGGATGCGGGAGAGGCGTTCGCTCTGTGGGAGGAACTGAATCCGGAGGGCTTCCACTACTTTATGTCGTATCAGGACGCGATGGGCAATGACGTGACGGATTCCTTATATCCGCGCTTTACGCCGGCCGATGAAAAAGCGCTCGAGAACCCGGACGTTGTCTGGTTCGCGGACGCTTATGCGAAAACGTATCCGATGGAAGACCGCGCACGGCTTTTCGAGTATCTCTGCTCGGGCGACGCGCCGGAAATGTTCTGCTATCTGAGCACCCATGTGCAGGACAAGGTCCGTTATCTCTGCGCGGAGCTCCGCACGTATTTCACTTCACTTTCGAAGACGGAGACTGCGCTTTGGGAGGAATTCCCGAAGACGTGGACAGCGCCGGAAAGCGAAGAGGAAAGCAAAAACGCATCGGAGCCGTAAAGCGTAGATTAGCCGAAAATGCCTTTCTTCTCATAAGGTTCAACTGAAATAACACCAGCCTGATAGCCGTCGTCTTCGATGACGGCTTTCAGTTTGCCCTCATCTATCGGCTCATCCGCGATGATTTCCGTCCGGTTCGCCTTATGGTCGGAAGTGACCTTCTTTACCTTGAAGGCGTTCTCGATCGCCTTATTGACATGCTTTTCGCAGTTTCCGCACATCATTCCGTTGACTTCTACTGTAATTTTTACCATCGTAGACCTCCTTATCCGCTTCCGAAGAAGCGGTATTTTTCTGCCCGTTTGGAAGCGGGTTCATTTCGCTTTCGATTATAGCATACGAAAGGGGCGGTTTCATAGCCCAACCGATCAATTTTACTCCTGCGCAGTTTGGAAAAACGATTGACAAACAGACGGAGAGGCGTTATATTTGGATTAAACATATGAACAAATGCTCAAATGAACAAACTTTAACAAGGCACATGAACAACCTTTGGCAAGGGACTTGAACAAAACTTGACAAAGAACCGCGCACTTAGAAACGGATTCAAAGGAGAATTTCAATGAACCTGTACGAGAATGGATTGACGGAAGAACAGTTCTACGATCTCGCCGATCTTTTTAAACTCTTTGGCGACTCGACCCGGCTTCGCATTTTGCTGGCGCTTGCGGCGGGGGAGCGAAGCGTGAGCGAACTCTCCGAGGCATTGGAGATGACCCAGTCGGCCATTTCGCATCAGCTTAAGGGGCTGAAGACCGGAAAACTCGTAAAGTCACGGCGTGAAGGAAAGCAAGTGATTTACGGGCTCGCGGACGAGCATGTGAAGACGATTATAGCCATGGGCACAGAACATATTGAGGAGGAATGACGATGAAAAAGAAATTTATGCTGGAAGATTTAGATTGCGCGAACTGCGCTGCGAAGCTGGAAGCGGCGATTAAGAAAGTGGAAGGCGTCGAAGATGCAGGCGTCAATTTCCTGACGCAGAAGCTGACCATCGTCATTGCGGACGAACGCTTTGAAGAAGTAATGGACGAAGTGGTCAAGGTCGGAAAAAAGACGATTCCGGAGTGCAGAATTGTCCGCGAATAATGCGGGAGCAGAACTATGCTGAAATATCTCACGAAAAAACAGAAAAGCCTGTTTGTACGGATCCTCGTCGCGCTCGCGCTGTTCACGGTGCTTCTCATCGTGGAGAAGACCGAGGTCCTCTGGTTTTTGAAGAACAGCCCGGTTTATACGGGGATTTTGATCGGTCTCGCCGTCGCGGGCTATCTTACCGCAGGCTATGACGTCCTTCTGAAGGCCGGGAAAAATATAATCCACGGCCATGTTTTTGACGAAAATTTCCTGATGACGATTGCGACCTTTGGCGCGTTTTTTATCGGGGATTATACGGAAGTGGTCGCGGTTATGCTGTTCTATCAGGTCGGCGAACTGTTCCAGAGTTACGCTGTCGGAAAGAGCCGCGAGTCGATCTCCGCGCTGATGTCGATTGCGCCGGAATACGCCAATGTGATGCGGGACGGCGAGATCACGAAGGAAGACCCGGAAGACGTACAGGTGGGCGAGATGATCATTATCCGCCCGGGTGAAAAAGTGCCGCTCGACGGAATCGTGCGCCAGGGCGCGTCAATGCTCGACACCTCGTCCTTAACGGGCGAATCGGTTCCGCGCTCCGTACGGATCGGCGATCCGGTCATCTCGGGCTGCATGAACGGCTCCGGAACGCTTGTCGCGGAGGTGACGAAAGTCTATGAAGAATCGACCGTTGCGCGGATTCTGGAGCTCGTCGAAAATGCCTCGATGCGGAAAGCGAAAACCGAGAATTTTATCACCCGGTTTGCCAAATATTATACGCCGTTTGTGACGGTTTCTGCCGTCCTTCTGGCGGTGATCCCGCCGCTCTTTTTTAACGGAGCCTGGAGTGAATGGATCGGCCGCGCCTGCACGTTCCTCGTGATTTCGTGCCCGTGCGCGCTCGTTATTTCGGTGCCGCTCGGCTTCTTCGGGGGCATTGGCTCCGCCTCGAAGCACGGCGTGCTCGTCAAAGGAAGCTCCTTCCTCGAAGCGCTTTCCGAAGTCCGGACGATCGTGTTCGATAAGACCGGAACGCTGACGAAGGGTGAGTTTAAAGTGAATGCGGTCTGCCCGGAAGGGATTTCGGAAGACGCTTTTCTCGAAATTGCGGCGCATCTCGAAAGCTTCTCCACCCACCCGATCGGCGAAGCGCTTCGGGCAGCGTGGCTGAGCGGGAAAGACGAAGGGAAGACCGAAGAGACTACTGGCGATAAGGCCGGACAGATTCCGGAAGCGGCGCCGCCTAATAAAAGGGCAGGAAGATTGGATCCGTCCCTTGTGACGGCCCATGAAGAGATTCCGGGACAGGGTATTTCCGCTGATTTTAAAGGAAAACGTTATCTTATCGGAAATGAGAAGCTGATGAAGGCTTACGGCATTGAAACGGAGGCGCCGGAAGACCGGATGGGCACAGTCACCTATCTCGCGGTCTTAGGCGATGGGCCCGACGGCGAAACTTATGCCGCACTGGATAATCTACAGCAGAGATCCGGTCAAAGCCTCGGCTATGTCCTGATTTCGGACACGATAAAAGACAATGAGAAGGAAGCCCTGAACGCGATGAAGGAAGCCGGCGCCCGCCGCCTCGTCATGTTGACCGGCGACCGGAGAGAAGCCGCGGAAGCAGTCGCGAAAAAGCTTTCTGTGGATGAAGTCTTTTCGGATCTTCTGCCGGGCGATAAGGTGAAACATGTGGAAGACGAAATCAGCGCATTGGCCGGAAAAGGGAAGGTCGCTTTTGCAGGCGACGGAATCAATGATGCTCCGGTCATCATGCGCGCCGACCTCGGTCTCGCCATGGGGTCTCTCGGCTCCGATGCGGCGATCGAAGCGGCCGATATCGTGCTGATGGACGATGACCTTTCGAAAATCGCGTCCACAATGCGGATCGCGAAGAAAACCGTGCGGATCGTGAACGAGAATATTATTCTCTGCCTCGGCATCAAAGGGCTTGCATTGCTCCTCGGCGCATTCGGCATCGTCGGCATGTGGTTCGCTGTTTTTGCGGACGTCGGCGTGTGCGTGATCGCGATCCTGAACTCGATGCGCGCCTTGTTCCAGAAGTAAGAAATGCCCGATGCGCGCCCTGTTCCAGAAGTAAAACCTCCTGGTGTAAGCCTTGCGGGGAAAGTAAAAACTCCTTGCGGGAAAGGGGCAGATATGGTAAATTAGAGTGGGAGCGGTTTGACCGTTTCCGCTCTGATTTTTTTGTGACAGACAGGAAAAAGGACTACAAGTGAAAATGCAGAAAACAGGGACTGCGGTCGGCTTCGGGCGTAAGTCGTTCAAAGAAAAATATATCGGCGATAAGGCGTTTTACCGTACCGTTCTTCGGATCACGATCCCGATCATGATCCAGAACTTTATCTCGAACTTTGTCAATATGCTGGACAATATCATGGTCGGCTCGGTCGGCACGGAGCCGATGTCGGGCGTCGCCATCGCGAACCAGCTGTTTTTCGTGTACGCGCTCGCCATTTTCGGCGGCTTAAGCGGAGTCGGCATCTATACGGCCCAGTTCTTCGGAAAAGGCGATTGCGAGGGCGTAAGGTATTCGGTCCGTTATAAGTTCCTGCTGGCGTTAATCCTGACCGGAAGCGCAGTGGCGCTTCTCTATTTCTGCGGACCGTTCTTCCTGAATTTCTTTTTGACGGACGACGGCAGCGGCGCGAATCTCACGGCGGTCCTGGGCTACGGCTACGAATACTTAAAGATCATCCTGATTTCGCTCCCGGCATTCGCATTGATCCAGGTTTACTCGAGCACGCTTCGTGAATGCGGCGAAACCGTCGTGCCGATGGTGGCCGGACTCGTTTCGGTCGGCGTCAATATCTTCTTAAATTACCTTCTGATTTTTGGCAAGCTAGGCCTTCCCGCGCTCGGCGTCAATGGCGCTGCGATCGCGACGGTCATTGCCCGTTATATCGAGTGCGGAATCGTCATGATCTGGTCGCACCGGCATAAGGAACGCAATTCGTGGATTGTGGGACTCTACCGGTCGATGCGCATCCCGCTCGCGCAGCTTCGGGTTTTCATCCGGAAAGGTGCGCCGATCCTTATCAATGAATGCCTCTGGTCGCTCGGAATGACGACGCTCGTACAGATTTATTCGATGAGCGGCATCACAGTCGTCGCGGCTATGAATATCTCGAACACGATCAATAATACGATGGCAATCCTCTTCACAACGATGGGAAATGTAGTTGCCATCATGGTCGGACAGCTTTTAGGCGCAGGCGAACTCGAACGCGCAAAGGACGAGGATAATAAGCTGATTTTCTTCACCCTCTGTTTAAGCGTTGTCGCGGGCATCCTTTTAGTGCTCACTTCGACCTTCTTCCCGCTCTTATATAATACGACGGACGAGGTTCGGGCGCTCGCATCGGAGCTTATGATCATCTATGCGATATTCTGTCCCTCCGTCGCGTTTATGAATGCCGCGTACTTCACGATCCGGTCGGGCGGAAAGACGTTTATCACCTTCCTCTTTGACAGCGTGTCGATCTGGGGAGTATCGATTCTGGCGGTGTATCTTCTTTCCCGGTTTACCGGTTTATCGGCAACCGAACTCTATATCGCCGAGCATGTGGCGAACCTCTTTAAGGTGCTGATCGGCTATATCCTTCTTCGAAAGAACATCTGGGTGGTCAATCTCGTAAAAGACCCGGTAGAAGCATCGTAAGATAAGTGCAGCCGGAAGCGGCTGAAGGAAAACGATAAAGGAAAACATATGAAAAAGCTTTTTGCAGTTTTAACAGCTGTCATTCTGGCAGCATCATTAGCAGCTTGCGACCCAAATCCAAACGGCGAAACGATCCCGACGCGTAAGCAGAATGTAGATTCTTCGACGGAGGCGGTTCCGACGGAAAGTCTCGAAGAGCCGACGGAAGAACCGACGGAAGGACCAACGGATGAAACGCCGGTCACGCCGGTATCGGATCTGAATCCGCTGATTCCGGACGGAACGGTCGTAACCGACTCGCTGGCCTACTGTCTCTTAGACGGGGAAGGAAATGCGGTCATTACGAAAAATGCGCTCCAGCATCTGAAGCCGGCGGATCTGTCGAAAGTGCTGACAGCATTGATCATCTATGAAGAATGCGATCTTTCGGAAGAAGTCACCGTCTCGGAATCAGCCGCGCGGACGATCGTAACCCGTAGCTGGTTCACCACTCCGGCGCTTCGGCCGGGCGAAGTCTTCACGGTCGATGATCTCCTCCATCTGATGATCGTCGATTCCTGTGACGCTGCCGCCAATGCTCTCGCGGAGCATTTATCGGTCCGCATCCCTGCCTTTGCCGAGGTCATGAACACCCGCGCTGCCGCGCTCGGAATGAGCAATTCGAAGTTCACGAACCCGACCGGACTCGACGAGAACGGCCAGTATACCTGCGCATACGATATGGCGCTTCTCATGAAGAAGGCCTGCGAGATCGACTATCTGAAGGAACTGATGTCGATCGAAGCTTATACGGTTTCTGCGACAAATTATTCTGCAGCGCGCGAGATTACGCGTTCCCGCCGCGTAATGACCGGAGACCTCGCAAACGAGTCATTCTTCGCTTGCAACGACGGAAAGACCGCCGGCGGAAAAGGCTGCTATATGGCGGCCGCTGAACGGAACGGCGCGACGCTTTACGGCGCGACGCTCTATTCTGCCGATTACCTGCAGTGCTTCGACACGCGGAACCTGTTTGAATATGCATTTGCGCGTGTGACCGGCGCGAAGAAGGTGACGCCGCTCGGCTATGTCTATAATGTCCGGCTTTCCGAGTCCTACAGCCCGGTATTGACGTTTGAGAAGGCTACCGGCACGGCAGTCACGCGCGTCATTTACTGGAGCGTTTCGGAAGGAACCGAGAAGGCTGTTTATCTCGATGAAATTTATGTCGAGGAAGAGAAAGAAACCGAGTCTGAGTCTGAGACCGAGCCTGAAACGGATGAGTACGGGAAAACGGTAAAAAAGAAGGAAACGAAGGAGACGAAGAAGAAAATCCTCCCGCAGAACGGTGAGGACGGATTCAAACTGAATTTCACGGTGCCGGGCTTCTACATCATCCAGGTCGCGACTACATTGGCGGACGGAACGACGAGCTATCAGATATTCACGACGCTGTTCCGGAACGCGGCGAATGTCAATTCCGCCATAAACCGGTTTAATGATAAAAACTATTATATCAATGATCACGGCTTCATCGAGACCGGCGTCATCATGACGCCGACCGGCTGCCGGCTCGCGGACGACGAAGGCGCCGTCTATTTCGACGGTATTTATAGCAATGTCGGCACCTTCTATGTCAACTCAGACGGCGTTATCGAGTCCGGCTGGAAAGAGATTAACGGTCAGAAGTATTTCTTCGGTTCGGATGGCCAGATGGCGACCGGAAAGATGATTATCGGAAACCGTGAGTATGAATTTAACCAATACGGAGTGCTGATTTCTCAATGAACCGTTCCCGAAAGAAAAGTTCATATCAGGTCTGCTACGCGCTCGTAATCGTCCTCGCAGTCTTTGTAGTCGTCTGCTTTTTACTCTTTACAGCAGACGCAAAGGAGACGGAAGGGACGCGGAAAGCGCTCGATGAAGGCGCGGTGGCGGAACTGAAATCCTGGGAGGAGCGCGATGCGGGCGAAGCGGCCGGCATCATCCGCGAAGCGGACGAAAGCCGGAAAGAAGCGGTCCGTGTGTCGGTTTGGGAATCAGAATCGATCGAGGAATCGATCCGGATGTCCCGCCTCGCAGAAGAAAACGAGCTTGCAGCCTCTATCGCCGAATCGATCTATCAGGAGTCCGTGGAAGCGGCATCGCTTCAGGCGGAGTGGGACGCATTGACGGAAAATCTGGCAGGATCCCACCTCGTTCCGGGCGAAGTCCGTTATGACCTTGACGACACCGATCTTCCCTATATCCGGAAGCTCTATTCCTTCTGCAAGGTAGTCGGCGACTCCCGCGCGAAGAACGCGATAGACTGCGGCATTTTCACGGAGAACGAGATCATCTCGTTTAGCGGAAAATCTGTCGATGAAATCACGCCGCACGCATTGATCGTCGCGGGCTGGGGCTTAAAGAAGGTTCTCTTCGTCGTCGGTCTGAACGATATCGGCCATTATGACGGCAGCAATGCGCGCTTTAAAGAAGACCTTTATAACATGATCCGCCAATATAAGGAGATCAACCCGACCGGCACCGTCTATCTGCAGGAAGTTATTCCAATGCCGGACGATGACGTGACGAAACGGCTCTGGTACCGCCACTTTATGATTCCTGACTTCACGAAGCGGATTCAGGAGGTCTGCGAGGAACTGGACTGCGTGTGCGTGACGGCGACACCGTATGCGGATTTCAAGTATATCAACTCGGAAGACCATGCCCATTACGGAAAAGAATTCTATTTCCTTTGGGCGCAGACGCTGGCAAACCAGATGCACCTTTGGGAAGACTGGGCAGGGCTTCCGTATGAGGTTGACTACACCAAATATGAGAAGATAAAGTAAGCGATCTGATCTGATAAGCTTTCAGGCTTGATAGCAGTCCGTATTCCGCGGCCCGAAGGGAATAAGTCCGCGTAAAAACGCAGAATAAGTCTCTCGACAAAGAATTACGGTTTCGCTATAATGATAATTACGAAGCGGGAAGACCGCTGATATTAAGAAAAGAACAAAGCGGGAAGACCGCCGTTCAGGAAAAGAACGAAGCGGGAAGACCGCATGAAGGAGGAAACGATGGGATTATTTGATTTTGTGAAAAAGCAGTTTGCCAGTGTTGTGGAATGGCCTGACATGGATGATTCCACCATTTTTTACAAATGGAGCGGAAGCGAATTAAAGAAGGGCAGCCGCCTGATTCTTCGTCCGGGCCAGGATGCGGTTTTCTTCTATCAGGGAAAATGCGAAGGCATCTTCACCGAAGAGGGCGACTATGATATCCAGTCGCAGATTATTCCGTTCTTAAGCACGCTTGCAGGCTTCAAGTTCGGTTTTGACACCGGTCTCCGCGCGGAGATCATGTTCGTCAACACGAGAGAGTTTACGGTCAACTGGGGCACGAAGAATGCGATCAATCTTCCGATGGCAGGACTTCCGGGCGGAATGCCGATCCGCGCATTCGGTTCGTTTATCTGCAAGGTCGGCGATTACACGCTCCTTTACGAAAAGGTTGCAGGCGTTTCTTCACGCTATACGATTGACGATATCCGCCAGCGTATCGACTCCATTCATGACTCGCTTCTGATGAAGTGGATCACGAAGGAAGGAAAAGATATGTTCAACATCCAGGCGAACGGCTATGACATCTCAGCCGGTATCGCGGATGATCTCAATGCAGAATTCGAACGCTTCGGTATGTGCGTGACGAACCACATGATCCAGAACGTCTCTTATCCGGATAATGTCCGCGAAATGCAGGAGAAGGCAGCCGGCGCAGCGATGGTCGGCGATGTGACCCACTATACGCAGGTGCAGATGGCGAACTCGATGACCGAAGGCAACGGCGGTAGCGCAGCAGCAACCGCGGCTCAGATGGCGATGGGAATGAGCATGGGTCAGCAGATGGTCAATAACATGAACGCCCAGAATGCGCAGAATGCGGCTCCGGCTGCAAGCAGTGTTCCGAACTTCTGCCCGAATTGCGGCGCAGCGACGAACGGCGCAAACTTCTGCCCAAACTGTGGTCAGAAACTGGTCTGAAAGGATAGTACATGTCAGCAAGTCTCGAAACGCTGAATGAAAGACAGAGAGAGGCGGTCCTCCATACAGAGGGACCGCTTCTTATTCTCGCGGGCGCGGGCGCGGGAAAGACGCGCGTGCTCACGTATCGCATTGCCTACCTGATCGAAGAGAAGGGTGTAGCGCCGTATCAGATTATGGCGATCACCTTTACGAATAAGGCTGCGGCAGAGATGAAGGAGCGTGTCCAGAACCTCGTCGAATTCGGCGATTCTGTCTGGGTGATGACGTTCCACTCGACCTGCGTGCGGATTCTGCGGCGGTTCATTGACCGCTTAGGCTACGATACAGATTTTACGATTTACGATACAGATGACCAGAAGACGGTCGTCCGCCATGTGATCAAGGAGCTCGATTTAGACCCGAAGAGCTATAAAGAGCGGGCGATGCTTACGTATATTTCGACCTGTAAAAACGAACTCCGTACGGCGGAGGACGAGCTTAAGGCGGCGTCGGATTTCCGGAAAGAGAAGGAAGCGCGGATTTATGAAGCGTACGAAAAGCGGCTTCGCCAGAACAATGCGCTGGACTTTGACGACCTTCTTCTGAAGACGGTCGAACTCTTCCGGAAGGAGCCTGAAGTCCTGAATTTTTATCAGGATCGGTTCCGCTATATTATGATTGACGAGTACCAGGACACGAACCCGGTGCAGTTTGAGTTCGTGTGGCTTCTGGCGAATAAATACAAAAACCTCTGTGTTGTCGGCGATGACGACCAGTCGATCTACCG
>DCGM01000097.1:0-5872 GCA_002315255.1 Lachnospiraceae bacterium UBA1778
AAGTGAAGCAATCCGTGGTGCATCAAAGATCAGGGGAACGGGGTAGAAATGAAGAAGATCCTTTCACTGCTGCTGGCGCTGGCATTGGCATTAAGCCTCTGCGGCTGCAGCGAAAAACCGGATAATCCTTCCTCCGAAACGGAAAGCGTTTCGGAGTCTTCTGTCGTTTCTTCGGAGACGGAGCAGGAGACGCGCCCTCGCGAAACGGTCCAGCCGATCACGGGCACGCCGGACGACGAGCCGACCACGGAAGAAGACGAAATCACAGAAAAAGTGATCGAGAATCCGGAGATTGTAACGGACTCCTTATCCTACTGCGTTCTGGACGGCGACGGAAAGGTCTGGCTTTCGAAGCACGAGTTTACGCCGTACGCGCCGGCGAGCATTACGAAGGTTTTAACGCTTTTGATTACCTGCGAGTCGGTCTCGTTAGACGCTGTGGTGACGGTCCGTGAGGAGGACCTCTGGAACGGCATCCAGGTGATGAGCTCGGGCGTCACGCCGTCATTGAAACCGGAAGAAAAGCTGACGGTGCGCGACCTTCTGAACGCGCTGATCATGCCATCCACAAATGCCGCGGGCAATGTCCTCGCGTCCTTCGTCTCAGGCTCGGTCGAAGCGTTCGTCGACCGGATGAATGAAAAAGTCGCGGCGCTGGGACTTACGCATTCGCATTTTAATAACCCGCACGGGCTCGATGATCCGAATCATTATACCTGTGCTTATGATATGGCCGTGATCATGAAGGCCGCGATGGAAAATCCGCTGGCGGCGGAGATTCTCGGCGCTTCAGGCTATGTGATTCCGGCGACGGAATACGCGGAGGCGCGTGAGATGGCGCCGGTCGATTCGATGGTGAACGGCTCGTATTATGTCGAGGGCGTAGACGGCGGAAAGAGCGGCTCGAGCCTTAATGCGAAGAGCACATTGGTCACGTCTGTAAAGCGCGGAAGCCTCCGCTTCTATGTCTGCACAATGCAGTCGGACGAGAAGATGCATTATGTGGATACGGAAAATCTGATCGAATATGCCTACGGATACGCGAACGGAAACGCGAAGGCGAAGGGGATTCTCCATAACCTTTATGTGAGCGGCGAAGACGAGAACGGCATTGAGTTTACGTTTACCGCGGACAATGGTCCGATCCGCTATCGCGCGGTCTGGTGGGACACGTCGAAGGGGACTTCGGCGGCCCATTTCGGAGAAACTCACGAGGTGGACGGCGAGCGGAAGGTGCGGATCAATTTTGACACGAAGGGCACCTATACGGTCCAGTTTTTCACGGTGCACGAGAACGGAAAAGAGACGCAGGCGTATCGGAACGTCCTGTTTACAGGCGAACGGAAGAACACCTGCGAAATTTTTGAATATAACGGAAATGACTATTATCTCGATGCGCAGGGCTTCTTAAAGGTCGGCGCAATCGAAACGACGGGCGGCTGCTATTATTCCAATTCGCTCGGCGCGATTTTAAAGAACTGCCAGGCGAACGGACGCTTCCATGCAGGCGAAGACGGCCGGATCGTGACAGGCTGGTTTAAGAATAAATATGATCTTTATTATGCGGGCGCGGACGGCCGGATCGTCGAGGACGACTGCGTGATCGGCGGCGTGCTCTATCATTTCACGAGCTACGGCGCATTGATCCAGGACAGCACAGGAAAGTAAAAGCGCGGGACGGACAGCCGCGGAAATAACCGCGAACCCGGAAGCGGGGCTTCGGCTGCCGAACTATGGTAGGAGAAAAAATATGAAGTGGAAAAAACTGACGATCCATACGACAGAAGAAGCGGAAGACTTCGTCGTCGCGATGCTTTCAGAATTCGGCATCGACAATGTGGAGATTATCGATAAAAAACCGGCGATGGACGAAGAAGAGATGCGTGTTTTCGCCGAGGTAATGCCGAAAATGGAAGCGGATGACGGCCTGTCGGATGTCGTTTTTTATCTCGATGAGGACGCGGATGTCGATACGGTCGTTTCGGAAGTTGAGGAAGGGCTGGAGGCGCTTCGCGAGTATACAGAGATCGGCAGCGGCGCGGTCGAGCGCGACGAGACAGAGGACAAGGATTGGGCGAACAACTGGAAAGAGCATTTCCACGCGTTCTACGTCGATGACATCCTGATCAAGCCGACCTGGGTGGAAGCGCCGGAGGACGACCATTCGCTTTTCAAAGTGGAAATTGATCCGGGCACCGCGTTCGGCACGGGCGCGCATGAGACGACGCAGCTCTGCATCCGCGGGTTAAAGCGGGAACTGAAGCCCGGAATGAAGGTTTTAGACGTCGGCACAGGCTCCGGCATTTTAGGAATCGTCGCCTTAAAGATGGGCGCGGCTTCTGTATTCGGAACGGATATCGATGAGATGGCGGTCGGAACAGCGCGTGAAAATATAGAATTGAACGGATTTTCCGAGAAGGAGTTTCCGGTAATCGTCGGCGATATCATTTCCGATCCGGAAACGAAAAAAGCGGCGGGTTTTGAGTGCTACGATTTAGTCGTCGCGAATATTTTAGCGGATATTATCATTGCCCTTCAGGGAGTGATCGCGGAACAGATGAAAACGGGCGCGGTCTTTATCATGTCCGGCATCATCAATACGAAAGCGGAGCAGGTTCAGAAGGCGCTCGAAGAAAACGGGCACTTCGAAATCCTCGGCTCTGACACACAGGGAGAGTGGGTGTCCTTTACCGCCCGCAAGATCGCATGACACATTTTTTCGTCGACCCGTCACAGGTGAGTGAAGGCGTGGTCCGGATTACGGGCGCGGACTTTAACCATTTAAAAAACGTGCTTCGGATGAAGCCGGGAGAGAAGCTTTCGGTTTCCCCGGATGAAGCACGCCTTTTTGTGTGCGAAATTGTGGGGTTTTCGGACGATTGCGCAGAACTTAGTATTTTATCCGAGGAAAGCGCCGGAAGCGAATTACCGGCCGAAATCGTGCTTTTCCAGGGCGTTCCGAAGGGCGATAAGATGGAGACGATCATTCAGAAGGCGGTCGAGCTCGGCGTCTCCTCTGTCATTCCGGTGTCAATGAAGCGCTGTATCGCGAAGATCGAGCCGAAAAAAGAAGAGAGTAAGATCAAACGCTACCAGGCGGTGGCCGAGTCTGCAGCGAAGCAGTCGGGCCGGAACCGGATTCCGGAAATCGGCAGCGTGATGACATTAAAAGAAGCATTAGGATTCTGTGCAGGATTTGAGCATATTTTTGTGCCGTATGAATGCGCGGAGGATATGGAATATACGCGGAAGCAGTTTTCTTCTGTCCGCGCAGGCGAGCGTGTCGCCGTCTTTATCGGTCCGGAGGGCGGACTGGAGGAGGCGGAGGTTAATGCGATCCGGGCGCAGGGCGGAATCGCATTGACACTCGGAAAACGGATATTACGGACGGAGACTGCCGGAATGGCGGTGCTCGCGATGCTTTCGTTCTTACTGGAGGACCGGAATGGAAATCTATCTTGATAATTCAGCGACGACGCGCGTGGCGCCGGAGGTCATCGAGCTGATGAACCGGATTATGAGCGAGGACTACGGCAATGCGGCTTCGCTTCATCAGAAGGGCGTCGATGCCGAGAAATATATCAAAAAAGCGAAGGAGCAGATCGCTTCAACGCTGAAAGTCGATACGAGAACGATCTATTTCACGTCAGGCGGCACGGAGTCGAACAACTGGGCGATTATCGGCACAGCGCTTGCAAACAAGCGCGCGGGAAACCACCTCATTACGACGGTGATCGAGCACCCGAGCGTGAAAAATACGATGCGCTTCCTCGAGGAAGAGTTCGGCTTTCAGGTGACATACCTTCCGGTCGATTCGAACGGAATCCTCTCGGTCGAGACGCTTCGCCATGCGATCCGCCCGGACACGATCCTCGTCTCCTGCATGTATGTGAACAATGAAATCGGCGCGCTTGAGCCGATCGCGGAAATCGGCGAGATGCTGGCAAACGAGCACCCGAACATCTACTTCCACGTCGATGCGATCCAAGCGTACGGGAAGTACGAAATCCGCCCGAAAAAGATGCATATCGACATGCTTTCGTGCTCGGGGCATAAGCTCCACGGCCCGAAGGGAGTCGGCTTCCTTTATATCAATGAACGCGTGAAAATCAAGCCCTTAATCTACGGCGGCGGCCAGCAGAAGGGGATGCGCTCCGGCACGGAGAATGTGCCCGGCGCTGCAGGACTCGGCCTCGCGGCTGAAATGATGTATACAGATTTTGCGGCGAAAATCGAAGGGATGCGGCAGCGGAAGGAGCGGCTTATCGCCGGCTTAAGTTCGATCGAAGGCGCTCACGTAAACGGCCTGACGGACGAAACGTCCGCACCGCAGATCGTGAGCTGTTCGTTTGAAAAGATCCGCTCGGAGGTCCTGCTCCATGCGCTCGAGGAACGGAAGATCTATGTTTCGTCAGGCTCTGCCTGCTCGTCCTCGCACCCGTCGGAGGTCAATACGCTTCTCGCGATCGGACTCACGCGTGAAAGCCAGGAGGGAACGATCCGCTTCTCGTTAAATCCCGAGACGACGGATGAAGAAATCGATATCACATTAAATGCGATCCGCGAGATTTTAGCCGTTTTACGGAAATATGTCAGACGGTAACCAGGAGAACCTATGAAATTTCAGTCTTTTTTAATCAAATACGGTGAAATCGCCTTAAAGGGGAGCAACCGCCACATCTTTGAGGACGCGCTCCTTTCGAAGATTAAGTATGCGTTAAAGCACGCGGACGGCGAGTTCGAAGTGACGAAATCGGTCGGCCGGATGTATGTCGAAGGCCTGACAGATTTTGACTCGGACGAGGTGGTCGGCCTCCTTCAGAAGGTATTCGGCATTACGAAGATCTGCCCGGTCATCCGTGTGCCGGATGACGGCTTCGAGAACCTGAAGGGCTATGTCCTGGACTACGTGAAAAACGCGCATCCTGAATTAAACTTTACGTTTAAGGTGGACTGCCGCCGGACGCGGAAAAATTATCCGCTCGATTCGCAGGAGATGAATGCTTTACTCGGCGAGGTCATCCTCGACACGTATCCTAATGTGCGGGTTGATGTCCATCATCCGGACGTCCTCCTCCGCGTCGAAGTACGCGAGCATTTTATCAATATTTATTCGCAGGAGATTGACGGCGCATACGGCATGCCGGTCGGCACCGCCGGGAAGGCAATGCTCCTTCTCTCGGGCGGCATTGATTCGCCGGTCGCAGGCTGGATGACCGCGAAGCGCGGCGTCAATATCGACGCGGTCTATTTCCACGCGCCGCCGTACACCTCGGAGCGCGCGAAGCAGAAGGTAGTCGATCTCGCGAAGATCATTGCCCGCTATACCGGAAAAATCCATCTGCATGTGATCAATTTTACCGACATCCAGATGGCGATTTACGAAAAATGCCCGCATGACGAGCTCACCGTCATCATGCGCCGCTATATGATGAAGATTGCGCAGAAGCTCGCGGAAGACAGCGGCTGTCAGGCGCTCGTCACCGGCGAGTCGATCGGCCAGGTCGCTTCCCAGACGATGCCGGCGCTCTGCTGTACCAATGCAGTCTGCACGATGCCGGTTTTCCGGCCGCTGATCGCATTTGATAAGCAGGATATCGTCGATATTTCGCTGAAAATCGACACGTATGAAACATCGATTCTGCCGTATGAAGACTGCTGCACGATTTTCGTCGCGAAGCACCCGGTCACGCACCCGCGGCTCGATGTGATCGAGAAGTCGGAGCGGAAACTGGACGACGTGATCGAGCCGCTGATGGCAGCGGCGTTTGAGAGCGACGAGGTAATCGTCTGCGAACAATACTGAGGATATGATACTGCGACGCACAGCTACGCACTTCGTGCTCTCGCTGTGCTACAAAAATTCGCAAAT
>DCGM01000097.1:5908-20404 GCA_002315255.1 Lachnospiraceae bacterium UBA1778
CTTGCCATTTTTCGTCCACTGATGGCGCAGTATCATAAAAAAAAACGGCGGGAAGATAACTTCCCGCCATTTGAGTAAACTGATGTCTGTCTGCTGATAAGCTTCAGCACGGATTACTTGCTGATGATAAAGGGCTTCAGCGCCTCCACGATCTCATCGATTCCGTCTTCTGCATGGATATTTAAGTCGATCGGCTTGGAAAGGTCGAGCGAGAAAATGCCCATGATGGACTTCGCGTCGATAACATAGCGGCCGGAGACGAGATCGAAGTCTGAATCATACTTTGAAAGCTCGTTTACGAAAGCTTTTACTTTGTCAATAGAGTTTAAGGAAATCTGTACGGATGTCATATTAGTACCTCCCGTTTTGTTACATTTTACACCATTAAATTATATCGGAAAGCGATAAAAAGTCAATCGGAAAGCGATAAAAAATTAATATGGACTTAACAGGAAAAACTGCCGCGCTGCATACGCTCGGCTGCAAAGTGAACATCTACGAGTCGGAGGTCATGACGGGCCTTCTTTTAGACGCGGGCGTGAAAATCGTGCCGTTTGAAGAGAAGGCGGACATCTACATCATCAACACCTGCACCGTGACGAATATGGCCGACCGGAAGTCGCGCCAGATGATCCACCGCGCGCGGAAAATGAACCCGGACGCTGTTATCATTGCCTGCGGCTGTTACGTTCAGGTCAATGACCCCGCCGTCCTTTCCGATACCGGCGCGGACCTTCTCCTCGGAAATGACGAGAAGAACCGCCTCGTAGAAATCGTTTCGAATTACTTTGAAACCGGCGAAAAGCCTGTGATTTCGGACATTGCGCATGCACCGGTGATCACGCCGATGTGCTTACGGGAGCTTAACGGGCACACGCGCGCCGACGTGAAAGTTCAGGACGGCTGTAACCAGTTCTGCACCTATTGCATCATTCCTTATGCGAGAGGACGGATCCGGTCGAAAGCGATCCATGAGGTAGTGAAGGAGACCGAGTCGCTCGTGTCAGGCGGCATTCATGAAATCGTCCTGACCGGCATTCACTTAAGCTCCTACGGGCGCGATTTTGAAGAGAAAAAGACGCTTCTTGATCTGATCGAAGCGGTGCATTCGATTCCGGGCGCGGACCGGATCCGCTTAGGCTCGCTGGAGCCGCGCATTGTGACGGAGGAGTTCGCGAAACGGCTGTCGGAATTCCCGAAGCTCTGCCCGCATTTCCACCTGTCGCTTCAGAGCGGCTGCGCGGCGACTTTAAAGCGGATGAACCGCCATTATACGCCGGACGAATACCGCGAGAGCGTCGCGCTTTTACGGAAATATTTCGATCACCCGGCGATTACGACGGACGTCATCGCAGGCTTCCCCGGCGAAACAGAGGAAGAGTTCGCGGAATCGTATGCGTTTGTGAAAGAGATCAGCTTTTATGAGCTTCATGTTTTCCAGTATTCGCGCCGCCACGGGACAGTCGCGGACCGGATGGAAAACCAGGTGCCGGAGCCTGTTAAAAAGGAGCGGAGCGGGAAGCTGATCGCGCTCGGAAAAGAGATGTCGGACGCGTTCATCCGCGAGAAAACCGGCGGGGCTTGTGAAGCATTGACGGAGGAGCCGGTCACGATCGGAAAGAAAACCTACTATACAGGATACACGAAAGAGTATATCCGCGTGTTCATCGAGAACGGGAACGCGAACGAAATCGTGCAGGGAACGCTTGTGAAAAAGGGGAGCGTGCTCACGGTCGAATAATGGAAAAAGCGCGCGGGCACTTGAACATTTGTACTCTTTGGAGTAAAATGGTTATCTAGGGAAAGATTGGGGTTTTCCGCCGACCGGGGGGCCGGGGAATAAGAGTTAGGTACAGGAGGAGAAGAGATGGCAGATTTAAATAACACCCAATTTATCCGTGTTCCGAGAGGCAATGTGCAGGAGCATGAGGAAAGCTACAGCGCTGCGGAAGTTCTCGAGAGAGTCTATGCGGCATTGAAGGAGAAAGGATACAATCCGGTCACGCAGATCGTCGGTTATCTGATTTCCGAGGATCCGACATATATCACGAATTATCAGAATGCGCGTTCATTAGTGCTGAAAGTGGAACGCGACGAGCTGTTACAGGAACTCGTCGAGCATTATATTAAGACGGCGCTGTAAAATCAGGAGGACTATGGCGGTACTAGGCCTGGATTATGGAGAAAAGACGGTAGGAATCGCCTGCACCGACGCGCTCGGGATGACGGTTCAGCCGCTTGAGACGGTTTTCCGGAAAGAAGAGAATAAGCTTCGGAAAACCTGCGCGCGGATCGAGGAGCTCATTAAGGAGCGCCAGGCGGACTGCATCGTGATGGGGCTTCCGCTCAATATGGACGGCTCGGAATCGGAGCGGTCGGCGAAAACGCGCGAGTTTCAGGCGATGCTCATCCGGCGTACGGGGCTTCCGGTGATTCTCCACGATGAGCGGCTGACGACAGTCGAAGCGGACGAAATCCTCCGCGGGATGGACGTGCCGCAGAGCGAACGGAAGGCGTATATCGATAAAATCGCCGCCGCATTGATTTTAGAAGATTACCTGAACAGCCGGAAAGGCTAAGAGGGAAAATACCAGACCAGCCTAAAGGCTTTTTCAGGAAGAATTGAGGAACGGAGAGACAGCATGGAAGAAAAGATTATGTTCCAGACAGATGAAGGAGAAGTCGCGTTTTACGTGTTAGAGCAGACGCGGTTAAGCGGCGTCAATTATCTTCTCGTCACCGACAGCGAGGACGAGGATGCGGAATGTCTGGTTTTAAAGGACACATCGAAAGACAGCGATTTGGAGGCGGCTTATGAGATCGTTACGGATGACGACCTCTTAGACGTCCTTTTGCCTATTTTTACCGAGCTTCTGGAGGATGTGGACATACAGAAGGAGAATTAAACTTGTCGAAAAATAAATACAGAAATTACTATGACAATGTTTCGGAGCGCGCGGTGAAGGTGATTCCGCTCGGCGGCCTCGAGATGATCGGTATGAACATCACGGCCTACGAATATCGGAATTCTATCATCGTCGTTGACTGCGGGCTGTCCTTCCCGGAGGAAGATATGCTCGGAGTCGACCTCGTCGTTCCGGATATCACATACCTCATCCAGAATGCGGAAAAGATCCGCGGATTCTTTATCACGCATGGACATGAGGACCATATCGGGGCATTGCCCTATATCTTAAAACAGTTAAATATCCCGGTGTACGCGACGCGCCTTACGATGGCTATCATCGGACTCAAGCTCGATGAGCACGAGCTTACGGAGAGCGTGGAGCGGCATATCGTTGAGTACGGAAACGTGATCGAAGCCGGCGATTTTTCAGTCGAATATATCCGTGTCAATCACAGCATTTCCGACTCTGCGGCGCTGGCGATTACCTCGCCTGCCGGCACGATTATCCATACCGGCGATTTCAAGGTTGACTACTCGCCGCTTTTCGGCGAGCCGACCGACCTTTCCCGCTTTGCGGAGCTTGGCCAGAAGGGCGTTCTCGCACTCCTTTCCGATTCCACCAATGCGATGCGTGAAGGCTTCACGCCTTCGGAGCAGAAGGTGGCCTCGAACCTGAACCATGTATTTGCGTCCTATCCGTCGAGCCGCATCATCATCTCGACGTTCGCGTCCCACATTGACCGGATCCAGCTCGTCGCCGACGCGGCGGTGCAGTACGGCCGTAAGGTGGCTATCGACGGACGCTCGATGGTTTCGCTCGTCGAACTGGGCCGCGAAATGGGCTATATCAACTGCCCCGACAATCTTATCGTAGACGCGGAGCAGATTCAGAATTATAAGGACAGCGAGCTGGTCATCGTGATGACGGGCTCTCAGGGCGAAGCGGCCGCGGCACTTTCGCGTGCGGCAGCGGGCCAGCATAAAAAGATTTCGATCACCGCGAACGATGTAATCGTCTTCTCGTCTTCCCCGATTCCGGGCAATGAGAAGGCGGTTCAGAAGCTCGTCAATGAGATTGCCATCAGCGGCGCGACCGTCATCAATAAAGAGATGCATGTCAGCGGACACGCCTGTGTCGAAGAAATCAAGCTGATGTATTCCTTAACGAAGCCGAAATACGCGATTCCGGTCCACGGCGAATTCCAGCACCGGAAGGCGAATGCGGAAATCGCGAAGCTTTTACAGATTCCGAAGGATCATATCTTCCTCTTAAACTCCGGAGATGTCCTGACGCTGTCTGATTCCCGCGGCGAAGTGACGGGCGCAGTCCCGCACGGCGGCATCATGGTGGACGGCTTGGGCGTCGGCGATGTCGGAAACGTCGTCATCCGCGACCGGCAGAACCTCGCACAGAACGGAATCGTCGTCGTGACGTTTGCATTGTCGAAGGCGACGGGGGAGCTTATGTCGAAGCCGGAAATGATCACGCGCGGCGTCGTATATGTGCGTGAATCGGAGAACATTTTAACGGAAGCGCGCCAGGTGGCATTCGACACGATTGCGGCTGCGGTAGCTTCTGATCCGAACGACTGGAACCGGATCAAGGCAGTCGTCCGCGACAAGGTCGGCAGCTATTTCTGGCAGACGATCAAGCGGAATCCGGTCGTATTACCGATTATTCTCGAGGTCGAATAAGACTGAAAACGAGATGTTATTGTGGTTGAGTAAGACTGAAAACGAGTTTATTTTTGTGGTTGAGTGGGAATAAGAAAACATCAGATCGTTTAATAGATAGATTAACAATCGAACTACGTATGATTATTAAAAGTGATAATGCTCAAACGGGAACGAAGAAGATATGAGAATTGGAACTTTCTATAATGTTATTTTGTATGCACTACAGAATGGTGAAATCAAAAGCGTAGAAGAAGGCGTCAGATCATTTGCGGAAGCCGGTGTCTGTTATTATGAAGTCTTTGATGATAATATCCCGACAGTAAAAGAAGAAGATATCATGATGGCCGCTCTGACTAAATATGGTTGCAGAGTGGGCAATCTGTATTTTAAAAAGAATATATTTAATACCGACAGAAAATCAATAGATGAACTGATGTCATTTACAGTAGAAAAACTGGAGCAGTGTGTTCGTCTTCGCTGTAAAAAACTGATGCCGGTCATTGCGTTATGCGGTGATAATCCTGATGATATGGATAACTTGAGAGAATACTATCGAAAAGTTTCAGAAATATCAGGAGAATACAATGTAAAGACAGTTTTTGAAAATGGCACAAATAAAAAAAGCGGCACAATGACCATGGACGATGTCGATGCATTGCTTAATGATTCCGACAAACTGAATTATCTGTTGGATACAGGGAATTTCTGGTTCAGCAATGAGAATACATCAGATGCGATTGCCAGATTCACTGATCGGATTTCCCGCGTTCATCTGAAAGATATTCTTCCGGAAAAGCAGGAAATACAGCAGAACGGCAGGGGACTGCTGCACTATACTACACTGGGAAATGGCATTTCTTTTACCAGGGAAAGTATTTCTCAATTAATGAAGTCTGGTTATGATAAAGGCTTTACCATTGAAATAGGATATAGTAATCCGATTCTTCCTGAACTCTTTGCCTCAATTGAAATGGTAAAGAAGGCTGCTTCTTCGCTGCAGTTGGCAGCAACCGCAAAACAATATCACGATGTTTTATTTACTTATGCAAAACAGTATGAGCAGTTTGGCGAGGAAATAGAACTGAAAACAATGCACATGCTTTCGGTTGCATCTCTGATGAATGATCTTGCCATTCGGTTTTCTTTGTCACCTCAAATGCATAAGTTGGCAATCATCACTGGCTTGTTTCATGATATCGGTCGTTATGAGCAGTTTAAAACTTATCATACTTTCCGAGACATTATCAGTGTTGATCATGGTGATTTGAGTGCAGAACTTATTGAGAAGAATCAGTTTCTTAGTGAACTTTCCTGTGAAGAACAGAATATGGTTGTTACAGCAATCAGAAATCATAATAAATATGAAATAGATGGCGATGTAAAAGGTGATACACTTACTTTATGCCGAATGATCAGAGACGCAGATAAAATTGACTGTTTCCGTGTCGTCTGCAATGAACCGTTTGAAAACAGTTATGGTGTTTCCAGAAAAGATATTGAGGACTCACCCATTAGTGATAGAGTCTATGAAAGCATCATGAACCATAAAATGGTAGTTAATACCGATAGAAAATATCCTATCGATTTTATTCTGAGTTGTGTGGCCTTTGTATTTGATATTTATTATCCTCAGTCACGTGCAATAACAAAAGAACAAAAGAAATACCTCTGCTTATTAGACACTCTTGATTACACAAATGAGCAGACTAAGTTAAGAACAAAAACTATATTCAATGAAATAGATGATTATCTGAAATAATAATTCAGAAAACTGTTTATTTGATAAATAAAAAAGATTCTACAATCGGGTAAGACTGATCCGGCCGGATTTTGGACGCATATTTGTATCGGAAAAGTGGTATGAGGAAAAGAAAAGAAGAGAAAAAGGAAGATTTCTTCCACTATATGAAAATCATCATCGCGATCCTCGCGGTGGCTTTTCTGATCCTCGCCTGCTATTTCGGCTACCGGTTCGGGCGGATGGTCTTTTCTGACGCCTCTCTGACGAATTCGATTGACTCGAACCGGACGTATCTTATTACGGTGGAGGCGGGCGAATCCGCGCTCTCGATCGGAATGGAACTGGAAAAGAACGGCATTATCGAATCAGGCCTGGCCTTCTTCGTGCAGACGAAGGTTTACGCCTGTAAGATCGCCCCGGGGACCTATGAGGTTTCCTCGAAAATGTCGTCGAAAAGCATTGCAAAGTATTTTAATACGGAATATTCGAAGGCGAAGCAGAGTGGGGGACAATGACGATGGATGAGCTGAGAACCGCCTCTTTTATCCGGTCGCTCGAACCGCCCGAAAGCCCGGTGCTTGAGGAAATCCGGGAAGAAGCTGAGAAAAACGGCGTGCCGATTGTCCGATTGGAAACCGGCGCGCTTTTGTCGTTTTTTACAGGGCTTCTGAAACCCGGAAAAATTCTGGAAATCGGCACGGCAGTCGGCTATTCGGGAACGCTGATGCTGTTAAAAGCGCCGGAAAACTGCACGCTTACGACGATTGAAAATTATGAGCCGCGGATTCCGGTCGCCCGCGAGAACTTCCAAAAGGCAGGAGTCGCAGACCGCGTCACGCTTTATACGGAGGACGCGACGGACGTTTTAAAGAAGCTTGACGGCCCGTACGATATGATTTTTTTGGACGCGGCGAAGGCGCAGTATATCGTCTGGCTGCCGGAGCTTTTAAGGCTCCTTCCGCCGGGCGGCGTCCTGATCGCCGACAATGTCCTCCAGGAGGGCGATATTTTAGAACCGCGCGCCGCCATCCGGCGCCGCGACCGCACAATCCATAAAAGGATGCGGGCCTTTCTCTATGAAATCAAGCACCGTGACGACCTGGATACAGCTGTTCTGCCGCTCGGGGACGGCGTCACGGTTTCTGTAAGAAAATAAACCGAATCGGAATGAGGATCAGCTTATGAAAAAACCGGAATTGCTCGTACCTGCGGGCGGCCTGGATGTCTTAAAAGAAGCGGTGATTTACGGCGCGGACGCCGTCTATATCGGCGGTGAAGCGTTCGGACTCCGTGCAAACGCGAAAAACGCGTCTTTTGCCGACCTGAAGGAGGGAATCAGGTTTGCACACGCCCGTGGCGTAAAAGTCTACGTAACCGCGAATATTTTAGCGCATAATGAGGATATTAAAGAGGCGGAGGCGTATTTCGAAGGACTGAAGGAGGTCGGGCCGGACGCATTGATCATTTCGGACCCCGGCATGTTCACAGTCGCGAAGCGCGTCCTTCCGGAAACCGAGATCCATATTTCGACGCAGGCGAATAACTGCAATGCGCTGACCTTCCGCTTCTGGCACGACCTCGGCGCGAAAAGAGTCGTCGCGGCGCGCGAGCTTTCGCTCCGGGAAATCCGCGAAATCCGTGATTCGATTCCGGAGGATATGGAGATTGAAACCTTCGTGCACGGCGCCATGTGCATCAGCTATTCGGGACGCTGCCTCCTGTCGAACTTTATGACGGGCCGCGACGCGAACCACGGAAGCTGCACGCACCCCTGCCGCTGGAAATATTCCGTGATGGAAGAGACGCGTCCGGGCGAATATTTCCCGGTGTTTGAAGACGAGCGCGGCACGTATCTGTTTAACTCGAAGGACCTTTGCATGGTCGGGAATCTGCCGGACCTCATTGCTTCCGGAACCGATTCGTTAAAGATCGAAGGCCGCATGAAGACGGCGCTTTATGTCGCCACCGCGGCGCGGACATATCGGAAAGCGCTTGACGATTATTTCAAAGATCCAGCGCTCTATGAGAAGAACCTCGAATGGTATCGGGAAGAGATCGGAAAATGCACGAACCGCCGCTTTACGACCGGATTTTTCTATGGCCGCCCGACAGAGGAAGACCAGATTTACGACAGCGCGACGTATGTCACGGAATATATTTATATCGGCACCATGGGGCTTACGGACGAGAACGGTTACACGCATTTCGACCAGAAGAACAAGTTCTCGGTCGGCCAGACGCTCGAAATCATGAAACCAGATGGCGAGACGGTCTTCACCGAGGTCTTAGAAATCTGCAATGAAAACGGCGAGCCGCAGGAGTCTGCGCCGCATGCCGGCCAGCACCTTTTAGTCCACTTCTCCGTGAAGCCTGAAGAGTATGAAATCATCCGGATGAAAGCGGAGTGAGCAGCGGATGACAGACGGCCGCGAAAGAGTACAGAAGCGCTTGAAGAAATAGAGGCGCCTGCAGATGCGGAAACGTTTGAAGAGACAGAAAAACTTGAAAAGACGAATCAGAAAAGACGAATCAGAAAAGACAGGAGATTATGATGAACTTCCCGAAAGAATACCGTTTAGAAAAAGATGAAGAGATCCATGAGATCGGCGCCCACGCCTATCTCTTACGGCATGTGAAATCCGGCGCCCGCGTCCTGCTCATGGACTGCGTGGATGAGAACAAGGTCTTTAATATCGCCTTCCGGACCGCTCCGGAGGACAGCACCGGCGTGCCGCATATCCTCGAGCATTCCGTCCTCTGCGGCTCCGACCGCTATCCGGTAAAGGATCCGTTCTCGGAACTCGACAAAGGCTCATTGAACACGTTCCTAAACGCGATGACGTTCCCCGATAAGACGACCTATCCGGTTGCGTCGCTGAATGATGCGGACTTCCGGAATCTCATGTCCGTCTATCTCGACGCGGTCCTTCATCCCGCGATTTATCACGAAGAAAAGATTTTCCGTCAGGAGGGCTGGCGGTATGAGATGACCGACCCGGAAGGCCCGGTCACCTATAACGGCGTCGTTTACAATGAAATGCGCGGCGCGTTTTCCGATCCTGAGGAAGTGGTCGAGCGGTATCTCATGAATTCTTTATTCCCGGACAACTGCTACGGGAACGAATCCGGCGGCGATCCGAAATGCATTCCGGATCTTTCGTATGAAGACTTTTTAGCATTCCATAAACGCCTCTATCACCCGTCCAATTCCTACATTTATCTGTACGGAAACCTGAACTTCGAAGAGACGCTTGCATGGATGGACCGCGAGTATTTAAGCGCATATGATGCGATTGACCCGCATACCGAGATCCCGTATCAGAAGCCGTTTGACGCGCCGCACCGCGAAAAGTTAGTCTTTAGCGTATCCGAAGAAGAAGCGGATTTAAGCGGTATCCTGGCCTGGGCGCGCGTGACCGGCGATTTCCGCGACCGGAAGGCGATTCTCGCATGGGAAGTCATCAGCTATGCCCTTCTCAATGCGCCCGGCGCCCCGTTAAAGCAGGCGCTTTTAGACGCAGGAATCGGCACCGACATTTTCGGCGGCCATGATTCCGCCATGCTTCAGCCGAATTTCCAGATTGTCGCGAAGGGCGCAGACCCGAAGGATGCGGACCGGTTTGAAAAGATCATCCGCGACGTGCTGACCGATGCGGTTAAAAACGGGCTTCGGAAAAAATCACTTCAGGCAGGGCTTCATAACATTGAATTTTCACTCCGCGAGGCGGATTACGGCTCGATGCCGAAGGGCCTCATTTATGCGTTTTCCGCGCTTGAAAGCTGGCTTTATGATGACCGGGAGCCGGTCTCGCCGCTTCAGTATGACGGAGTTTTCGAGGAGCTTCGGGCGGACATCGATACCGGCTATTTTGAAGAATTAGTCCGGAAGTGTCTTCTCGAGAATCCGTTCGGCGTGACGCTTGTCGCAGAGCCGAAGCCGGGACTTGCGAAAGAAGAGGACGAGAAGCTAAAAGAGAAGCTTGCTGCGTATAAGGCAGGACTGACAGACGCGGAAATCCGCGAAATCATTGAAAAAACGAAGGAGCTGAAGGCGTATCAGAGCGAGCCCTCCAGCCCGGAGGCGCTGGAAACGATCCCGCTTCTTTCGATTTCTGATATCCGCCGCGAGCCGGAGAAACTCGTCAATGAGCCGCGAAACCTCGGGGGCATAAAGACGGTCGCGCACCCGGCCACTACCTCGGGTATCCTCTATTTTGACCTTTACTTCCCGCTGACGGCGGTGAAGACGGAAGATTTCCCGTATGTCGGTCTTTTAAAGAAACTGTTGGGCCTCATGTCTACCGAGAACTACAGCTACCAGGAACTTTCGGAGGAGATTGACCTCTATACGGGCGGAATCGGATTTGCCTCGACTACCGGAGAGCGCATTGACCGCTCCGTTTACGAGTCATTCGTCATCCGCGGAAAATGTCTCTACGGCGAGACGGAAAAGATGCTTTCCCTGATTTCGGAAATCGCGCTTCGGACCTCGTTTGACGATACGAAGCGGATGAAAGAGATTATTTCGGAAGTCCGGACAGAAATGCAGGACAGCCTGATTTCTGGCGGATCGATTACAGCATTGAACCGCGCGCTTTCGTATCTTTCGCTTAGCGGCGCGGAGGATGACCGGCTGACAGGCTTAAGCTTCTTCCGGTTCCTTTCGGATATCGAAAAGAATTTCAGTAAAAAGAAAAAGGCGGTCATTGCGAAGCTTCAGGAGGTTTCGAAGCAGATCTTCAACTTCAATGAAGCCGAGCTTTCCTTGACCTGCGAGCCGGAAGGCGAAGCGAAAGTTTCGGAAGCCGCACCGCGTTTTGTGGCGGAATTCCCGAACGAAAAGATCCAAAAAGCGCCGCGCGACTTTAAGCCGGAACTCAAAAACGAAGGCATAAAGACAGCCTCTCAGGTCCAGTACGTTGTGCAGGCTGCGAACTTTATTGACAAAGGCTACCAGGTCTGCGGCGAAATGAATGTCTTAAAGACGATCCTCACGACCGACTATCTATATAACAAGCTCCGCGTGTTAGGCGGCGCTTACGGCACTTCATGCGTCGCCCGCCGCGACGGCTCGTTCGCATTTACCTCGTACCGCGATCCGAATCTCTCGGAGTCGTACGCACGGTACAGCGAAATCCCGGAATATCTGAAAAATCTCGAGATTTCCGACCGCGAAATGTGTAAGTATATCATCGGCACGATCAATGGAGTCGACACCCCGCTTCAGCCGCACGCCTTCGGCACCCGTTCCTACGGCATCTACCGGTCCGGAATCACGGAAGAGGAGCGGAAGAGACTCCGCGAAGGCGTCTTAAACTGCACGGCCGATAAGATCCGCGCGTTCGCCCCGATGGTCGAAGACCTCTTACAGACGAATGCGCGCTGCACCGTCGGTAACGAGCATAAAATCAATGAAAACAGCGGTGAGTTTAAGACGATCACCACATTGACCGGAGAAAAAGCATGAGCGGAAAAAACGCACATAATCACGCACAGAAAACTGCACAGAACGGCGCACAGAAAACTGCACAGAAAGGCGCGCAGAAAGACGCACAAAAGCAGGTATCAGGCCGTAGTGAGACAGAACCGGTAAAGTCCGGCTTTATCAGCATCATCGGGCGCTCAAACGTCGGAAAATCGACGCTGATGAACCACCTGATCGGGCAGAAGATCGCGATTACGGCGAACAAGCCGCAGACGACGCGGAACCGGATTCAGACGGTTTATACGGACGTGCGCGGCCAGGCGATCTTCCTCGACACCCCGGGACTTCACAAGGCGAAAACGCGTCTGGGCGAGTTCATGGTCGAAGAAGCGATGAAGACGATTCCGGAGGCGGATGTAGTCCTTTATCTCGTTGAGCCCGAGCCGTTTATCGGCCGCGGCGACGCGGAGATCATTGAAATGCTGAAGAAGGTCGGAAAGCCGGTCATTCTCATTGTCAATAAAGTCGACACCGTTCCGAAGGAACAGGTGCAGGAGACGGCCGACCTCTTTAAGGGGCAGATGGATTTCGCAAAAATTATTCCGGTTTCCGCACTCCGCGCGATCAAGACCGGAAAGGTGATGGACGCGATTTTCGACCTCCTGCCGGAGGGCCCGCTTTATTACGACGAAGACACGGTTACGGACCAGCCAATGCGCCAGATCGTCGCGGAGATGATTCGCGAGAAAGCGCTCCGCTCGCTCGAAGAAGAGATTCCGCACGGCGTGGCGGTGACGATTGAGAGTATGAAGCAGCGGAAGGACGGCATCTGGGATATCGAGGCGAACATCTACTGTGAAAAAGAATCCCATAAAGGAATCATCATCGGAAAGGGCGGCGAGATGCTGAAACGCATCGGAAAAGAAGCCCGGATCGATGCTGAGGGAATGCTGGAAAATAAGGTAAACCTGAAGCTTTGGGTGAAGGTGAAGCAGAACTGGCGCGACAGCGAGCTTTTGATGAAGAACTTCGGATATTTCGAACAGAAGGATACGGACTGACATGGAAAGGAGGAGGCTATGCAGGACTTGCTGGAAGTGAACGGAATCGTGTTATCATCGATGCCGATCGGCGAAGCAGACCGGCGTGTCCTTCTTCTGACGAAGGAGCTTGGGAAGATTTCCGCCTTTGTCCGAGGCGCGCGGAAGCCGACCTCCATGCTCGGCGGAAGCGTCCGCCCGTTTGCCTTCGGCACGTTTTATGTTTATCCCGGGCAGAGCGCCTATTCCGTCAACCGGGCCGATGTCAGGACCTTCTTTGAAGGCGTGGCGGGTGATGTCGGGAAGACGGCTTACGGCTGTTATTTTATGGAGCTCGCGGGCTATTTTACGCATGAAGGCGCGCCGGCGGGAGAGGAGCTTCTCCTCCTTTATTACAGCTTAAAAGCGCTTGAAAATGAACATATTCCGGACGCGCTCGTCCGGCGGGTTTTTGAAATCCGGCTGATGCAGCTGGAAGGCGTCGCACCGGATTTCCGGGTCTGCTCCTGCTGCGGCACGGAGCCTTCGAACGGCTTTTTCAAACCGTCGTTTTTAAATCTTCTCTGTCCGGAATGCTATGAAAAGAGAAGCGGGAATGCGGCATCCTTGTCCGGAAACAGAGGAGCGGGGGAAACGAAGATTTCTTCGGGAACGCTTCGCGCATTGCGCTTTCTCGCATCAACTCCGGCCCAGAAACTCTTTACTTTTTCCGTCAGCCCGGAAATGCTGGACGAACTCGCAGCTGTCGCTGAGTGCCTGCTCGAACGGAACATTGACCGCGCGCTCCCTGCGCGTGACATGCTTTCCGTGCTCGTATAAGTTAGCGTAAAGTTTTTGTGGGAAAACAGAATAAATAAAAAATGAGAACACCACTTTGCGATAAAGTGTAAGTGACCAAACAAACACAAACAAAGGAGGATGTTCTCATGGTCAGTATACAACAGTTCCTCACAGAAGGAATCAAAAATCTGGAAAAAGTCAGCATTGAGTTTGCAAAGGATCCCACTAAGTTTGCGGAATTCGTGGCTGGAATCCGCCGGGAGACGAACAAACTGGAACTGGACTTCATAACGGAATACCTGGAGGCAAGGGATCAGGAAATCGTAAATGACGGCCGCAGGAAGGCCCGGTGGTATGTGGTACGCCGGGACGAAAAGCAGCTGATCACATCTCTTGGAGTGCTCCGGTTTCATAAAACACACTTCAGGCATAAGAAGACGGGTGAGTACGCTTACCTTTTAGATCAGGTGCTGAACCTTGGGAATCATGAAAGGATGACTGAGGATGCGATTGCCAGGGCAATCACGGAGGCGGTGCAAAGTTCCTACCGCAAAGGCGGGGAAGAAGCCTGCCTGAATGAAGACGGTGTCTCAAAACAGACAGTAAAGAAGCTGATCCACAGTCTGGAATTCCCTCCGGAACCGAAACCGGCAGAAAAGAAGCAGGTGAAGCACCTGTACATCGATGCAGACGAGGACCACCTTTCCCTGCAGTTCAACGAGCACAAGGGAGACATTGAGCGGGTCGAGGGAAGAAAGACCAACACGCTCATTTCAAAGCTGGTGTACGTGTACGAAGGCATCGAACCGGAAGCCCCGAAGAGCAAGCGGTGGAGGCTTGTGAATCCGCATTACTTCAGCGGTGTTTACCAGGGCGATGACAACAAGGCCTTGTGGAAGGAAGTGGCGGATTACATTGAAAGCCA
>DCGM01000032.1:0-151 GCA_002315255.1 Lachnospiraceae bacterium UBA1778
GCCAATGAAAGCGCCCCGTAATTTTTGTTCCCCGGCGCTGCCGCCAGCCGGTCCGCCACTTCCTTCTGGACCATTACCGTGATGCTCTCAATCGGCACGTTTCCTTCGAGAAGCGCCATCAGAATCGGCGTCGTGATGTAATACGGCAGGT
>DCGM01000032.1:178-3639 GCA_002315255.1 Lachnospiraceae bacterium UBA1778
TTTTACCGGCCGGCCGCCGTTCTCTTTTTCGACGAGCGCCTGAAGGTCAACTTTCAGCACGTCGTTATGGATGACCGTCACATTGTCGTAAGCAGAAAGCGTGTCGGCGAGAATCGGAATCAGCTTATCATCAATCTCGACTGCGAAGACTTTTCCGGCTGCTTCGCAGAGCGCCTGCGTCAGCGTGCCGATGCCCGGCCCGATCTCCAGGACCGTATCCTCTTTCGTAATCTCTGCCGCACGGAGAATTTTCTCCAGCACGTGCGCATCGATTAAAAAGTTCTGACCAAAGCGCTTGCTGAAAGAAAAGCCGTACTTCTGTAGAACTTCTATCGTTTTTTTCGGGTCAATCAATTCTGCCATGTTTTCCTCGTGATTTGCTGTTTTCCCTAAGGTTTCCCACTGTTTCCGTTACGGTTATCCGCCGTTCCCGACAGCACCCGTTTTTTATCCGCGGACTAGTCCGAAATGCCGAACAATGTGTTCGCATTTGAATAGGTTGTTTCGCAAATATGCGCTGTCGTCTGTCCGCGGACTTCCGCGATCATCGCCGCCACTAACGGCAGATATCCTGAAAAATTGCGCTCGCCGCGGTGCGGCACCGGTGTCATATACGGGCAGTCCGTTTCCAGAAGAAGCCGATCCGCCGGCACATACGCCGCCACTTCCTTCGGTGCGCGCGCATTCTTAAACGTGACCGCGCCGCCGATCGCAATGTAATATCCTAAGTCTAAAAACTGTCGCGCCATCTCTTTCTCATAGGAGAAACAATGAATAATCCCGGCCCGATCGCGCCCGCCGTACGCGCGCAGGATGTCATAGGTATCCTTCGCTGCTTCACGCGAATGAACGATAATCGGAAGCTTTAAGCCGACAGCCATCTCCGCCTGTCGGTCGAACCACTTCTTCTGAAGTTCGCGCGCCGGCGTCTCATAATAATAGTCGAGCCCGATTTCGCCGATGGCGACTGCTTTCGGGTTTTCCTTCGCGAGCTTGGCGATATGGTCTAAATCGCCTAGGTTGAGTTTCTCGCTTCCATAGCGATAGTAGTCGATCACGCGCTGCCCGTTTTCATCCGGCTTCTCCGCGTAAACCGGCTCCGGATAAGCGATTCCGTCCGGGTGTACGCCAAGCGCCGCATAAATAAAGTCATGTGTGTTTGCCAGCGCTAATGTAGTCTCGACCGACTCCATATCCGCTGCCACATTGACGACACGGCGCACGCCGGCGGCCGCAAGGGCCGCCAGCACTTCCTCCCGGTCCGCATCGAACCGGCTGTCGTCATAATGTGCGTGCGTGTCAAATATCATTACAGTCTCTTTACTAATTCTTCCCGCTGCGCTTCATAGCCCGGTTTTCCGAGGAGCGCAAACATATTCTTCTTATAGGACTCTACGCCCGGCTGGTTGAACGGGTTCACCTTCAGCATATAGCCGGAAACGCCGCATGCGAACTCAAAGAAATAGAAAAGCTCGCCCAGCGTGTAAGCTGTCTGGTCTTCGACGTGGACGATCAGGTTCGGCACCTGGCCATCCGTATGAGCGAGAAGCGTTCCCTGCATCGCGCACGAATTGACGAAATCCATGTCTTTTCCGGCGAGATAGTTCAGGCCGTCCAGGTCGTTCTCCTCTGCGCGGAGCTGAACCGTGCTCTTCGATTTCTTAATATCGACCACAGTTTCCACCATGATGCGCTCGCCTTCCTGCACATACTGGCCCATCGAGTGAAGGTCCGTCGTGAAGTCGACTGATGCCGGGAAGAGGCCCTTGCCGTCTTTTCCCTCGCTCTCGCCGTAAAGCTGCTTCCACCACTCGGAAACATAGTGGAAACAAGGCTCATAGTTCGAAAGAAGCTCTACCTTTTTCCCTTTGCGATAGAAAAGATTCCGAAGCGCCGCATACTTCACCGCATCATTTTCTTCAATCTTATTTTCGATACAATACGTTCGCATATCGGCCGCGCCCTGCATCAGCGCTTCGATATTGACGCCCGAGGCCGCAATCGGAAGAAGGCCGACTGCCGTCAGAACAGAATAACGTCCGCCGATATCGTCCGGCACTACGAAGGTCTCATAGCCTTCTGCCGTAGCGAGTGTTTTCAATGCGCCGCGCGCCTGGTCGGTCGTCGCATAAATGCGCTTCGCCGCTTCCGCTTTTCCGTATTTCTTCTCAGCAAGCTCCTTAAAAACGCGGAACGCAATCGCCGGCTCCGTCGTCGTGCCCGACTTCGAGATCACATTGACGGAGAAGTCCTTATCGCCGAGGTAGTCAATGAGCTGGCTTAAATAAGTTCCGCTGATGGAATTTCCGGCGTAGTAGATTTCCGGGCCGTTCCGCTTCTCTGCCGGAAGATTATTATAGAACGTATTATTTAAAAACTCATTCGCCGCGCGTGCGCCGAGATACGAGCCGCCGATTCCGATGACGATCAAGACCTCCGAATCCTGACGGATCTTCGCTGCCGCCTTCTGAATCCGCGCGAACTCTTCACGGTCATAAGCGACCGGAAGGTCGATCCAGCCGAGGAAATCATTGCCGAGGCCTTTACGGGACAGAAGCTCCGTTTTTCCCGCTTCCGCGTCTTTCATCACCGAATTCAGCTCTTCCTGTCCAAAAAAGACGGTGGCTTTTGAGTAATCAAATGAAACATTTTTAACCATTTTTTCGTCTCCTGATATTGAATAAAATATAGATTTCGCGCCGCACGCGAGCATATGGATATGCAATCCGCAAGTATCCTGTTCTGAGCCTGAAAACTCATGATTATTTTACTATTTTCCGTGTCTCTTCGCAACCACTTTTCCGTGCGGCCGGTTTAGCCATCTTCCGTGCGGCCGGTTTAGCCATTTTCCGCGCGGCGGTTTTTTGCCTTGCCTTTTCCCGCTAAATGTAATATGATGATTTTAGCAAACACTCTTCCTGTGCGGAAGAGGAAGGAGGACATAAAGCTATGGTTTCATTAATCGTCGGCGCCAAGGGAAAAGGAAAGACGAAGTACCTTCTGGAAAAAGCCAATAACGCAGTCAAGGAAGCAAACGGCCACATTGTTTATATCGATAAAAACAGCAAGCACATGTATGAGCTGAATAATAAAGTCCGTCTGATCGACGCGTCCCGCTATCCGTTAGCGAACGGCGATGCCTTCATCGGCTTCGTCTGCGGAATCGCTTCTCAGGACTATGATCTCGAGCAGGTTTACCTCGACAGTTTTTTACAGAATACGAAAGTTGCGGATGACAGTACGAAAATCCGTGAATATATAAATGAGCTGGAAGCGATCAGCCGGACTTGCTCCGTCGATTTCATCATCAGCATTTCGAAGGACCAGGCTGATTTAGACGAGTCGCTGCATGACAGCGTCATCATTTCGCTGTAAGGATTTTTCGGAACGCGCAGGCGTTCTGTGATATAGGTGATACAGAACAGCGGGCTGTTTATGAACTGACCCCCTAAAGTTAGACC
>DCGM01000001.1:0-3638 GCA_002315255.1 Lachnospiraceae bacterium UBA1778
AGCAGGGGTAACAGGATTCGAACCCGTATTTACGGTTTTGGAGACCGTTGCTCTACCATTGAACTATACCCCTATGGGGTTTGTTAAAAAAATCGAGGCGACAGGATTTGAACCTGCGGCCTCTGCGTCCCGAACGCAGCGCTCTACCAAACTGAGCCACGCCTCGATGTTTTCGTCCCAAGCGGAACGAATAGGATTATAGTATGGAACCCCGCAAAAGTCAAGTTAATATTTGTTATTTTCCAAAAGAAAATAATCATCGCCCGATCAGGCCCTGATCCGGTTCGCAGAACCGGATCATCGGACCATCATCAAGTTTCCAAAATCAGGTGCTCACGCCATCATCGGATTCACAGCGGCTTTCAGTTCTTCCGCCCTCTTCTCTGCCGCTTCCTTCGTTTCGCCGCAAACAGAAAGATAAACCTTCATCTTCGGCTCGGTGCCGCTCGGGCGGATAATGACCGACCCGTCGGGCAGGAAGAATTTCATCACGGCAGATGCCGGAAGCCCGTAGAGCCCCTTCGTATAATCTTCGCACTTTAAGACCGGAGACTCGCCGATCTTATCAATGCCGCTCTGGAATTTCTCCATAAGCTCCTTCATATGCGCCGCGCCGGTGATTCCTTCGTACGAGAAGGCGAGGCAAATGTTCTTAAAGAAGCCGAACTTTTCGCCTAGTTCCGAAAGCTTGTCGATTAAGCTGATGCCAAGCCCCTGATAATAGCAGAACATTTCGCAGATTAAGAAAGCGGTGGCGACTGCGTCCTTATCGCGGACGTATGTGCCCGGAAGATAGCCGTAGCTCTCCTCGAAGCCGAAGATATACGATTCCGGATGACCCTCACGCTCGAGGCGGGCGATTTCATTGCCGATAAACTTAAAGCCCGTCAGGACATTGCTGACAGAAACGCCATAGTGCTCCGCAATCTTATAGATCATGTCGGTCGAAACGATCGACTTCACTGCGACCGGATTCTTCGGCATCGTGCCGTTTTTCGTCCGGAGTTCGCAGATGTAGTTAAAGAGGAGGCAGCCCATCTCATTGCCGGAAATAAGGCGGTAGGAGCCGTCGTGGCCGCGGACAGCAGTGCCGACACGGTCGCTGTCAGGATCGGTCGCTAAAAGAAGCGACGCCTGATATTTTTCGGCGTACGCCATTCCGAGCTTCATCGCTTCGTAGATTTCCGGATTCGGATACGGGCAGGTCGGGAAGTTCCCGTCCGGGTTCTTCTGCTCTTCTACAAGCGTGATATTCGAATAGCCGCAGTCCTTTAAGACGCGCGTCACCGGTTTTAAGCCGGCGCCGTTAAGCGGCGTGTAAACAATCGCGATATCCTTTCCGATCTCGACCTTTCCGAGAACAGACTGCTTCTTCACCTCCGCGATAAAGCCTTCATAAACCGCTTCCGGCATATACTCGATTTTTCCTTCTGCGAGGAGTGAATCGAAATCGCCGTACGGCACAGAAAAAGCATCAATCGCCGCGATATCGGCAGAAATCTCGTCCGCCATCTCATTCGCGATCTGGCATCCGGTGATGTCATAAACCTTATAGCCGTTATATTTCGCCGGGTTATGCGACGCGGTCATCATGATGCCGGACGCACAATGCAACGCGCGTACCGCATAGGAAAGACACGGAACCGGCTCAAGCTCCGGATAAAGATAGACATGGACGCCGTTTTCCGCGAGAACCGCCGCAGCATTCTTTGAGAAATATTCCGATTTGATGCGGGAATCGTATCCGATAGCCACCTTCCGGTCTTCCGGCGCGAAATGCCGCACGATATAATTTGCGAGCCCCTGCGTCGCCTGTCCGACCGTATAAAGATTCATCCGGTTCGTGCCGACGCCGATGACACCGCGGAGGCCGGCCGTGCCGAATTCGAGATTCCGGTAAAACGCGTCCGTTAACGCGTCTTCATTGCCGGAAAGCGCTGAAAGTTCCGCACCAAGGTCCGGGTCCAGAACTGCTTTTTCCTGCCAGACATTAACAGCATCCAAAATCTTCTTTTCCATCTTTTTTCTCCTGTTTCATTAAATCTTCTTCGCCACAACGCCTACATTTTCGTCGCCTAAAATCTCCTTCGCCGCGGCGATCGCGCCGGGCTCGGCGGAGATATCATAATTCGACGGAAGAATCTTCCGCGCCTTCTCTTCCTTCAGGAAAATCCCGATATGATCGTTTCCGTCATAGGGTGCCAATGCGTCCAGCACCTTCTGAAGCTTCGCATCGTACTCGGCGCGGTTCTGGAACTGCAGCCACAGCTCCTTCGGCACGTTCTCAAACGGCACGAGGCGTTCCAGCACGATCCGGCCGACCGCAGCTTCTTCAGAAGAGGATTCAAAAGAGGCCCGGCCCTGGACGAGGACTTTCCGCTCTTCGTCGAGCAGATTCCGGTACTGTTCATACGGCTTCGGGAAAACAATCAGCTCGACTTCTCCGGTCATGTCCTCCAGCGTGACAAACGCCATCAGCTGGCCGTTTCTCGTCGTTTTCACCGTTTTTCCGATAACCATGCCGCCGACCGTCACTTTTTCGCCATCCCCTACGACCGCCGCCTGCTGCTCTTCATCGACTACAAAATCGATCGCGCGCGCCGTCGCATTTTTCTTTAAAAGATCGGTATACTCTTCGAGCGGATGGCCGGAAATATAGATGCCGAGGACTTCCTTTTCAAACTCAAGCACCTGGCGCTTGTCGTACTCGCCGATATCCGGATAGGAGGCCTCCGCGAGTTTCTTTCCTTCTTCTCCGAAGCCGCCTATTCCGTCGAAATCGAAGAACGAGATCTGGCCGGAAAGCGAATCCTTCCGCGTCTTTTCCACCTGCTCTAAAAGGACCGGATAATGCGCCATCTGCTGCTTTCTGGTCTGCGGGAAGCAGGCAAAGGCGCCGGCCTTAATAAAGTTTTCAAGCGTCTTTTTATTGACTTCCTTATTCGTGAGCCGCTCCATAAAATCCTTCACCGAGCGGAACGGGCCGTTCGCCTCACGCTCTTTTACGATCGCCTGGACGACAGCTTTTCCGATCCCTTTGATCGCATTGAGGCCGTAGCGGATCTTTCCGTCCTGGACAGAAAACTCGCCGCGGCCTTGATTAATATCGGGCGGAAGCAGTTCGATTTTCAGCTGGCGGCAGGTGTCAATGTAAAAGGAAACCTTGTCGGAGTTTTCAATGACCGACGTCATCATTGCCGCCATAAACTCTTTCGGATAATAGTATTTTAACCAAGCGGTTTCATATGCGACGACCGCGTAGCAGGCCGCATGCGATTTATTAAACGCGTATTTCGCAAAGTCGGTCATCGTATCGAAAATCTGATTCGCAACCGTGTCGCTGATGCCGTGCGCCGCACAACCGGGCACGTTCTCTTCCGGATTTCCGTAGACGAAGTTTTTCCGCTCCGCCATCATGACGGCTTCCTTCTTTTTCGACATCGCGCGGCGCACGAGGTCGGCGCGGCCTAACGAATAGCCGCCGAGTTCCCGCACGATCTGCATAACCTGCTCCTGATAGACGATACAGCCGTAGGTCGGCTTCAGTATCGGCTCCAGTTCCGGGCAGAGATACGTAACCGCTTCCGGGTTCTTCTTCCCTTCAAGGTACTGCGGAATAAAGTCCATCGGACCCGGAC
>DCGM01000001.1:3728-3865 GCA_002315255.1 Lachnospiraceae bacterium UBA1778
CCAGCTGGAAGATGCCGTCGCAGTCTCCTGTTCCGATATAGCGGTAGACCTCCGGATCATTGAAACCGATATTCTCGATATCGATCTCCTTTCCGCAGGATTCTTTAATATTTTTTACGGCATCCGAGATCACCGTC
>DCGM01000001.1:3911-4379 GCA_002315255.1 Lachnospiraceae bacterium UBA1778
ATCTTTAACAGGCCAAGTTCCTCGATCGTCGTCATCGTGAACTGGGTCGTGAGCGGCGATTCCGGTGACGACCGGGAAAGCGGCACATATTCGTCCATCGGCTTCTGGGAGATTACGACGCCGGCCGCGTGCATGGACGTATGGCGCGGAAGCCCTTCGAGCTTCATGGACATGTCAATGAGCTTCTTCGCTTCGTCATTCGTCTCATATTCGGCCCGGAAATCCGGTGCAGTCTCTAACGCCTTCTGAAGCGTCATATGGAGCTCGTTCGGCACCATCTTTGAAATTTTATCGCAGTAGGCATACGGAAGGTCCAATGCTCTTCCGACATCGCGAAGCACACCGCGGGCCGCGAGCGTTCCGAACGTCACAATCTGCGTAACCGCTTCTTTTCCGTATTTTTCCACGACATAATCGATTACCTCCTGCCGTCTTTCATAGCAGAAGTCGACGTCAATATCAGGCATC
>DCGM01000001.1:4432-4782 GCA_002315255.1 Lachnospiraceae bacterium UBA1778
GATACCGGATCGGATCGATATCCGTAATTTCCAGAGAATAAGCGACGATAGAGCCGGCGCCGGAGCCACGCCCCGGACCGACCGGGATTCCGTTCGATTTCGCGTAATGGATGAAATCCCAGACGATCAGGAAATAATCGACATAGCCCATCTTCGCGATGACGGAAAGCTCGTATTCGAGCCGTTCCTTAAGCGCCTCATCGGCTTTTGGATACCGCTTTCTAAAGCCTTCTGTGCAGAGCGCACGAAGGTATTCCTCAGAAGAAAGCCCGTCAGGCACATCAAATTTCGGGAGTTTCGTATGGCCGAACTCGATTTCGACCTGGCAGCGCTCCGCGATCTTATGCGTG
>DCGM01000001.1:4806-13881 GCA_002315255.1 Lachnospiraceae bacterium UBA1778
CCTCAGCATACGGGAATAAAGAGCGCATCTCTTCTTCTGACTTTAAGAAGAACTGGCCGCCCTCATAACGCATACGGTCTTCATCGGAGACTTTTTTCTGCGTCTGGATACAGAGTAAAAGGTCGTGCGCTTCCGCGTCTTCGGCCTTAATATAGTGCGTGTCATTGGTGGCAATGAGCGGGATTCCCGTCTCTTCATGCATCCGAAGAAGGCTCTGGTTCACGGTCTTCTGCTCCGGATAGCCGTGATCCTGAAGCTCTAAGAAATAATTTCCCTCTCCGAAGATGTCGCGGTACTCGAGCGCCGCCGCCTTCGCCTGCTGGTACTGCCCTTTCACGATATCGCGCGCCACTTCGCCTGCGAGACATGCGCTCGCGCAGATGATGCCCTCGTGATAGGTCCGAAGCGTCTCTTTATCGACGCGCGGACGGTAGTAGAAACCGTCGACAAAGCCGCGCGAAACGATCTTAATGAGATTCTGATAGCCCTGGTTATTTTCAGCAATGAGAATCAGATGGTGATAACGGTCTTCCCCGCCGGAAAGTTCCCGGTCGAGGCGTGACTTCGGTGCGACATAGACCTCGCAGCCGAGTAACGGGCGGATGCCGGCGTCCTTACAGGCGCGGTAGAAATCAATGACACCGTACATGACGCCGTGGTCCGTGATGGCAAGCGAATCAAACCCGAGCTCTTTCGCACGTGCGACAAGCTCCGGAATCTTCGCCGATCCGTCAAGGAGTGAATATTCAGTATGAACGTGAAGATGCGTAAATGCCATACAGCTCCTGATTCTAAGCTTTCTTTCTAAAGCGAATTAAAAGGGTAACCATTCCCGCCAGACCCACTGCGGAAAGAATACAGAAAACGATGCCGTTCTGTAAGAAAAAGGCATAAACCGACGGATCGCGGTTAATGAGCCATGCGGTGCCGTTTGCGCCGAAATGGAGGATTGCCGCGAAGATCCAGCTGCCGGTAAAATCGACATCCTTACAGAGAAGGATACTGATCAGAAACGCATAAACCATCAGTGCCGGACTTAAATGGAAAATGGCGAATACGACTGTCGTAATAAGAACCGCGAGCCACGCTTTCATCCGCGGCTTTAAGAGTCCGTATAAGAGCCGCCGGAAGACGAACTCCTCAAAGACCGGCGAAACGAGGACGGTCAGAAGGACAGCGTATACATTGTCATCATTCTCCGCAACCGGCGTAATCCCCTCGAAAAACGGAGTTTCCGGCACATTTAAAAGCCGAAGGAGGAGGCTCGCAAAGATACAGAAAAAGATGCCTGCGGCGAGCGACAGCGCGCCGCGAAGAAGGTTCTTCGCCATTAACGTATTCTCCGGTCAAGCTTCTTTGAAATCAGCATGCCAACCCATTGAAGGATCTGGACTAAGAGGACTAAAATCACGATCGTGACAAGCATGACCGGGGTGTTATAGCGATAATAGCCGTACTGGATCGCGATATCGCCCAGTCCGCCGCCGCCGACTACGCCCGCCATTGCGGAGTAGCCTAAAATCGTGCCAAGCGCGATCGTAAGGCCGACTAAAAGCGAGGTCCGCGCTTCCGTGAGAAGGACTTTGAAAATGATCGTGAAATCCGATGCGCCGAGCGACTGGGCCGCTTCTACGACGCCTTTATCGACCTCCTTTAAGGAGGACTCGACCATACGCCCGATGAACGGCGCTGCGGCGATCACGAGCGGGACGATCGTCGCGGACGAGCCGTAGCTCTTTCCGACAATGAACCGGGTGACCGGAATCACGAGAATCAAAAGGATCAAAAACGGGATCGACCGTAAAATATTCACGATCACATCGAGAATCCGATAAACGACGCGGTTCGGGCGGATTCCGTTCGTATCCGTCACGCAGAGGGCGATTCCGATCGGGAGGCCTAAAATATAGCCAAAAAGGACCGACATTCCGGTCATATATAACGTGTCACGCGTACCCTCTAAGAGGATTTTTATCATTCCTGCATCAAACATTCTGCTCATCCTCCTCTGCCCAGTCTTCTACGCCAAGCCCTTTTTCCATGAAATAGGCGATCATCGCGTCCGCAATCTCCGGATTCTCCGGAAGCGACAAAATCATATGGCCGACGCCTAAACCATTGATATTCTTCATGTCTGCAAAGAGAATATTGACAGGCATTCCGAATTTTAAGATCACATTGCCAATGATCGGCTCGTAAGCGGAGCCCTCCTCGAAGGTGACACGGACTGTGCGTCCTGCGGTCATCCGAAGAATCGGCGCACCCGTCTTTACGAGAAGCCGCTTCGCAGCCTCTGACTTCGGCGCATGGAAAATCTCCGTGACCGGGCCGCTTTCCGCAACCTGGCCGTTCTCAAGGACGAGGACGCGGTCACAGATCTCCTGAACGACTGCCATTTCATGCGTGATCATGACGATGGTGATGCCGAATTTCTGATTGATATCCTTTAAGAGCGAGAGAATCGCCTTCGTATTCTGCGGGTCGAGTGCCGATGTCGCTTCGTCGCAAAGGAGCACCTTCGGATCCGATGCGAGGACACGCGCAATCGCGACACGCTGCTTCTGTCCGCCTGAGAGAAGCGCCGGATACGACGACGCCTTTTCTTCAAGGCCGACGGTCTTTAAGAGTTCCATCGCGCGTGCCTTCGCCTGAGCGCGGCCGACGCCTGCGATTTCCAGCGGGAAGCAGACATTGTCGAGCACGTTCCGCTGCATGAGCAGGTTAAAGCTCTGGAAGATCATGCCGATATCCCGCCGCTCGAGCCGAAGTTCTCGAGGAGAAAGCTGTAAAAGATTCTTCCCGTTAATGATCACTTCGCCCTCCGTCGGTTTTTCGAGAAGGTTTAAGCACCGCACGAGCGTGCTCTTTCCGGCGCCGGAAAGGCCGATGATTCCGAAGATCTCGCCCTTCTCGACTTCAAATGAAATATGGTCTACCGCAGCTGTGGTGCGGTCTTTTCTAGTAAATATTTTAGTCAGGTTTTTTACGATGATAGCCGGTTCCATGATGTAATATCCTATTCTGTCTAATAAAATCTTAGTTAGATTCAAATCTTAGCTGTTTTAATACCCGGTACGGTGTACCATTTTTATCACAACTCTCATGCCTTACACTTTTAAGCGAGGTTTCCGTCTTTCTCTTCCTCGCGCATTCGCTTCGCGGTGAGTTCCCGCTCGCGGCAGATGTCGTCCCACTTGACGGACTTCTCATAAAGCTCCGCAAAATGCGCTAAGACATCCGGAATCTCGATGTTCTGCGGGCACATCTGCATGCAGGCGCCACAGCCGATACAGGCATCCGGACGCTGCTCCTCCGGAAGAGAATCGAGCCACTGGTACGGGGTCGAGGAATTGCCGAACTTCGCGTCATTATAGTTCGCGATCAGCATCGGGATATTAAGTCCCATCGGGCATTCGTCACAGCAGTAGCGGCAGCCGGTGCAGGGGATAGCCGCTTTCCGCGCTTCCGCATCCTGCATCAGTTCTTCCATCTCCTCCTCCGACAGCGGATTCGGGTTTTCAAAGGTCGCGAGGTTCTCCTCCATCTGTGACAGCGCAGACATTCCGGAAAGAATCATTTTCACTCCCGGCACGCCTTCGACGAAACGGAAGGCCTTCGGCACATTGTCTTTTAAGGAGCCGCCCTTGATAGGCTCCATTACCCAGATGCCGATACCGTACTCGTTTAAGAGGTCGACCTTCGCTTTTGCGTCCTGAAGCGTCCAGTCGACATAGTTTAACTGGATCTGGCAGAACTCCATCTCATAGCCGTTTTCTTTGCAGTAATCTAAAAACGCTTTCATTGTCTCGACGCGCCCGTGTGAGGAAAATCCGAGATGACGGATGCGTCCGAGCTTCTTCTGCTCGACAAAATACGGGATAATGTCCCACTGAGGATCTTTATAGACGTCGATTGAGCGTTCGTAGACGTTATGGAGAAGATAATAATCAAAATAACCGGTGCGTAATTTCCGCAGCTGATGCTCGAAAACCTCCGCCGGATTATAGGTGGAAGCGGTCTGATGCCCCGGGAACTTGTCCGCGAGGAAATACTCCGCGCGCGGAACATCCTTCAATGCTTCCGCGAGTGCGAGCTCCGAGCGCCCACCGTGATACGGGTATGCCGTGTCGAAATAATTTAAGCCGTTCGCCCGCGCCATTTTCACCATTTCATTGACCTGTTCCTGGTCAATGCTCCCGTCTGAAAGGAGCGGAAAACGCATGCAGCCAAAGCCCAGCATAGAGAGTCTGTCGCCTTTAAAATCCGAATAAATCATTTAAAAACCCCCGTAAAACCGATTTCGGCAAAAAGATACCCGATTATCATAAGGGTAGCATATTTCCAGGGTGTTTTCAAGTCGAAAGGATGAGAAAAGCCGCCCCTCGCGGGGCGGCCGTTTTTTCTTCTTCGTGAAGTTTAGAAATTATTGTTTTCCGGTGCCTGTTCCGGTGCCTGTTCCGGTGCCGGAAGCTTCTCGTAGCTGTCCGATACGACTTCGTCATTGAAAACTTCATCGTTCCGATAATCCTTGACGATCAAGAGCGCGATCGCACGACCGAGGCCGCCGAAGAGGATGCTGCAGATCAAGGTGGCGATGACGCTTGACGGCTTGCAAAGATCGAAGGTCTTATACAGCGTGATATAGCCGAAAACGCTGCGAAGCGATTCGACAACAGCCATCGGGATCAGTAACATGTACAGCGTAATAAATGAGGCTCCGAAACGTCCGAAGAACTGCTCATAATCCATTCCAAGTTCTGAAATGTCAGAATAATCGAATGAGCCTGCTGCGCTGTAAGCTGCGCCGGCAGAAACGTATTCCGTGATAAGTTCAATGATTTCACCAAGCATACCAAAACCGATCACCACAGCGATCAGTCCGCATACCACCGAAATGATATCCAGAACTAACGCAACGACGCGCCACTTCCGGTCCTTACGACCGTGTTCCTTATCATGTGCGTCTGCCAGAGCACCCTGGACATAACCCTGGAAGCCCGGAACCCATGCCAATGCTGCTGCTTTGACATTTTCTCTTTTGCCGATGCCATATAAGCCGATCGACGATAAAATCCACTCTAACATTTACCTTCTCCTTTTTCTCTAAAGACTTTTCAGTCTCTTTCTATCCTGAGACTTCTTCGTTTCTTTTTTCGGAACGATGATGCCCCGTGTTCTCTCTCGAGCGCTTGTCCCGCTTTTCTTTTACGGGCGAGCCTCGTGTTTACGATACAAATATAATCCAAAAAGTAAAAATATACAAGTAAGGACCTTTTCGGGATAACCGCGCCTAACTCGGCAGAAAGAAAAAGATATAGGCGTTTTCACCGCTTGCGGGAAGAAAAACGGGCGCCCGATCTCTCGGGCGCCCGTTGATTATGATTCAGATTTATTCTGTTTCAGATCTTCTTAATCTTAGGTCTGATTCATTTCTGATCCGATTACTCCTGCTTATCCGTGATTTCCGGAATCTCTGCCACCTGAATCGCTTCGGCAGGATTGCTCTTTCCCTTCAGAATCAGGTTGAAGATTACGCCGAGGATCAGAGCGGTCGCGACTGAGGTGATCTTGAATGCGAAGCCCGGGAACGTGAAGTTCAGCGCGAGGCCGCCGATGCCGGCGATCAGGATGACTGAAACTACGAACAGGTTGCGGTTTTCATTGAGGTCAACCTTCTGAACCATCTTAAGACCGGAAACTGCGATGAATCCATAGAGGCTCATGCAAACGCCGCCCATGACACATGCCGGGATAGAATCCAGGAACGTGACGAACGGTCCGAAGAAGGAGATCAGGATAGCCAGGATGGCGGTAGCGATGATGGTGACTACAGAAGCATTGCGGGTGATCGCGACACAAGCGACTGATTCACCGTAGGTGGTGTTCGGGCAGCCGCCGAAAACTGCGCCAGCCATAGAACCGACACCGTCGCCCAAAAGTGTGCGGCTGAGGCCCGGCTCTTCCAGAAGATCTCTGCCAATGATGGAGGAGATGTTCTTATGGTCCGCAATATGCTCTGCGAATACGACGAACGAAACCGGAACATACGCTGCAATCAGGGAAACGATGTAGCCGATATTGATGTTCTTCCAGCCGTCAAGCGACTCGACGAAAGTGAAGCGCGGAACGGCGAACAGCTGGACGCCTTCGAAGATGGAGAAATCGATTACCATAAGGTCTGCATTGCCTGTCCACTTTCCGATCAGGGTGAAGATCAGTGCGAGAACATAGCCGGCGCAGATACCGATGATGAACGGGATGAGCTTGCCCATCTTCTTTCCGAAGACGGAGCAGATGCAGACAACTAACAGGGTGACAATGCCGCATGCAAGCGCAATCCAAACGGAGCCGCCTGCGTCGCAGGTCTGAAGATCGCCGACTGCATTGCCGGCCAGAGAAAGACCGATGATGGCGACGGTAGGTCCAATGACCTGCGCAGGCATCAGCTTATTGATCCAGTTAACGCCGGCAAATCTGACGATAACTGCGATAATCACATAGACGAGACCGGCGAGGACTGCGCCAAGGATTAAGCCGACATAGCCTAAGCTCGCATAACCGACCGATACGGTGACAGCGCCAGTGAATGCTGCACTCAGAGATCCTAAAAATGCAAAGGATGAACCGAGGAATACCGGGCTCTTCGCCTTCGTAAACAGCACATAGACCAGCGTGCCGATACCTGCGCCGAAAAGCGCTGCTGCCGGCTGCATCAGGTGGCCTGCCAGCTCGGTGTAGCCTGCTTCGATGAGCGGCTCAATCGTGTTCGTGTTGATGATCATCGGAACTGCGATCGTTGCTGCCAGGATAGCTAACAGCTGCTGGAGTGCGAAGATCAGAATCTTGCCGAAGCTCGGTCTGTCATTAACGTCATAAACCAAATTCATTGCTTTTTATCCTCCCGTGATAAATTAAAGTGTTTTTCGCGGTTTCCCGCTATTTTACGGTTCTGCGCTTTCTCGCGCTTCCCGTTTTTCGCGGTTTCCCGCTATTTTACGCGGTTTCCCGCAGTAAAAACTGTTTTAGGCGTTCGTCCGGAGCGCGACCTCGCGGCATCCGTCGAACTCTTCCACCCGCACGCTGACAAACTCGTGGCGGGACGTCGGAATATTCTTTCCGACATAATTTGCGCTGATCGGAAGTTCGCGGTGTCCGCGGTCGACCATCACGCAAAGCTGTAATTTCGCCGGCCGTCCGAGTGCAATGATCGCATCCATCGCGGCGCGTGCGGTTCTTCCGGTGAAAAGGACGTCATCGACCATGATGATGTTCTTTCCTTCGACGTCAAACGGGATGACCGACTGGTTCAAAAGCGGCTCTTCAAACCGCTCCGACACATCGTCCCGATAAAGGGTGATGTCCAGCTCTCCGAGTTCGACCTCCATATCCGAAAACTTCTGGATATTCTCTTTCAGAATCCGTGCAAGCGGCACTCCGCGGCGGCGGATTCCGACGAGATAAATCTTCTTTTCGTCCGGGTATTGCTCGATAATCTCATGGGCGAGACGGGCGAGCGTCCGGTTCATGGTCTGGCTGTCAATGATAATCTTTTCTTCCATGATCAACTCCTGATAAAAGCGCGCTGTGCCGGCGGTGTCGGTACAATATGATCAATGTCAGTGCTGTGACAGCGCAAAAAAATGCCCTGTTTCCGTGCGGGAACAGGGCATGAAGACATACAAATAGAAGCATCTCATATCCTTGCCGGTATCCCGTACCGGATTAAAGGTTATTCTGCTGAGAACTATTATAGTACAAAGCAGGATTTTTGCAAGAGAAAAAACGAAATTATTTCGTGCCGAAAATACGGTCGCCTGCATCGCCGAGGCCCGGGCAGATGTAAGCGTTCTCGTTCAGCTCGCGGTCCATATGTCCGACATAAATCTGGACATCCGGATGATCCTTATGGACTCGGTCAATACCCTCCGGAACACCGATGATGCAGAGGAATTTGATCTTACGGCCGCCACGGTTCTTAATCAATGTGATCGCGTCGGAAGCGCTGCCGCCGGTCGCGCACATCGGGTCAACCAAAACGATCGTACGCTCTTCGATCGGCTTCGGAAGCTTGCAGAAATATTCGTGCGGCTCATGGGTGACTTCGTCACGGTACATACCGATATGGCCGATCTTCGCCGTCGGAGTCAATGCGGTGATGCCGTCGACCATGCCGAGGCCTGCTCTTAAAATCGGAACGACTGCCAGCTTACGTCCGGCGATCATCGGAGTCATGCAGGTTTCGATCGGAGTCGTAATCTGAACATCCTCTAACGGAAGATCAGAAAGCGCTTCGAAGCCCATCAGCATACCGATTTCGGAAACGAGCTTACGGAATTCATTGGTTCCGGTATTAATGTCACGCAGCAGAGAAATCTTATGCTGAATGAGCGGATGTGTCTGGATAAAAATGTTATTTTCGGGGGTATACTCATACTGTGGGGTGTATTTAGTCTTAGCCATAACGGTTCATCCTTTCCTAAAATATAAAATCAGAATTACGCAGTTTTAACCTTCGGGCGGAAGGCCCGCGTAACGGCACAATAATTATCTTTGTTATTTTAGTTTATAAATATGGTGGTGTCAATCCCCATCTTCGGTTTTCAGACACAAAATATAGCATTTCGTGGAAATGATTGTCCTTACCGCCTTTTCAGGAAAAAGGTTGTGAAAAATGACCGAACGACGGATTCGCCTTTTCCGAAACCATATAACAGAAGCGCCGAATACGTAACACTTTTCATCCTCCGTAAAATCTTTTTACGCTGATTGCGAAAAAACCTGATTGTGTCCTTGACTTTCCGATTCTTTTCTGTTAATATAATCCACGGCTCGTTGGTCAAGCGGCTAAGACGCCGCCCTCTCAAGGCGGAATCACGAGTTCGATTCTCGTACGAGCTACTGCTAAAAAAGAACCGGCATCGATACCGATGCCGGTTCTTTTTGTCAGCCTTTCAGTCTTTTTTCGATTGTATTATCCGTTTTTCAGTCTTCTTTCGATTGTCTTATCCGTTTTTCAGTCTTCTTTCGATTGTCTCATCAGTTTTTCCATCACCATCACGATCGGCGGAATCAGGA
>DCGM01000093.1:0-4470 GCA_002315255.1 Lachnospiraceae bacterium UBA1778
GGTAGAGCAACGCATTCGTAATGCGTAGGTCGTCCGTTCGAATCGGACCGGGAGCTTCTTTTTTTTGCCGGGGTGATGCCCCGGTTTTTTTTATCTTCAAAGAGCCGGGGTGATGCACCGGCTCTTTTTGTGCCCAAACGGAGAAGCATAGGAATCGTGCTGATCGACCTATTTAAATAGGAAATGATATGGGGGGAGCACTTAAACTGCCGCGAAACGTTCTGTTTATACATAAAAAGAGACAGATAAGAATAAACCAGAATAAAATAGTATGTAAAAAATGCACAATCAGAAACAGATTGTCAGGAAAAAATGCATAGTGAATAGCAAGAATTGATTTTTAGCCTGCAAAACTAATCAAAAATTGCTATGGGCTTTTAGCTTTTTTGTGCAAGTTTTTCGGGAAAAATATACATTTTTTAACCGTACCTGTTATCTGTCAACATCAGAAAACCAAGTAAATACAACTGTTTCGCACGTTTTTTCCATTCATTGCCCATCGGCTTCTCACTATTTGCTATTTTTGCCTGTTTTAGTGCAAGATTTTAAGAATGCACAATAAATGCATACCATTTCCCAAGATTTGCATAGCAAAACATGGGCATTTGAGAATAAAATGCAAGTACAAAAATGTGGTGGGGAATGTGCCGCTTGATGCTGTTCCGCGAATCGTGTGAAACTCGAAAACCGAAGCGGGGTTTTCCGGTTTTATCCGTGGAGCGGAGAGCAGCCCGGTATCCTTTCAGGGTCGGCGCCTTCTCCCGCACGTATGTAGGTTTACTACAAATAATTGAAAAAGGAGAAAACTATGGAAACAACTATTGATGTTGTAGTCAAGCTCGTGTATGGAAATCCGCCGGCAACCGGTGATTCCTTCATCCTCTGGCTTGCAGCTGCACTTATCCTTGCAGCAGTCGCAGTAGTCGTTCTCTGCACCAGAAAGGGCAATGTCAAGTCCAACGGACATAAGACTTCCCTGTTTGCAGCTATCGTTGCAGCTGGTCTCGCAGTAACGATGATCCTGTCGAGCGCATCCTTCGCAGCTCCGTCTGCAAAGGACCTCGTTGTCTCTGACCTGGTCGGTTATGTCGACGCTAGCGGAAACGTTACGTTCGTAAACGGCAAGATCACGAACAAGGGAACCACCGACCTCACCGTTAACGGTGTGAAGGTTTCCCGTCCGAAGGGAATCGACGATGGAAACGCTGTCTGGACGATCACCAGCAGATTTACGGATTTCTTCAAAGGCATCACGACTGTCGCTGGAACCACGAATAAGATTCCTGAGACAATCACGATCGCTGCAGGCGAGTCTGTCCCGCTTTCTATCGCTGCAGAAGGTCTTACCGCTGCTAAGGCGCTTGCTAATAAAGGCAAGAGCATCATCAAGATCCAGTTCACGTTAGTCGAAGCTCATAACACCGAAGCTCCGCGTGCATACCTTCCGTATCCGGAAGAGCTTGCTGATAATGAATCGGACATCTCTCTTCCGAACCCGTTCTATTTCTATGACAAGTCTGCTGACCCGAACGGAAACGGCGTTGTCGACTCTCCGGAAGAGTGGGAAGCTCGTAGACAGGAACTCCTGGACATCCTTCAGTACTATGTATACGGCAGCCGCTTAGATCCGCTGAAGAGCGATATCACGATCACGAAGGTTACTGCTACCAAGTCGCTCGTATTTGCTGATGGAGCAGCTAAGCTTTCCGGCTCAAGAGTAAGTGCGTCCGGAACGAAGGCGCTTCATCCGTCGGGAGCTTTCACTTCATCTTCGACGCTTACAATGAATGAGGGATTTGTTTATTCCGAAGATGAGGACTTCGTTTATTCTGGTGACATGGCGAAGTTTAAGAGCTGGAAGAAGGGCGATACCTGGGCACAGCATACCGATATTTGTACGGCTAAACCAACAGGAGTATACACCATTTCCGGTATTTATAAAGATACCAACCCGGCAAACGAAGGACTTCGTACCGAAGCAGCTGAGGAAGGCATGAATTTCACGGTTTCTGTTACTGTTCCGGATTCTCCGCTTGTTGACGGCGTCATCCGTGACGAGACCGCTAGCCGCAATGGCGCTGGCTATCCGCTGTTCTGTGGCGCATCTGGCGTTCAGGCAACCGCACTTTTACAGAACGGTTATGCAACATTCTCCGGCATTTCAGGCGTTTCCTATGAGACTTTCTATGCGCCTGTAGTTTCAGCAGTTCCGTTTACCGGAGACCTCTATCAGAACCCTTGGCTTCTTGACTCCGGTACCTTAATGCATACCGGTTGGGGCGTTAGCCGTTCACTTGATGTGTTCGAAGTTTACAACGCACTTTCCGCAGAAGAGAAGACAGAGCTTGGCGATGTCCTTCCGTTACTTGACACGAACAGTGTCGGTACTATGGGCTGCTCTCAGGGCGCAAAGGCTTCGATCATCGGCGCTATCTTTGATAACGGCGGCGAGAACGGCGAGTCCCGTATCGATGTCTGCGTCCAGTCTGATCCGGGCGGCGGCGGAACCGCAGGCTTCCGTTACTTCAACGAAGGCCAGCTCTATAACTATGAAGCTCCGTATGCAGCTGGATTTTGGACCACACCGGGTAGATTCCATTGGAACGGTACTGGTATTAATGAGAGCACGCAGCGTGCTATTCAGAACGCGTCTGAAGGCCAGTGGTTCGGCGATCGTGCCCAGATTTTCACTTCTCATCCGGAATATGCGGATAAGACGTTCTTCGATCTTCATGAACTGATCGCAGCATACTGCACCACGACCCGTGAGCGTGTCTTCTTCGTCGATACGGCAGAAGCACAGGATGCTTGGATCGCATCTCCGACGACCGTCCTTGACATCATGGCAGCGACGGAAGTCTGGGAGTTCTGCGGACAGGGCGACAACATCGCAGTCAATGTCCGTGACGGCGCACATGCAAACCAGGCCCGTAACATGGCTACCTATATCGCTATCATGGATCATGTGTTCTATGGAACAAAGACGATCACCCGTAAACAGCTGACCACCCTTCAGGCGAAGGCTGATTCTACTGATCATGCGGCATCTGACGGCTCCGGCACGATTCTTCCGACGAAGACGTTCCCGACGATCGCATCTATGGGTGGATATCCGTACTACATCCCGAGCAAGTACCTCACATGGTCTCGCCCGACGAAGCACTATCTCTACACCTATGAAGGCTCTGTAACCGCAGGCATTCCGATGTCCTTCACGTTCTACTCGGATGCGAAGAAGGTTACACTCACGCTTCCGAATAAGAAGCAGCTGTCTGCTAACGTCGTTGACGGAAAGGCAGTCATCTCCCTGACCGCGGAACAGGCGATGGCAGGCTGCTACACCGCAACCGCTACTGGTTCTAAGGACCAGAAGTCCATCGAAATCTGCGGCTTCAGCTTAAAGGATGCTCTCCGTACCGCTATCGCTGATAACAGTGCGCTTCAGCATGACGCAGGCGCTCAGCTCTGCTTCACGACCCCGCTCCAGAACTACAATGACAAGGAAGACCCGGTAGTCGTCTCCATGGTCAGAGAATCAGGAAAAGAAGTTGTTCTTCCTGGCGACGAGTATGACTATGACAACAAGGTTTACCTCTCTACCGGTTATATCGTTCATCAGGATTCGATCTACCAGCCGTACGGCGTCTCGATCTGCCTGTATACGGGAACGTATGCTTCGGAGAATGTCGAATATGGCGAGCATATCATCTTCAAACTGAGAAATGCGAAGATCGAAGCCCTTCAGGGATTCGAAGTCGCTTACAACGCTGAGTTAGAGATGTATAATCCTGGCGGTAAAGACGGACAGGATCAGAGCGATCGTCAGCGCTTCAAACCGGTCTACAATTATGGCACGGACGCTCAGATCCCGACCTGGTATCCGGAGAACCGGCAGAACACCCCGATCAGCGGACTTCCGTTGGATGAGACCCGTTGGCCGCGTCTCGGAACCTGGGCGAGCGACTATAACGCAGACGGCACCTTCAAGGATCTTGATGCGATCCGTCCGCTTCACAGCGAAGCAACCGAGAACTTCGGCATCACGATGGAAGTTGGCAAGGTCACGAACAAATCTGTCAAGATCATCTTCAAGGATGCTGAAGAAACGGCAGTTGCACTTGGAACGAAGGACTTCGCAGTCGCAGCCAATGTCTCCGGCTTAGACTTCACGCTGGCAGCTGACCTCAAGTCTGCTACCCTTACGTTCGATCAGGTTGAAAACAACACTGAAATCACGATCTTCATCTTCCGTGCAGTTGACGGAGATCTGGATATGATGGATGGCCCGATCACCTTAAAGGCAACGTATTCTGTTGAACCGTAATTCGAAAGATTCGGTTAATCATGAATATTTTCAATAATCGTTAATAAAGCAGAAACGCTTTAAATAGCGGACTGCAGATTTAGCCTTTACTGAAAAAAGGCGCGGCCCCCTAGGGGGCCGCGTTCTTTGTTTTTCATGAATAAAAA
>DCGM01000093.1:4502-16565 GCA_002315255.1 Lachnospiraceae bacterium UBA1778
GGGGCACCCTCCGTAAGGAAGGTGCCCCAATTTCTGTTCAGGGTTGGGAATTTCTCCCAAAATGTGAAGCGGCGACCGTTTCGCGATGCTTGCGGTACAAATGTCAGACGTTGAAACGCGCCATCTGTTTTGATCATACGCGGGTGATTTTTGGATCAATTACAATTTGTGCGAATTGTTGCAGAAATCTTTATTTGAATGTTGACATACTTTTTCTCCGGCGATACAATATAGAAAACCGCAACATGTTGCAAAAATCTTCATTTGAGGCGAGATATGGAAATCAAACGTGACGCTTATTTATCCGCATTGATCAGCCGAAAAGGGAACGGATTGATCAAGATCATTACCGGCATCCGCAGGTGCGGTAAATCCTATCTGCTGAATACCATCTTTTATAATCATCTGATTTCAGAAGGTATACGCGAAGATCACATCATTCGTTTTGCATTTGACTCCGCGGATGATTTGGAGAGCATCGGAGAAAGTCTGATCCAGCTTGAAAAGGAAGGCAGAAAAGTTGATCCTGAAAAGTTTCTGGCACACGTCCGCGCACAGATCAAGGATAAGAGTATGTACTATCTCCTGCTGGATGAGGTGCAGCTGCTGGATTGCTTTGAGAGCGTATTAAACGGATACCTTCGAAAAGAATATATGGATGTTTATGTCACCGGAAGCAACGCTAAATTCCTTTCCAGCGATATTATTACCGAATTTGCCGGACGCGGCGATGAGATCCGAATGTACCCGCTGTCCTTTTCCGAGTTCATGACAGTCTATCCGGGCGACAAATACGAGGGGCTTACGCAGTATATGATGTATGGCGGGATCCCGCCGGTGGTGCTCCGACAGAATGAAGATGACAAAGCGAGGACGCTGCAAAATCTGTTCGGAGAGATCTACATCCGGGATATCGTCAAAAGAAACAAGCTGAAAAAACAGGGTGAACTGGAAGACCTGCTCAACATTCTCTCATCTGCCATCGGCTCGCTGACCAATCCCGAAAAGCTGAAAAACACCTTCCGCTCAGTAAAGAACAGTAAAATTACAACCGTAACGATCAATAAATACCTGAAATGCCTCGAGGATGCTTTCCTGATCGAATCCGCTCAGAGGTACGACATCAAGGGCAAAGCCTATATTGAAACTCCGAAAAAGTATTATTTCTCCGATCTGGGTCTGAGAAACGCAAGGATCAATTTCCGCCAGTTTGAGCAGACGCACGCCATGGAGAACGTCATTTACAATGAGCTGAAAATGCGCGGCTTCAACGTAGATGTGGGCGTCGTGCCGATTGCCGAGCGAAACGAAGCCGGCAAGGTCGTAAGAAAGCAGCTTGAGGTCGACTTCGTGTGCAATCTCGGCTCCAAGCGATACTATATACAGTCCGCGTATTCCCTGCCCGCTGCGGAAAAACAGGAGCAGGAAGCACGGCCGCTCCGTAAAATTGATGATTCATTCAAAAAGATCATTGTCACAAAGGATATCGTTCCAACGGCCTACGACGAAAACGGTGTTCTGACGATGAATATTTACGATTTCCTGCTTAACCGAACGGCAATTGAAATGTGACAAGGAGCCAAAATGATTCTTTATAAATTATCTCATAAGTATAAATTGATTGATCATTATGAGATAAAAAACATTGGTATCTATTCATCCAGGAGCAAGGCGGAATCAGCTATGGAAGAATTGAAAGATAAAAATGGTTTTCGAGATACGTCGGAGTATTTTAGAATTAAAAAGGTTTTTAGATTAGTCAAGCCGAAACTTTTGGATAAAACATTTTGGATAGACGGATTCGATACATATACATATATTCGCTGAAATTTTCAGTTTGTCTTACTAACGGCTTTGTCGTATATAAGCTAACGCTCAGGGGGCTTTCCTCTGAGCGTTTTCTATATGTCCTGTCTTTCCGGTTGAATACTAAGCCTAAGGGAGGGACCTTCTTTACGAAGCCTCTCCCTTTTGGGGCATTTGATTTCCTGCATGCTGATCCTCCGTAAAACTTGCTTGTCCGTTCCGTGGCCGCGGCCCGGGCCCGACCCTGCGGATTTTGGCCGAAAACCCGCAAAAATGGCCTGAAAACGGCCAAAAAACGTCAAAAAAGAGCTCTTTAGCCTCTATTGTGAACCCTTCCCGATTTGTCAACGGTAAAAGCCTGGCGCGAAGAAGGGTAAAACCATGGATAGAGCAGGGGTAAAACCGTTTAACGAAAAAGGGTAAAACGGTGAAAAAGAGGTGAAAAAGGCCGCAGGAGGAACTCCTCCTGCGGCCATATCTGTTTACTGACATGAAGCCTCTCCGGGATGCTTACATGCGGATGATCAGGGTGTTGGTATTAAAGATATTGATGTAATCGACGTCCTTTGCGAGGGCATAGACCATACGAATCCATACGCCTGCATCGTAATCATCCTCTGCCAGGCTGTCGTAACGTTCACGGATATTAAAATAGGGACAGTCATCCCGAAGACGCAGCGTCACCTCGTCCGGATCGATCATCACACGGATATCGCAGTGGTGCTTCTTATCGTCTCCCTTAAATCCGTTCAGAACGATATTGGCGGTAAGCTCCTCCATGCAGCGTGCCGAAAAATAGGCTTTGCGCCGGTCGACGCCGCGCTCGCAGCAGAAGCTCTCGATCTGCTCCGAAATCGCGACCGCTTCCTCCACATTGGAGATGCTCGCGGAAAAGCTGTTGCCGCTGTGATAGCCGAAGCCATCCGGGATCATGAGGGCCGCATCCCAGAAGCTTCCTTTTTTCTTACTCAGAAGTACCGCCAGCAGATAGCCGACGAGGACTGCGGCCTCGCTGACCGGGATTGCCGCGAAGAGGCCATCCGTACCAAAGAGGTATCCGAGCAGCGCCGTAAACAGAGCAAGTGACACTACACGATGGAAGAGCGTCAGAAGATGGACCGGAAGCATCTTCCGGGCTCCCTGCAGATAGCGGATGAGTATCGAGTTGCAGCCGTTCAGAATGAGCGAAAGGGCAAGACAGCGGACCGCCTTCGAGGCGAGAAGGAATTCCTCGCTTCCCATGGGGAAGTAAAAGGATGAGACCGTGCCCGCGAGAAGAAAGAGCAGAAGTGACACCAGGGCATTCAGGCCCATATGCACCGCCACGTCCAGCTTGACTGTCTGCCGCAGAGATACGGCATCTTTTTCACTGTAAAGGATCTGCGTCATCAGACCGATGCTTTCCGCCACACCGTTCCCGATCACCACGCAGAAGCCGAAAATACCGGCTTTTACCGAAATGGCCGACATTGCGGCACTGCCGCCAACGGCAATAATAGTGCGGTTGATCAGGACAGGCGCCAGAATTTTACTGGCCTGCTGTGTAACCTGCGGCAGGCCGATACGAAGTGCCTTCGGCAGCTCCGAGAAAACCGGACGCTCGCTGAAGGGCCGGAATACCGACTGCTTGCGGAAGAAATACGTGATCAAAATCAGCGCGGAAAGATTATAGGCAAGACCTGTCGAAAAGCCGACGCCGAAGACTCCCGCATCCAGTACAAATACAGACAGCAGATCGCCGATTATATTGACGGCACTCTGAACGAAAGTAGCCAGCGTCACGTTTTTCTTGTTTCCGTCCAGCGTGACCAGAGGCGAAAATACAAAAAAATCAGATATCCCGGAATACCGGAAAACCAGCCTCTCAGATAGCTGTGAAGATGCTCATAGAGAAGCGGATCTCCGCCCGCCCCGAATAAGCGGCAGAAAAGCCCGGTTGAGGCAAAGCAGAAGACCGTAAGTAACAAACCCAGCGCGAGGACAATCATCGCACCTGCGGAAAATATCCCGTTGACTCTTTTGCGGTCGCCGGAGCTCATCGCCTGGGAGCAAAGAGACTGCAGGCCGACCGCAAGCACGCCCGCAAAAAGAGAGATGAATTTATAAGACGGGTCCGCCAGACCGACCGCCGCAAGCGCCTGCGCGCCGAGACCGCGTGAAATCACCAGGCCGTCCGCAATCATCGTGAGCGAATCCGCGAGGTTGATGAGCATAAAGGTCATCGCATAACTGAGGAGGATCTTCCCCACCAGCTTACTTTNNTACTGTTTTGCGTCTGTTGCTGTTTCACTTTCTCCTGCCTTTTTCTCGATCTTCATAATGCGGTCGTAACCGACACTTTCAAAAATCTCCATCATAAACTCGTTGCAGCCGGTAATGAGCATCTCGCCGCCGCACGCATTCATGGTGCGCTGACAGGCCAGAAATACGCGAAGGCCCGCCGAAGAAACATACGGGACGCGGTTCAGATCGAAGACCAGCTTCCGGATCCCCGTAAGAGCGGAGGATTTCCTCAATTTCCGTCATATTATGCTCTCCTTATTGTTCATACCTCCACGCTCCGGCGAACAGAACTTCTTTTCTGTATTATATGCTGCAGACGGGCGATTCTCAACCGGAGGATCGAAAACTTACCGTGCAACAGATTATTGCATAGTGTACCAATTGACATAAACATATTTACTTTTACCGAAAACCTGTTTTATAATGTGCACAATGCAACATCGTGTATCATAATTGAAGAAGGAGTTATCATGACTGCTAAATTTACGACCATAGTCCATTTCCGCGAGCTGGGCGGCTATGGGACTGCCGATGGGCGCTCCATCCGTCCCGGTCTGCTCTACCGTTCCGGCGAGCTCTGCCACGTCAGTGATGACGAGCACGCCGTTCTCGAAAGCCTCGGAATCCATACTGTTTTCGACCTGCGAAGCCTGAAGGAGCAGACGAAAAAGCCGGACCGGCCCGGCTCCTATCAGGTCGTGTGCTGCCCGCTGGCCTCCCCGGAGCGGCAGAGCGATGAGCGTTACAAAAACCCGGAGAGCTTCTTCGACAAGCTGCTCCACGCTGACGAAAGCTACTACAACTACCGCTTCCACGGCTTTGCCCAGGGTTATCTGGAATTCGCCTACAACAAGGAGACTCTCTCGCTCATCTTCGGCGCGATGGACCGTCACGAAACCCTGCTCTTCCACTGCTTCGGCGGAAAGGATCGGACCGGCGTCGTTTCCATGCTGATTATGGCTGCGCTCGGCTGCGACTATGAGACCTGCAAAAAGGACTACATGCTGCACAACGAGATCACCCACTATGAGTTCGCGCTGTATCTGGAGAATATCCGGAAGCAGGGCATGAACGAATGGGCGGAGAAGATCGCCGTTCTCAGCTTCAAGGCCTGGGACAACCTGTTTGATGCCGCCTGGTACTCTGTCTTTGACATCTACAAGTCCATCGGGGCTTATCTGGAGGATCAGTTCGGCATCACTTCCGAGCAGATCGAAGACTGGAAAAATTATTATCTTGAATAATAAACAAAAAATACAGAAAAAGGAGAAAAAATGAAAAACGAAAAGACTAAGGTCTGGAAAAACTATTTTCAATTGCTTTTCCGATCGAAGCTGCCCGTCGGTCTTCTGATCACGGGCCTCGTGTTCGCCCTTGTGGAAAGTCTGGCTACCCTGTTCTTCGATAAGAACATCGGCTCCATCATTCCCGAGGGGGATGACGTTCTGATCGACTACTCCGGAATGACTGTCGAAGAGTTGGTCAGAATCTGCGCCCTCCTGTTGGCGCTCGGTCTCGCCGCCCTGCTGGCGAAGGTGATCGTCACCTATGTCAGCGGCCTGATCACCGCCAAGGTGAACCGCAATATCCAGAACTATGCGGTTAAGAAAGTATTCCGCCTGAAGACCGCGCAGCTCGAGGAGAACGATTCCCGCGAGCTGATCACCCGTCTGACCGATGATACCGCGAAGAGCAGTGAGTTCGTCGTCGAGCTGTTCGTGAAGGAGCTTGCCCGCATCGTCGTGGCCGTGGGCGCTATCGTGATGATCGCCCGCTTCGGCGTTCCCACCCTGGTCTGGAGTCAGATTTTCCAGATCCCGCTCATCTTCGCGGTAAGCCTTCTGGCCGGCTACATCACCTTCAAAAACCGCAATAAGGTCCAGAAGAAGTTGGCCGAGGTGACAGCGCGCATCGCCGAAAAGGTCGACAATATCGAAACCATCAAGTCCTTCCGCAACGAGGAGCTTGAGATCGAGCGCGGCAACGCCCTGCTGGACGAATATGACAAGGTGAAGAAGGAAGCCGCCCGGGTCAACAAGTTCAACACCCTGGTCGACCAGATCACCTGGATAATCCCGCTGGCCGTCATCATCATTCCCGCCTCGCTCATCATGTTCAAGGGAGGGATCACTCCCGCCATCTTCATGAGCTACTTCGCGCTGGCGAACTCCTGCAACACGGCCCTCAAGGATCAGGTCCCCGTTTGGATCAAGCTGAAGGAAGCTCAGGGCGCGTCCCTCCGTCTGTCCTCCGTGATCTGCACCGAGCTTGAAAACGAAGCGGCCGGCGAGACCGATATCGCGAAGGGCGACATCGTCTTCGACGGCGTTTCCGTCTCCTACGGCGAAAACAAGGCGCTGGATAACGTTTCCTTTACCCTGAAGAAGGGCGGGAAAACGGCCATGGTCGGTCTGTCCGGCTCCGGCAAGTCCACGGTCCTGAACCTGATCGAAAAATTCTACGAGCCTGACTGCGGCACGATCACGCTTGGCTCCCGCGATATCCGCGACTACGACTATCTGAGCTACCGCAGCTGCTTCAGCTACCTGCCTCAGAACGCACCCGCCTTTGAGGGAACGGTCCGGGAGGCCCTGGAGTACTCCTCCGACGCCCCCCACTCCGATGAGGAGCTTTGCGACGCCCTGAAGCGCGCCTGCGTGCTCGAGGACATTGAGGCGCTGGGCGGCCTGGACTACCGGGTCGGCTACAACGGCGAGAAGCTCTCCGGCGGTCAGCGCCAGAAGCTCGGCATTGCCCGCCTGCTTCTGTCCGATACCGAATACGTGCTGCTCGATGAGGTGACCTCCGCGCTGGATGCCGAATCCACCAAAGCGGTGTCCGCGGAGATCGACCGCTTCACCGAAGGCAAAACCGTTGTCATCGTTTCCCACGACATGGAGACGGTCGAAAACGCCGACTCCATCCTGGTCTTTGACCAGGGCCGCCTGGTCGCGCAGGGAACTCACAAGGAGCTCGTCAGCAGCTGCGACCTGTACAAAACTCTGGTAAAGGAGGCGAAGTAAAATGAAAAAGCAAAGTCTGTTCAACGATTCCTCTGTCAATGAAATCAAGACGAAGAATTCCCTCCGCAGCCTTTACAAGGGCGTCAAGATTCCGTGGGGCGGCATCCTCTTAGGCCTCATCGTCAGCATGCTCGCCATGCTTCTGCTGGCAACTCAGGCGGAAAACGTCTCCTTGATGCAGACGGGTCAGCACAAGGATCTGAATCCGTTCTTCGCATACACCCTGCTCTACATCATCGACTGCGCTGTCTTCTACCTCTCCGTCATCGGCGACAAAGCGCTGGTCACGCTGAACACCCGCGTCCGTAAAAAGATGTGGGCGAAGATCCTGAAAATCAGTGCCCGGGATCTGGAAAAGGAAAATCCCGCCAGCCTGCTTTCCCGTATCACCACCGACTCCGAGTACGCCTCCATGCCCTTCACGATTCTGACCACCGTGTTCTCGGTCGTCACCTTCCTGCTCGGCCTGGCCGGAGAACTCAAGAAGATGGACCTGAGCGCCTACGGCCCCATTGTCGGGATTGCGGTGCTTTTGGCACTTATCGTAGCGATCATCTCCGTCCGCATGGTCTTCGTCGTTTCCACTGCGAAGCAAAGCAAGATCGCGAACCTGACCAAATACTACAGCGAGCAGCTCGGCAGCACCAAGTTCATCAAGGCCTCCCGCGGCGAGGAGCGCACGGTGGACAAGGCCTTGGGCCTGATCGAGGAGCGCTACGGCGCCGAGAGAAACTACGCCGTCTACCAGCTGGTAAACGCACTGAGCGCCTCCATTCTGCAGCTCGCCCTGTTCGGCGCGACCTTCGCCGCCGCCATCGTCCTACTGAAATCCGGCGCGCTGCGCGATCTGACCGGCACCGCCCGATTCTATTCCAACTTCAGCCTCATCTGCGGCGGTCTGATGAACATCGTGGTGCTTCCGCAGGTCATCGCCGAAACCATCGGCGGCACGAAGAAGATCAGCTACGTGAACAGCATGGAGAGCGAGAATCTGGAAGAGGGCGAGGAGTTCGCCAAGAGCGACATCGCCTTCAAGGGCGTCTCCTTCCTCTATGACGACAAGCGCACCATCGATAACGCCGACATGACCTTCGAGGCCGGCAAGATCACCGCCCTCGTCGGCCCCAACGGCAGCGGCAAATCCACCGTCGTCAAGCTCTTCTCCCGCCTGTACAAGGCCGAGAGCGGCGATATCCTGGCCGGTGACCGTCCCGCCTCCGACATTTCCCTGAAATCCTGGCGCGAGAACTTCTCCGTCGTATCCCAGAACGCCTCCCTGTTCTCCGGCACCGTGAAGGATAACATCCTCTACGGCGCGAAGACCGAGGTGAGCGAGGATGAACTCCTGCAGGCCATCGAGGTGGCCGGCCTCAGCGAGCTCGTCAGCGAGAAGGGACTCGATTACGAGATCGGCGTGAAGGGCGGCAAGCTTTCCGGCGGCGAACAGCAGCGCGTAGCTATCGCCCGCGCGCTCATCGCCGACAAGGATTACCTGATCCTCGACGAAGCCACCGCCAATCTGGACACCAAGACCGAGGCCGAGGTCATCGGCAAACTGCTCGAAACCGTGAAGGGCAAGACCGTTATCGTGATCGCCCACACGATGGACGTGGTCGAACACGCCGACAACATCATCGTCCTTCGGGACGGCAAGGTGGAGGCCGCCGGTCCCCGCGAACAGATCGTATCCGGCAATTCCTTTATGAAAGCAATGGAGGATTAAGCGATGGTTCCGCTTTTGGCAAGTATTATGCGCGCAAAATCGAGAAGGTACGCGCAAAAGCATCCCCAGGATAATTCCCAGGAAGAAATAGAGAGACAGCTCGACGGTCTCCGGAAATACCACAAAGAACGCAACACCGATGTCTTTTCCCGGAAGGACACGGGGTTCAAGGGCATCGACATCGAAAAGATCGAGCTCCCCGGCTCGCCCGCCTGGCTCTTTACCATGGACAAGAACCCGAAGGACAAGGTGGTGTTCTACATTCACGGCGGCGGCTTCGGCTTCGGCTGCGTCTGCGAGTGCTGGGAGTATGAGTCGTACGTTGTAAGAAATTTCGGCTACAATCTGTGCGGCGTCGATTACCGGGAGATTCCCGAGTACAACATCCGGGACATCCTGGAGGACTGCCTGAACGCCTACAAGGCGATGCTTGAGCGCTATAAGCCGACCGACATCTGCTTCATGGGCGACTCTGCGGGCGGTCATCTCGTCTTCGCGCTGAGCCACCTCCTGAAGGACGAGGGACTTCCCCTTCCCGGCGGCATTGTCGCGCTTTCCCCCGTCATGCAGTTCGAGCGCTACGCCTACAGCTACTACGAATGCTCCGACAAGACCGATTTCGGCATCACCTTCGGCATCAACGAGCGCGTCTACCCCTCTCTGAAGGGCGATCTCGACTACACACACAAATATGTATCACCCCTGGCCGGCGACTTCACCGGCTTCCCGAGCGTCTACATCGATGCCTCTGACCGCGAGTCCCTGCGTGACGACGCGCGCATGACCTTCGTCAAGCTGAAGGAGGCAGGCGCCGATGTGGAATACCATGAGCTGGAAGGCTTCTTCCACGATCAGGCACCCCAGGTGAAGGTCGGCTACGTGCGCCGGAAGCAGCATCCGCTGATTGTGAAGTTCCTGAACAAGGTGCTCGGCTGAGCGGGCGGCAGGCTTTTGAAATACAAAAAGTCCGAGGCATTCTTGCCCGGACTCTTTTCCGCAGACTTATAGTGGAGCCTTACGCTCATTCCTTTTGTTTACCAGTCCTTGTACACATTCATCACCAGGCGGATCATTTCGTCGATGGAAAGGTCGAAATCCCGGAACAGCCACTCCGTCATGATGCCGACACCCACCCAGGCACGGCAGGCATAGCGGTAATAGTCTTTCGGGGGCACCTGATCAACATCGATCCCGGAATTTGACAAAATAATCTTCTTGGAAAAGATCTCAAAGTAGCGCCCGGGGTTCGACAGATAAAAAGCCCTGAAAAAGCGCTCATTGCTCCGGACGACCGAGAAATAATAGTACAGTGCCCTCTCTACGCCTTCATACCGCTCGATGCCCTCATCGATCACAGTAGTCCCCCACACGGCATCCATCTTTTTCAGAAGAATCTCATCGATACTGCCGAAATTCCGGTAAAAGGAATTCCGGCACACACCGGCCTCCTCTGCAATGTCCTTCACGGAGATCGTCGTGATCTCCCGCTTTTTATCGATGATCAGAACACACAGTGCCTCAAAGATCATCGTTGAAACATCTTTTTCTCTTTTTACCTTCATAATCTTTCCCCCATCCGTTCATTCCGGCAGCTCGATGGCAGGATACTGAAGAGGCCCGCACTTGCCTTCGCGGAAGGAAAGGCCGCAGGCGCGCAGCTGATCCAGAAAGGCCCGGTAGTAGACATCGCCGGAAAAGCCCTGCAGGAAGGCAAGGTGGAAGGCTCCGCCCACTGAGGCGACCTCAACGAAAAGACTGCGGTAGGTGGAACCGTCGGTATAGTTGTAGATCGACTCGACAAAGGGCTCGATGCAACCGAGATCCATACGGCCGACATAGCTGACAGAAAAGCTGTTGGCCGAAGCATCCTCGAGAGCGCGGGCGCCCAGAATGCGGCGACGCTCCATAAGGCTCGGAAGCGCGATCATCTCCTCCAGAAAGGCTCTTTCCCCGCGACAGGCTGCAAGGGCGTTTTCGGGCACAGTCTGCAGATAGACCATGCCGCGCGTGCAGGTACAGAGAAGAGGGATCTCCAAGCTCCCGGCTTCATACGGATAATGCAGTTTGAGAGCCGAACAGAGCATGCGGTAGCTGTGATGATTGCCGAGAGCCGGACGCTGATTGTAAGAGATGGCACCGACAACGTCGCGGGTGTCATCAGGATGGACAGCTCGGATCGCCCGGGCCATCAGAGAACTGATGAGTGCGCAGGGGCTCGCATCGTTGTCATGATTGAAGCGCATGACCTCCGCCTCGTCGAGAATAAGGCGGTAAACGCATCGCTTTTCATCGGGCAGCCCGACATCCGCAGAAAGGCGCAGATAGTCGCGCGCCGGAGGAACATAGAAAGGAGACACCGTCTTGATCAGCGCCTCCGGATAAGGATTGCCAAGCTCGTCGTCGAAAAAAGGATCGCCGCACATGACGATGCCGCGCGGGTCGAGCCGGGTCCCCGTAACCTCACACAGATACTCGTAAAGGCAGGTCTTAATGAAGGGATAGAAGCCGGCACCGTCCGTAATGACGTGCGAGGTCAGAAAGCTGATCTCGCGGTCCAGATAACAGATCGCCAGCAGATGACCGTGGACAGACTCGCTGTTTAAGGGACGGAGCCCGGGTCCCTCATAGACCACCGGCGGCCGGAGGTTCGGAACGGTAAGGAGCTCCTCGCCGCGGCGGACAACGCTGACCGAAAAATACGGATAACGTCCGAGCGCCTTAGTGAACGCGTGCCGCAGTGCCTTCGGGTCGACCTTCTCCTTCATCGTATAATCCACCCGGATGGTAAAAGGCATTTTTTCCGAACAAATCTCAAAAAACGGATCAAAATATTGCATGGAATACCGGAAAACGTTTGGATTCCGACCGGGACGGCCGGTTAATCTATAATACTATATCGGTGGCTCTCCGTCAATTCGCATCAGAAGACGGAGAGCCTTTTCCCGTAGGTTTACAATAGATATGAGACTTTCTCCAAATGAAAATAGCGACGGAATCTGTTAGAATGTGTTTACCCCTAAACCATGACTAACGGAGGACTCTGCCGCTATGGAGAGTATAACACACATCGAGCGTTATTGGCCACATGAACTTTCAACAAAGTATTATGCCGTCCGTCTGTACCGTTTGGTCAGAAACGTTTCCTTCGTCTGTCGACGGTACAAGATTTCAGAAAGCATCGCTGATGCGCCGGAACAAGGCCTTCGACAAGAAGGCTGTAAGGCAACC
>DCGM01000093.1:16579-16703 GCA_002315255.1 Lachnospiraceae bacterium UBA1778
CCCGCCGATCCGAAGGCAAGCGGATATACCTTTGGCGGCTGGTACGCAGACGCAACATTCTCCGCAGACCGGGGATACCAGTGATATGTTCCTGTGGATTGCCCTCCTGCTTGTCAGCGGCGGC
>DCGM01000093.1:16831-19969 GCA_002315255.1 Lachnospiraceae bacterium UBA1778
ATACCGAGAAAAGCATTTCTGCTAATCCCGGTATCTCTTTGCCCCGCCAATGCCCGTGCTCTTGAACTGCTGTCCTTAAGAACACCGGGCATTCAGAGCGGAGTTTTTTGATTCCTTACTTTTTACCGATATCATTAATGCCGTCCCAGATCTTTTCCCGGTTTAGGCAGTTGTTCCGGTATTCGGTCGGCGTCATTTTAGTGACCTTCGTAAATGCGCGCAGAAAAGAAGAGTAGTCTCCAAATCCGGAATCATAGGCAGCATCGGTCAAAGACCGGCCTAAAGCGATGTTCTCACGTGCTTTCGATACGCGCTTATGCAGGATAAACTGATGAAGGCTGCAATGATAAACCTCTGAAAAGCGGTGGCAGATGTTATATTTGTTCGTAGAGAAATGAGCAGCGATAGCGTCCAATGACAGATCAGTATTGTAATTGTCCGAAACGTATTTCGCTACATCCCGAACCAGACTGTCTGAGGAACCAGGCGATGGCTGAATCGTTTCGCCGTCTTTTGTGATATAGGATAAAACCTTCAGTAAAAGCTCGGCGATTTTTGTGTTTGCGAGATAAAGAGAGAAAAGGCTTTTGGTTTTACAGAGTTCACTGATCTCTTTTATCATACGGACACATTCAGAATGGCGTTCGGGCGAGAGAATGAACATGCTCGGCTGACCGGATGTGACTAAACTCAAGATTTTCTGGAAATCCAGCATATTTGCGCTTAAGGTATCCAGAAGGTTGGTGGATACATAGAGAAAAGCTCTTTCATAATTAGTCAGATGTTCTTCCCCAATCATTCCATGAAGCGTGAAAGGCGGGAAAATGAAGAAGGAATTCGGCTCCAGCGTATATACCTGCGTATCCGTATGCAAAATGCGGCCGCCCTGAACATGGAAGTAGAATTCATAAAAACTGTGCGTATGAAGCTCGTTAAGAGAGAGATCTTCCGAGAAATGATAGGAAGCTTCAAAGTCAACGCGCCCCTGGCCCATCTCGCTTAAAAGATTTAAAACATTATCGTTCACTTCCATAGAGCTACCCCTCCATCGAAAAAAGATACATTCCCCGAAACGTACTGCAAATAATCAAACAAGAAAACTAAAAAAGAAAACTAAACAAGAAAGCTAAACAAGAAAGCTAAATAAGAAAGCGGCTCGGGTAAGATATAAAAAAGACGCCATGCAAGGCGTCTTTTTTATAGGGATCCTTTCGGATTAAGCTCTTTCCACTAAACCGGAACGCAGGCAGGAAGTACATACGTAAATCTTCTTCGTGCCGCCGTTTTCCGTAAGGACGCGGACAGACTTGACATTCGACTTCCACATTCTGTTGCTTCTTCTATGGGAATGGCTGACTTGGATACCGAAATGAGCACCTTTATCACAGATCATACACTTAGCCATTTTAGCACCTCCTTCTGACGTTTGCGCCCAGAAAGAAACCTTTCGAAAACGCAACAAAAATAATATATCAAACAGATGGGAAAAAAGCAAGTTGTTTTTCAAAAAAAGTCGCAAAAAATTAAACAGAAGAGCGCGGAGCGCTTTTTGTTGAAAAACCACTCTTTTTGTGATATATTCAGTCTATTAAATTGGAGGTCTGTTGTGATGAGTGAAACGGAAAACAAACAGCAGGGCGAAACAAAGATCAATCCTGACGTAATCGCACAGTATGCCGGTCTCGAAGCGATGAGCTGCTTCGGCGTCGTCGGTATGGGCGCGATCAGCGTTCGTGATGGGATTGTTCATATTTTAAAGCAGAACCGGGTGCATAAGGGCGTAGTGGTGGAAATCAAAAACGGCCTGATCACGATCGGTCTTCATATCATTGTCGCGTACGGCGTGAGTATTCAGGCAGTAGCGGCGAACCTGGTCGAGGCAGTCGTCTACCAGGTCGAGAATTTTACCGGAATGACGGTCGATAAAGTCAATATCTTTGTCGAAGGCGTCCGTGTCTTGGATTAACGGGAGGTACGGACTTTGTCGAGAGTAGATGCAAAACAGCTTAAATTACTGATGCTTTCCGCAGCGAATGCGTTAAATGACCAGAAGGACTGGGTCAATGAACTGAACGTGTTCCCGGTCCCGGATGGCGACACCGGCACAAATATGACGATGACCATCATCTCCGCGGTTACGGCGATGAACGCGGCGGATGACCGGTCGATGGAAGCGGTCTGCCGCGCCCTTTCCACAGGCGCATTGACGGGAGCCCGCGGCAATTCAGGCGTCATCCTTTCTCAGCTTTTACGCGGTTTCTGCCGCATCGTGCAGGAGAAAGAGGTTCTCGAACGCGATGATCTCGTGCGCGCCTTCTGTAAGGCGGTCGAGTCGGCGTATAAGGCGGTCATGAAGCCGAAGGAAGGAACGATTCTGACGGTCGCACGCGCGATGAAGGAATGCTCCGAGCGGCTGATGAATGAGGAAAACGTCACACGGTTCTTTGAAAAGGTAGTCGAAAGCGGCGACGAAATGTTACAGAAAACGCCGGAGATGCTTCCTGTTTTAAAGGAAGCGGGAGTGGTCGATTCCGGCGGACAGGGCCTGATGATCCTGATGCACGGCATCCTGGATGCCGCGCGCGGGACTTGTGTCCGCGCGGAGATTCCGGTCTTCTCGAACGGAGATGCCGCGACACCGCTGATCCGCAGGGAGCGTCCGGGCGAAGAGATGAACGCCGGCATGCGGACGGTAGATACGTCTGAACTCTCGACGGCGGATATCCGATACGGCTACTGTACCGAGTTTATCATTGAACCGGATAAAACATTTACGGAAAGCGACGAAAGCGCGTTTAAAGCGTTCTTAGAGACGCTCGGCGATTCGATCGTCTGCGTTTCGGACGAGACGGTCGTGAAGGTCCATGTCCATACGGACAACCCGGGCACCGTCCTCCAGAAAGCGCTCGGCTTCGGCCAGCTTTCGCGCATCAAGATTGACAATATGCGCGAGGAGCACGAGGAGCGCCTGATTAAGAACGCATCGAAGATTGCGGCAGAGCAGAAGGCGCAGGCGGAAGCGGAAAAAGCGCAGGCGGATGCGGCGAAGAAAGAAGCAGAAGAAAAGACGAATCCGCGGAAAGAGAACGGCTTCGTCGTGGTCTGCTCCGGTGCCGGATTTGAGCGGATTTTCCGTGA
>DCGM01000094.1:0-17554 GCA_002315255.1 Lachnospiraceae bacterium UBA1778
AAGCAGCTGCCCTGGGCCAGACTTATGCGAGTCACGGAAGCCTCGCTATACCGCGGAAATGATGGGTATTAGAAGGGTGAAGAAGAGGCAGACGGAATGTGTGACGGGCGCAAAAAGATGCCTACGAAGGCCTTAGAAAGGCTTCATAGGCATTTTTGATGAGGTTCGATGATGAAGCTCAATTATTTCTTTTTAAAGAGCTTTTCGATGAGCTTCGCGACTTCCATGATGAGGATCGGCGAAACGGCTAATCCTAAACCGATGAGGTAGAGCACGCCCGGAAGCGCAATCAGACCGAAGAGGGTTGAAAGCGGTGTGAAGAGGACGAGCGCGACCATTGCAATCGAGATGCCCTCAAACAGGAGGAGCTTCGGATTCGAGAAGAGGCCGATCGTAAAGATGGAATGCTCGGAACGCATATTGACGGACTGAACGACCTGCGAAAGTGAAAGCACCATAAACGCGAGGGTCTGGCCGCCGGAGACGCTTCCGGTCTGCGTTTTTCCGAACCAGTAAGCGAAGAGCGCGAGAGCACCGAACAGAAGGCCCTGCAGGATAATCTTCACGCCGTAGCCATGCGAGAAGAGGCCGTCTTTCTTCGGACGCGGCGGCTGGGTCATTATATCTTTCTCGACCGGTTCCATGCCGAGGCCGATCGCCGGGAGGCTGTCGGTGACGAGATTGATCCAGAGGAGCTGCATCGAAAGCAGCGGCGATTCGTGCCAAAGAAGCATTGCGACGAAGACTAAGAGGATCTCGCCGATATTCGTGCCTAAAAGGTAACCGACTACCTTCTTAATGTTCGCGTAGATGCCGCGGCCTTCGCGGACCGCTTCGACGATGGTGGCGAAGTTGTCATCCGACAATGTCATATCGGAAGCGCCCTTTGCGACGTCTGTGCCGGTGATGCCCATCGCGCAGCCGATGTCGGCCGCTTTCAGCGCCGGAGCATCATTGACACCGTCGCCGGTCATCGAGACGATCTGATTTTTCCGCTGCCAAGCCTTGACGATGCGGATCTTATTTTCCGGCGAAACACGCGCATAGACGGAAATCTTTTCGACCTGCTCATCGAGTTCAGAGTCGGTCAGCCGGTCTACCTGAGCACCGGTATAGGAAAGGTCGCCCTCGCGGAAGATGCCTAAATCCTTCGCGATAGCGGTAGCGGTTACAACATGGTCACCGGTAATCATGACCGGGCGGATGCCGGCTTTCCGGCAGACCGCGACAGCGTCACGCGCTTCCGGGCGCGGCGGGTCAATCATTCCGAGAAGGCCCATAAAGTGAAGATCCGATTCCAGATCTTCCATCTTCGGGTCATCCGGATTTTCGCTGATCTCTTTATAGGCAAGCGCCAGAACACGGAGCGCGTCAGAACTCATGCTCTCGCAGAGCGCCTTCGCTTTTTCCAGATCTCCGGAGATGCAGCGCGGGGCCATCATATCGAAAGCACCCTTCGTAATGACGATATATTTTCCGTCCATCTGATTGACGACAGTCATCAGCTTTCGGTCGGAGTCAAACGGCAGTTCACAAAGCCGCGGATATTTTACATTGATTTCGTCTTTCGGGAGACCGTTCCGATGTGCCGCGAGGACAATCGCGGTTTCCGTCGGATCGCCGATATCCTGCTGTTCGCCGTTATGGAAAACGACAGAGCCGTCGCAGCAGAGCGTGCCGTAAAGAAGGAGCTTTCGGACCTCCTCAGAGCAGTCGAGCGTAACCGTTTCCGGTTCGTCCGTGCCGTCCGCCCAGACCTTGACGAGCGTCATGCGGTTTTGTGTCAATGTGCCGGTCTTATCGGAACAGATGACAGAAGCAGCACCCAGCGTTTCCACAGCGGGAAGACGGCGGATGATCGCATTCCGCTTCGCGAGCCGCTGGACGCCGATGGAAAGGACGACGGTGACGATCGCCGGAAGTCCTTCCGGAATCGCGGAGACAGCCAATGAAACGGATGTCATAAAGATTTCGAGCGCCGGAATGCTGTTTAAAAGGCCGATGACGAAGATGATGCCGCAGCAGGCGAGCGCAATGATTCCGAGATATTTTCCGAGCTGCGCGAGCTTCTGCTGAAGCGGCGTGGAGCCTTCCTCTTCATTATCTAAAAGGTTCGCGATCTTACCCATCTCAGTATCCATGCCAGTCGCTGTGACAACTGCAGATGCCGTGCCGTAGGTGATGGAGCAGCCGGAGAAGACCATATTGATGCGGTCACCGACGGTCGCTTCCTCAGGGAGTATCGCTTCCGCATCTTTTTCAGACGGGACGGATTCACCGGTCAGCGCGGATTCTTCGCTCTTTAAGCTGACAGAACGGATGAGGCGGGCGTCAGCCGGGACAGAATCGCCGGCTTCTAAAAGGATGATGTCGCCGACGACGAGGTCCGCCGCATTGATGAGGCTTTCTGAACCGTTCCGAAGGACACGCGCATGCGGGGCGGAGAGGCTCTTTAAAGCATCCAGCGCCTTTTCCGCGCGGCTTTCCTGGAGGACGCCGACGATCGCATTCAGGATGACGATGAGGAGGATGAGCGCAGGCTCGAAGAAGCCCTCCAGATCCTGCTCAATGATGGCGATGACGAAGGAAATCGCCGCCGCCGCAAGGAGGATCAGGATCATCACATCCTTAAACTGATCGAGGAAACGCTGGAAAAGCGTTTTTTTCTTCTTTTCACGGAGCTTGTTCGGACCGTTTTTGGAAAGACGCTCGGCCGCTTCCTCTTCGGCGAGACCATTGATCGGAGTGCCGAGTGAGGCCAGAACTTCATCCGCAGATTTGCTGAAATTATTTTTCAATGTAGTTTCTCCTTATTATTCTTCGCCATAGGGCACGATGATGCAGTCATTCGGGCGGTCGCACGGAATCGGGAGCCCGTTCATTACTATCGTACTAGCGTGATAATCAATCGTAAAGAAAGTGAGTGAGTTCGAATCCTGGTTCAAACTGACGAGGTGCTTCTCGTCCGGCAGAATCTCGATATCGATCGGATAGTCGCCGGAAATCGGCAGGATATTCTTTAAGGTCAGCTGTCCGGTCTTCGCATCAATGTCATAAAAGGCGATGCTGTTTTCACCGGCATTGGAGCAGTAAAGGTGATGCTGCTTCGGCGAGAAGGTCAGGGAGCACGCCGCGGACGCTACCGTATAATCCGGCTTCAGTGTAGCAATCTCCTGTACCTTTTCAAAGCTCGGGACGCCTTTTTCATTGACGGTGCGGTCATAGACGGAGATCGTATTCTTCAGTTCGTGAAGGATATAGAGGTGTTTTTCGCCCTTCGGGAAAAGGACGCGGTGCGGGCCGGCACCGAGTTCGCTGTGGATGATGTCCTTCAGTTCGACACGGCCGCTCTTTGAAAATGCGTAAATCCGGACCTGGTCAATGCCGGAATCGACCATATACAGGTACTTTCCGTCTTCGCTGAAGAGGGTGCAGCAGATATGCGGGCGGAAGTTCCGCTCCGCCACCGAGCCGATGCCTTTGTCGTAGACCTCATCCGTGATTTCACCGACGACGCCGTCCTCACGCACCTTGAGAACCGTCATCTTTCCGTCGTGATAGCCGGCGACGGCAATGAACCTTCCCGAAGGATGGACATCCATAAAGCAGCCGCGCATGCCGCGGATTTTAGTCAGCTTCATCTGCTCGAGATTTCCGTCCGGCAGGATGGCGAAGGTAGTGACGCCTTCATCGACAACGGCATAAAGATGCTTCCGGTCCGGCGAGACGCAGAGATAGGTGCAGTTGTCCTGCTCCACCTCCGAGCGCTTGACGAAGCGGCCGGTTTCATTGTCCACGTCGTAAATTGTGATACCCTTGCTCTTTCCCTGGAAAGTGAAAGAACCCACATATGCTGCGTACTTCATGAGTCACACCTCGTTTTTCTGATAATTGGATTGCACATCTGAAACAAGCGGGATAATCAGATCGCATGTCTGAAACATGCGGGAGCGCCTGATACCAAAATCACTCTCGAAACCAGCGTCCGGAGGAGCCGCAGGGGAGCACGAGGCCGGTGCTGCGGACCGGAAGGCCGATTTCATCTGAAATGACGGTTCCGCCGTATTTCTTCTGAACCTCGAGCCCTAACAGGTAGGAGAGGACAGACGGCGCGAAGCCGGTCGTATAGGAGTTGATCAGGAAGAAAAGCGGGTCATCGGAAAGGATAGACGCGCATTCCTTGACTAACGGATGGATGGCGTCCTCAATCTTCCAGACTTCTCCGCCCGGACCGCGGCCATAAGAGGGCGGGTCCATGATAATGCCGTCGTAGGTGTTTCCGCGGCGCTTTTCGCGTTCGACAAACTTCTGGCAGTCATCGACGAGCCAACGGACAGGCCGGTCAGAAAGACCGGAGGCTTGGGCGTTTTCTTTCGCCCATTGGACCATCCCCTTCGAGGCATCGACATGCGTGACAGAAGCTCCGGCGGACAATGCGGCCAGCGTCGCGCCGCCCGTATAAGCGAAGAGATTTAAGACGCGGACCGGCCTGCCTGCCGAACCGTCCGACGGATGAACGCGTTCACGGATCAGCTTCGAGAACCAGTCCCAGTTGACCGCCTGCTCCGGGAAGAGCCCGGTATGTTTAAAGGAAAAAGGCTTTAAGCGGAATGTGAGCTCCTTATAGGAAATGCTCCATTCCTCCGGGAGACCGAAAAACTCCCATTCGCCGCCGCCCTTCTGGGAGCGGTGGTAATGCGCGTCCGGCTTCCGCCAGCCGGTGAGCTTCTTCTCAGTCTGCCAGATGACCTGCGGGTCCGGGCGGATCAGTTCAAATTCGCCCCAGCGCTCCAGCTTTTCGCCTGCAGAGGTATCTAACACTTCATAATCTTTCCATTGGTCTGCTATCCACATAATCTATCTTTCACTCCATCAGGGTTTCAAAGCCGTAACCGACATGCTCCGGGCGATGCGCGTCGGAGCCGAACGTCAGGCGGGCGCCGCCGAGCGCAAAGTAACGGTCAATGATCTTCTTCTCCGGATTTGTCCGGCGGATCGGGTAGTGGAGGCTGCTCGTATTGACCTCAAGCGCCTTTCCCTTCGCGATGATCGTCCGCAGGATCTCATCAATGAGATCGTGATAATCTTCCATCACATACGGCTCAAACCCGTCCGGAAGATACCGCACCATATAGTCGAGATGTCCGACCGTTTCATAGCAGTCATACTGCTGGACATTCTTTAAAATCGTTTCATAGTAGCAGCTGAACGCTTCTTCCGTCGTCTGGAACCATTCCCAGGCCGGCGCATAAGCGGGGTCGTAGGGCTTTTCCGCGCCAGGCTCGCCGACGAAGACAGCATGCGTGGAGCCGATCCGGAAATCCCACGGGTATTTTTCCGCCGTTTCGGCGATGCGATCGTGTAACTCCGGGTGGTCCGCCATCAGGCCGAGCTCGACGCCGATTCCGATTTCAATGCGGTCTTTATAAAGCGCGCGGACTTCATTGAGCTCTTTAAAGCGCGCTTCCGGGTCAAAAAGATTCCGGCCGTTATCGTAAAGGCCGATGTCCATATGATCCGTAAAACAGATCCGTTTCAACCCTTTCGCAAGCGCGGCCTCCACCATTTCGGCGGGGACTGCGGAAGAATCGCTCGAATAGTGCGTGTGAACATGAAGATCCTGATAAATCATTGGCGTGATCCTTTCCGGAATACGTAGCTGTTTTTGCATGCGCGGCGAAAAAGACTTCAGGACGCGTATGCACACTTTCAAGCATTATAGCATGAATGCGCCATTATTATCAAGGAAGAAAGAGCGAAATAGACCGGCCTTTTTCCTCCGGCTGCGGATGTTAGAAAAACAGTCATTTCGGGCAAACTTGCGCTTGCTTTTTTCTGTGAACTGTTGTAATATCTAAATCAAATGGGCATTGTTAAAATAAAAACAGGCACATAAATTTCAGGAGGAATAAAAAATGGCAGTTAAAGTTGCAATTAACGGTTTTGGACGTATTGGCCGTCTGGCATTTAGACAGATGTTCGGCGCAGAAGGATATGAAGTCGTTGCGATCAACGATTTAACGAAGCCCTCCATGCTGGCTCACCTTTTAAAGTATGACACCGCTCAGGGCGGATATTGCGGAACGTTCGGCGAGAACCTTCATACGGTTACCGCTGATGACGAAGCAAATACACTTACCGTTGACGGAAAGGTCCTTACGATCTACAAGGAAGCAGACGCTAACAATCTTCCGTGGGGCGAGCTTGGTGTTGACGTCGTTCTCGAGTGCACCGGTTTCTACACCTCCAAAGACAAGGCTATGGCTCATGTCAATGCAGGCGCTAAGAAGGTAGTCATCTCTGCTCCGGCAGGAAATGATCTTCCGACCATCGTTTACAATGTTAACCATAAGAACCTGAAGAAGGACGACCAGGTTATCTCTGCAGCATCCTGCACGACGAACTGCCTCGCTCCGATGACGAAGGCTCTTAATGACTATGCTCCGATCCAGTCTGGTATCATGACGACCGTCCACGCTTACACCGGCGATCAGATGATCCTTGACGGCCCGCAGCGTAAGGGCGACCTTCGCCGTTCACGCGCAGGCGCTATGAATATCGTTCCGAACTCCACCGGCGCTGCAAAGGCGATCGGCCTGGTTATCCCGGAACTTAACGGCAAGCTCATCGGCTCCGCTCAGCGTGTCCCGACGGCTACCGGCTCCACCACCATCCTTGTCGCTGTCGTTAAGGGTAACGACATCACGAAGGAAGGCATCAATGCAGCGATGAAGGCAGCTCAGACCGAGTCCTTCGGCTACACCGAGGATCAGATCGTTTCTTCTGACGTTATCGGCATGAAGTTCGGTTCTCTGTTCGATGCTACGCAGACCATGGTCGCGAAGATCGACGAGGATACCTATCAGGTTCAGGTCGTTTCTTGGTATGACAACGAGAACTCTTACACGAGCCAGATGGTCCGCACCATCAAATACTTCGCTGAACTGTAATCTTTACGGTTTCCGGAGATTTAGGCTATATACCTAGACTCATTACGGGTCCGGTCCGCTGGACCGGACCCGCTTTTTTATCCGTATGTGCCACCCCGAAAGGGAATAACTTAAACTGTCAATAATTCATTGCCGGCGCGGGAAACGAAGCTCCGGCGGTAAAATGAAAATGAATAAAGGAGAAAGATCATGTTAAACAAGAAATCCGTTGATGATTTAAAGAACTTACAGGGCCGCAAGGTTCTCGTCCGCTGCGACTTCAACGTTCCGCTCAAGAACGGCGTCATCACTGACGAAACCCGTATCGTTGCTGCACTTCCGACGATCCAGAAGCTCATTGACAACGGCGCGAAGGTAATCCTCTGCTCGCACCTTGGAAAAGTTAAGAATGGCCCGAACGAAGGCGAATCTTTAGCACCGGTCGCAGCTCGGCTTACCGAGAAGCTCGGAAAAGAAGTCGTTTTCGTCGCTGATTATAACGTTACCGGCGAAGCTGCTACGAACGCTGTAAACGCAATGAAAGACGGCGATGTAGTCCTCCTTCAGAACACCCGTTTCCGCGGCGAAGAAGAGACGAAGAACGGCGATGCATTATCGAAAGAGTTTGCAGACCTTGCTGACGATTATGTCTGCGACGCATTCGGTTCTTCCCATCGTGCACATGCGTCTGTCGCAGGCGTCACGAAGTACATCTCCGCGAAGGGCGGCCACAATGTAGTCGGTTACCTGATGCAGAAAGAAATCGATTTCCTCGGCAATGCAGTCGATAACCCGGTCCGTCCGTTCGTGGCAATCCTCGGCGGCGCAAAGGTTGCTGATAAGCTCAACGTTATCTCGAACCTTCTCGAGAAGTGCGACACGCTGATCATCGGCGGCGGCATGGCATTCACGTTCTTAAAGGCGAAGGGCTATGGCGTAGGCCAGTCCTTAGTTGATGATGAGAAGATCGATTACTGCAAGGAAATGCTTGCAAAGGCTGAGAAGCTCGGAAAGAACCTTCTTCTTCCGGTCGATACCGTTATCGCGAAAGAATTCCCGAACCCGATCGATGCTGAAATCGAAGTTGCTACCGTAGATTCTGATAAGATTCCGGCAGATATGGAAGGCCTCGATATCGGACCGAAGACCCGCGAGCTTTTCGCAGACGCTGTTAAGAATGCAAAGACGGTCGTCTGGAACGGACCGATGGGCGTTTTCGAGAACCCGACGCTTGCAGCAGGTACGAAGGCAATCGCTCAGGCGATGGCAGATACCGATGCGATCACCGTCATCGGCGGCGGCGATTCTGCAGCAGCAGTCAACCAGCTGGGCTTCGCTTCTTCGATGAGCCACATCTCTACCGGCGGCGGCGCATCTCTGGAATTCCTGGAAGGCAAGGAGCTTCCGGGCGTTGCAGCAGCAGACGATAAGGATTGATTTAGAAAGGAACAGATTATGCGTAAGAAAATTGTTGCAGGAAACTGGAAAATGAATATGACTCCGTCTCAGGCAGTCGCGCTTTGCGAAACCCTGAAGCCGGCAGTTGCAAACTCGGATGCGGAAGTCGTCTTCTGCGTACCGGCGATTGATATCGTCCCGGTCGTGAAGGCTTGCGAAGGCACAGAAATCAAAGTCGGCGCTGAGAACCTTTATTTTGAAGATAAGGGCGCATTCACCGGCGAAATCTCTGCGGATATGATCCTGGATGCAGGCGCAACCTATGTGATCATCGGCCATTCCGAGAGAAGAGGATACTTCGGCGAGACGGATGCTGACGTAAATAAGAAGGCGAAGAAGGCATTGGAAAAAGGCCTGAACCCGATCATCTGCTGCGGCGAATCGTTAGAGCAGAGAGAACAGGGAATCACCTTTGACTGGATCCGTATGCAGGTCAAGTTAATGTTCGAAGGCTTCGCAGCAGAAGATGTCGCGAAGTGCGTCGTCGCGTACGAACCGATCTGGGCGATCGGCACCGGCAAGACCGCTACGACCGAGCAGGCAGAAGAAGTCTGCAAGGCGATCCGCGACTGCATCCGTGAAGTCTATGGAAATGATACCGCAGAGAAAGTCCGCATCCAGTACGGCGGATCTGTCAATGCAGCGAACGCAGCAGAACTGTTCTCGCAGCCGGATATCGACGGCGGTTTAGTCGGCGGCGCTTCTCTGAAACCGGATTTTGGCGTCATTACTCACGCATAAGGAGCGGAAATGGCAAAGAAACCTACAGTTCTTCTTATCCTGGACGGCTACGGCTTAAATCCGCGGAAAGAGTTTAACTCTGTCGCGATTGCGAACACGCCGGTAATGGATTCTCTGATGAAGGAATGCCCCTTTAAGCCCGGCAATGCTTCCGGCCTTTTCGTCGGTCTTCCGGACGGCCAGATGGGCAATTCCGAGGTCGGCCATTTAAATATGGGCGCAGGCCGCATTGTCTACCAGGAGCTGACCCGTATTACGAAATCGATCGAAGACGGCGATTTCTTTACGAATCCGGCGCTGATGGAAGCGGTTGAAAACTGCAAAAAGAACGATTCCGCACTGCATCTTTACGGACTCGTTTCAGACGGCGGCGTTCATTCACATATCACGCATATTTACGGCCTTCTGGAGCTTGCGCGCCGGAACGGCTTAAAGAAAGTATTCATTCACGCGTTCTTAGACGGCCGTGACACGCCGCCGGCATCCGGCGCGGATTTCGTTCAGGCGTTAAAGGACAAATGCGATGAGGTAAAGACCGGTGAAATCGTCATGGTTTCCGGCCGCTACTACGCAATGGACCGCGATAAGAACTACGACCGCACCGAAAAGGCGTATCGTGCGCTCCGCTATGGCGAGGGCGTCGAGGCGGCCGACCCGGTTCAGGCGATCCGCGATTCTTATGCGAACGGCGTGACCGATGAGTTCATGCTTCCGACCGTCATCAAGCGGGACGGGAAGGCCGTCGGTACGATTGAAGATAAGGACTCCATCGTCTTCTTCAACTTCCGTCCGGACCGCGCGCGCCAGATGACGCACGTGTTCTGTGATCCGGAATTCACGGCCTTTGACCGTGGACCGAAGCGCCCGGATGTCACCTATATCTGCTTTACCGATTATGATGTCACGATTCCGAACAAGTCGGTCGCATTCGTGAAGGAAGAGCTTACGAACACGTTCGGCGAGTATCTTTCCAAGCTTGGCTTACATCAGGCCCGTATCGCGGAAACCGAGAAATATGCGCATGTCACGTTCTTCTTTAACGGCGGCGTCGAAGCGCCGAATCCGGGGGAGGAGCGCATTTTAGTCGATTCGCCGAAGTATGTGCCGACGTATGATAAGAAGCCGCGTATGAGCGCTTATACGGTCTGTGACAAGCTTTCTCAGGCGATCCTGGCAAAAGACGAAAACGGAAATCCGGTCTATGATGTGATTATCTGTAACTTTGCGAACCCGGATATGGTCGGCCATACCGGCGTGTTAGAAGCAGCAGTCGAAGCTGTTGAGGTCATTGACAGATGCGTCGGCGAAATCGTCAATTTCGTGAAGCAGGCAGACGGCCAGATGATGATCGTCGCGGACCACGGAAACTGCGAGCAGATGATCGATTATGAGACCAATGCGCCGCTTACCGCGCACACGACGAACCCGGTTCCGTTCATTTTAGTGAACGCAGACCCGAAGTACGATCTTCGCGAGGGCGGATGCTTAGCGGACGTCGTTCCGACACTCCTTCAGATGATGGACATCCCGCAGCCGAAGGAAATGACCGGAAAGTCTCTTCTCGTCGTGAAATAAGAGATGTCAGCTGAAATCGGATAAAAAGAGCGGCAGTTCAGAATCGTCTGGGCTGCCGTTCTTTTTATTGCGTTTTCAAAAGAATTGTAATATAATCTATTAGATTATGGGCAAATATGCCCATCTGAAATTTACTCCGAGGAGGCCCCCCCCGATGTTCTGTATTTGTTGCGGACAGAAAATCAATGATAATGCGCAGGCGTGCCCGTATTGCGGCATGATCGTCAGCAAAACATTGGCCAAACGAATGGGCGTAGTACCCCAAAATCCTGCAGAGAACAAACCTGCAGAAACGGATAAAACTCCCGCAAATGAGCAGAATACGACCGGCATTTCGTATTATGAAGAGCCGCTCTATGAGAACATTCGGAGAACCGGCCCGACGACTGTGCAGGAGAAGCGTAATTTCGTGCGTTTCCTTCTGTTCAGCATCTTCACATTGGGAATCTATGGAATCGTCTATAAGTATCAGATGACGGAAGATGTCAATAAGATCTGTGCAGATGACGGAAAAGATACGCCGAATTACCTCGTGACGGTGGTGCTGAGCATCTTCACGTTCGGCGCATTCGGGCTCTACTGGCATTACCAGATCGGCAAGCGGATTTCGGAATATCTTTCAGAGAATTATAACGTTCAGGTATCCGGCGGCGTGCGGCTCATGATGCTGAAGCTTCTCAGCATTCCGACGAGCTTTATCACGGGGCATATTGCGGATTATTTCCTGATCGACAGTGTCAATACATTGGCGGAATGCTATAATAACGGGCTCGCGAAAGACGCCCGCTGACAGGACTGAAATGGCGATTATTGAGATTCAGAAACTGACTCATGAATATAAGGAATACGATGAAGAGAACCGCGAACGGGAAGTCGTCCGCGCGCTTTCGGATGTGAACCTGAACATCGAAGAGGGCTCATTCGTCGTCATTCTCGGGCATAACGGCTCCGGAAAATCGACGCTCGCGAAGCATGTCAATGCGCTTCTCATGCCGACCGAAGGCGCTGTCTATGTCTGCGGGAAAAATACGGCAGAAGAGGCGGACTCCTGGAAAATCCGGAAGGATGCCGGAATGATTTTTCAGAATCCGGACAACCAGATTATCGGAAACGTAGTCGAAGAGGATGTCGCATTCGGTCCGGAAAACGTCGGCGTGCCGCAGGACGAGCTTTCGGAGCGTGTCGCGATGGCGCTTGAGAAGGCAGGGATGGAGGCTTTCCGCATGGAATCGCCGAACCGGCTTTCCGGCGGGCAGAAGCAGCGTGTTGCTGTGGCAGGAATCCTTGCGTTAAAGCCGAAATGCATTTTAATGGACGAACCGACGGCCATGCTCGACCCGAGCGGCCGGCGTGAAGTCTTAAATACCGTACATGAACTGAACCGGAAGGAAGGGATTACTGTCCTTCTGATTACGCATTATATGGAAGAAGCTGTCCGGGCGGACCGCGTCATCGTTATGGACGAGGGGCATCCGGTTATGGACGGAACGCCGAAAGAGATTTTCGCGCGGGTGGATGAACTGAAGGAATATCATATGACTGTCCCGTGCGTGACGGAGCTCGCCTATGAACTGAAGAAGGCGGGAGTCGCATTGCCGGACGGGATTCTGACGAAGGATGAACTCGCGGATGCGCTTTTGAAAGCGCGGGAAGATTCAAAGGAACAATCAGGGGCAGACAAGGCATGAAGCTTGAGTTAAAAGGGGTTTCGTATATTTACGATCCTCTCGCGTCAAAAGTGAAGAAAGCGGTGGATGATGTTTCATTGACCATCGAGAAAGGGCAGTTCGTCGGACTGGTCGGGCATACCGGCTCCGGAAAGTCGACACTGGCCCAGCTTTTGAACGGTCTGGTGAAGCCGACGGCAGGGCAGGTCCTCTTAGACGGACAGGACGTCCACGCGAAGGGATTCCCGCTCAAAACGCTTCGGCAGCGCGTCGGCCTCGTTTTCCAATACCCGGAATACCAGCTGTTTGAAGAAAATGTTTTAAAGGACGTCTGCTTCGGACCGAAGAACCTCGGGCTTCCGCGCGCCGAGCAGATTGAAAAAGCAAAAAAAGCGCTCCGGCTCGTCGGAATGGAAGAAAATCTTTATGACAATTCTCCGTTTGACCTGTCAGGCGGTGAAAGGAGACGCGCGGCGATTGCAGGAGTCCTCGCCATGGAGCCGGATATCTTAGTGCTTGATGAGCCGACGGCGGGGCTTGACCCGGCAGGACGCGACGAGATTCTTTCTCAGATCGCGCGGCTCTGTAAAGAAGAGGGAATCGGCGTCGTGCTGATTTCTCACAGTATGGAGGATGTCGCCGCTTACACCGAGCGGATGCTCGTGATGGATCACGGAAAGCTTTGCTTTGATGATGCGCCGCGGGAAGTCTTCCGACATGTGGAGGAACTGGAAAGCATGGGGCTGTCAGCGCCTCAGGTTACGTATATTGTGCGAAAACTGAACGAGAGAGGATTCGCATTGCCGGATGACCTTCTGACGGTCGAAGAAGCGAAAGACGCCATTCTGAAGGCGATAATGAAGTGAAAGACGCCATTCTGAAGGCGTCGAAGAAGCGAAAGACGCCATTCTGAAGGCGATAAAGAGAGGATAATGATTCGGGATATCACACTTGGCCAATATTATGACGCAGACTCGGTGATCCACAAGCTGGATCCTCGGGTCAAATTGGCTTTTACGATCATCTATATCGTTTCCTTATATGTCGGGAACACGGTCTGGACATTCCTCGGTGCGGCGGCGTTTTTATGCGTCGTGATCGCATTGACGAAGGTGCCGGTCCGGTTTATGCTGCGGGGAATGAAGAGCATCCTCGTGCTGCTCATCATTTCCGCGCTCTTTAACCTCTTTTTAGTGAGCGGCGAGCCGCTGATCCAGTGGAAATTTATTACGATTACAAAGGAAGGCGTCCGGATGGCGGGGCTGATGATTGTGAGGCTGATCCTGCTCGTCATGGGCACATCCTTAATGACGCTCACCGCGACTCCCAATGAGCTGACGGACGGCCTCGAAAAATCGCTCAGCTTTTTGAAAATCTTCCGGATTCCGGTCCACGCGTTTGGCATGATGATGAATATCGCGCTCCGGTTTATTCCGATTCTGATCCGCGAAGTGCAGCAGATCATGAAGGCGCAGGAAGCGCGTGGCGCCGATTTCGAGTCGGGCGGCCTGATTAAGAAGGCGAAGGCGATGGTGCCGTTACTCATCCCGCTCTTTGTGTCCGCTTTCCGCCGCGCCAATGACCTCGCGCAGGCGATGGAAGCGCGCTGTTATCACGGCGACGAAGGGCGCACGAAGCTCCACCCGTTAAAGTATCAGAAGCGGGATCTGATCGCATATCTGATCCTTCTTCTGTATCTTGGCGCGATGATTGCGCAGGCTGTGCTGATCCGGTAAGACAGGGGTTCGCACGGGCTTTTCTGAAACAAACATGATGCGGGAAAGCGCTGAAACAGACGTATTTCAGAACTCGTATGGAAGCCATGTATGGCGGGATTTCGCGGAATCGTTTTTTATTGAAAGGAATCTATGAGACGGATCAGGCTGACAATCGCCTATGACGGGACAAACTATGTAGGCTGGCAGGTTCAGCCGAACGGCACGGCGATTGAAACGGTGCTGAACGAAGCGCTGACGCGGCTCCTCGGAGAAGAGATCCAGGTGATCGGCGCGTCGCGGACGGACTCCGGCGTTCATGCGGACGGAAACATCGCGGTATTTGACACGGAAAGCCGGATCCCTGGCGATAAGTTTAAGTTCGCCATCAACGAATTTCTCCCGGACGACATCGCAGTCATCGAGTCGGATGAAGTGCCGCTGTCGTTTCATCCGCGGAAGATCAATTCCGTAAAAACTTACGAATACAGGATTTTGAACCGGCCGATCCGCTCCCCGAAGGAACGGAATTATGCGTACTTTTTCTATTATCCGCTCGACGAAGAGAAGATGAACCGCGCGGCGCAGGCGCTCCTTGGCGAGCATGATTTTAAGAGCTTCTGCTCTATCCGCACTCAGATTGAGGACACGGTCCGGCGGATCTATGCAGTTTCGGTTACGCGTGACGGCGAAGTATTGACGCTCCGGATTTCCGGCAGCGGCTTTTTATATAATATGGTGCGGATCATTGTCGGGACGCTCGTGAAGATCGGCGCCGGCATCTGGCCGGAAGCTTCCATGAAAGAGATTCTCGAAGCGCGCGACCGCGCGAAGGCGGGTCCGCGTGCACCAGCCATGGGCCTTACGCTGAAATCGATCGTCGAGGAAAAGACGCTCGCGCCGTTTGTGGATGAAGCGAATGCGCATTGGAGCTATCAGCTCGGACAGGCGGAAATCGAAAGTGAAAAACGCGCGTATTTAAAGATCCGCGCGTGCGACGAAGCGGACTATGAGGCGCTCCTTTTGAGGCTGACGAAGCAGCTCTCGCGAAATGGCGCGCTCTATATTTATACGGCGGACGAGACCGGACGGCTTTCTGACGGGAAGATGGCCGGATATTTCCGGTATCAGACGGCCGATTCGAAAAGTTTCCCGTTTGACACGGCTCAGCCGGTTTTTGTGACGCATGACGAGCGGAAGGTGGAGGAGGAAGAATGAGTCAGGCATTGACAGTTCTTTGGAAGGTTTTGACAATGATGATCTTTATGCTTCCGGGCTTCGTCGGCCGGAAAGTAAACATCGTCAAGGAAGACCATATTAAGGCGTTCACGAATCTTCTTCTCTACCTCTGCACGCCGTTCATGATCGTCTCGACATTCTTAAAGATGGACCGGGATTTCTCCCAGCTCCTTTTGATCGGTCTCTTTTTTGTAATTTTCCTTGCCATCCAGGCATTGGCGTTCCTCATTCTCGGGATTATCACCCGCCGGAAAAAAGAGGATGTTGAGGCCCGGATCCTTTGTATCCAGTCAATTTGCGGAAATGTCGGCTATATCGGACTTCCGCTGCTCTCCATGCTTTATCCGGAGGAGCCCATCATCGTCTGCTATGCGTGCATGGCCATGGTGTCGATGAATATCCTCCTGTTCACGGTCGGCGCTTATTTTGTCAGCGGTGACCGGAAATATGTTTCTCTCCGCTCGGCATTTATCAATCCGGCGACGCTCGGCTTCATCGTGGCGCTTCCGCTTTATCTCCTCGGAATGAACCGCATTTTCCCGGATTTTGTGCTCACGGCGACAGAATCGATCGGCAATATCTGCGGCCCGCTTTCGATGATCATCCTCGGAATCCGGCTCGCCTCGAGCTCCTTCAAGGCAGTCTTCTGCAATTGGAAGGCCTACCTCGCAGCGGCCGTCAAGCTTCTGATCTTCCCGCTTTTTACTTTTGCGTTGATCTATTTCATTCCGCTTCCGACGTCAATGCGCTCGGCGCTCATCATCCTGTCCGCCGTTCCTAGCGCCTCGGCCGGTTTAGGCGTCGCAGAGCTTCACGGAAAAGGAATGCAGCTTGCGGCGAACGCATTGCTCATTTCGACGCTGCTCTGCTTTATCACCTTACCGTTGATCACGCTGCTTCTGCTCTGATGCTTCGGTTTCTGCTAGAACCATCGCCATCCGTGTTTGAAACAAAAAGGCATAAGGCCGAAAAAAATAAAGGGAGGTAACTATGATTTCCAAGATTTACAAACGTGTGTTTAAAGTCATTGCAAAAAAGCCGCTCCAGCTGCTGGGCGTTTCCCTTCTCGGGACGCTGTTAACCAGCCTTTCATGGGTATTGTTCGGCGTAGTTCCGGGCATCGCGCTTGGTCTGACCTGGCTTATTAATGTCGGAATGGTTGCCGTCTATTTAAAGGGCTATCGTGGGGAAGGCGTGGATGTCGACCAGATTTTCCTGGCATTCAAGGACGGAAAGACTGCGAAGCATGTCCTCGCCGGTATGGGCTGGCAGGAACTTTGGATTTTTATCTGGGGACTGATCCCGGTCGCAGGTCCGATCATTGCGCTGATCAAAGGCTATGAGTACAGCCTTACCCCGTATATCCTGATTCAGCAGCCGGAAGTCAGCCCGCGCGAAGCGCTGAAGGTTTCCATGAAAAAGACCGAAAACCATAAGTGGCATATGCTCCTTGCGGAATTCGTGATTCCGGGAGGCATCATCTTCGCTGTAACGCTTCTCCTTCTGCTGTTTTCTCTTATCCCGGTTGCCGGAATTATGTTTAGCGGCACTATTCTCATCGTGATAGTCGCTTGCGCAGCTTTCTTACCGTTCTTCCAGGGCCTCGTCCATGCGGCATTCTATGAAGAAATCATGAATCCTGAAGCTGAAGCGATGAAGGATGCCGGCATTCAGGCAATCCCGGTCCAGCCCGTAGACAATGCTCAGCCGGTCAATGCTGAAGCTGAGAATGCTCCGACAGAAAACAACTAAGTCGAAAACATCAAATGGGATTATATCTTATCAGCCGATTACGCTCCTGAGTTTTTCACGAGTGCATGAGGCGAAACAAAAGAAACCCGTCGGGCAGCTTAGCTGCCCGACAGGTTTTTTTAGTGGTGAAGTGAAAAAGAACTGACAAAGAATCTGTGCGACGCCTGTAGAAGCGGACCAGCCTGAAAGGCCTGTGAACCGGCCGCATGAAACGACCTGTGAAAGAGAATCTGCCCGCCGAGTCCCGAAAAGGCGCCTGTGAAAAGGCACTATAACGTAGCTGTGAGACCGTCATACGTTCAGATATGCATCTTCTTCGCGATTTAGCGAGGCTTCCGTTACTCGATGCAGGCTTAGGCCAGGGCAGCTGCTTCTGCCCGCAGAGTCCCGAGAACGCGCCTGTGAAAAGGCTCCCTACCCTATCTGTGAGACCGTCATACGTTCAAATATGCGTCTTCTTCGCGATTTAGCGAGGCTT
>DCGM01000094.1:17733-18859 GCA_002315255.1 Lachnospiraceae bacterium UBA1778
GAAACGAGCGTCTAGCGAAGAAGACACATATTGAACCGTGACCGATCTCACTAGATAAAACCGAAGCCTTTTCACAGGCGCTGGCGTAACCGCTGGGCGATCTCGGCGATGGGGAAGCCCATAATCGTGTAGTAGTCGCCGCGGATCGCTTTGACGAGGACGCAGCCTTTCCCTTGGATGCCGTAGGCACCTGCCTTGTCCATCGGTTCGCCTGTCGCGATATAGGCGCGGATTTCGTCGTCTGAAAGGTCATAGAATTCGACCTCGGTGCTGGAGACAAAGGATTCTTCACGGCCGGGGGCGAGGATGGCGACACCCGTGTGGACCTGGTGCGTTTTTCCGGAGAGGAGACGAAGCATCCGGAAAGCGTCTTCTTCATTCTTTGGCTTTCCGAGAATCTGGCCGTCGACGGCTACAATCGTATCGGAACCGATCACCGTGTCATCCGGATGGTCTTTAAAGATATCATTGGCTTTTCCAAGTGATAAGAAGCGCGGAACCTCGGGAATGGGAACGTGGTCGGGAATCACTTCCTCGTAATGGCTTGGAATACAGGTAAACGTAAAACCGGCCTTTTCCATAAGCTCCGACCGGCGGGGCGACTGTGACGCTAAAATCAGCATTTTTAACCCCCATTTATTTTAACTCATAAGTTATCGAGATGTTCCCGTCAACCGGCCGTATGGTGCCAAATCCGCCCGAAATGAGCGGCATCATGGGCGGGAGATGTCCAATGTCGAGATCCATGAGGATCGGGACACCGAAATCACCGAGGATGTCGGTGACTGCATTGTACTGGTTCAGCTCGCCGAAGACCTGCCCCATCACGCCCGGGCGGCCGATGAGGAAGGCTTTCACATGCTTGAACCAGCCGGCCTCCTTTAAGGTCCAGAGGGCGCGGCGGATGGCGAAAACATTAAGGTCACAGGATTCCAGGAACCAGATGATCCCGTCCTCCTGATAGCGGTCAGCGAATTCTTTTACATGGTCAAACCGGGTGCCGCAGAGGACGTCGAGAACGTCGAGACAGCCGCCGATCAAACGGCCCGAGAACGGCGCTCCGTCCCAGTTTACGGGGCGGATTTCTGTGGGCTCCGTCACATTGTACGGAAGGAGCGGAGTTTCC
>DCGM01000094.1:18876-32503 GCA_002315255.1 Lachnospiraceae bacterium UBA1778
GTTTCCGGCGTACAGCCGGAGGTTTCGCGCTTTTCCCATTTGTCATAACCATGGACCGACAGGGATTGTCCGGTCAGAAGATCGAAAGCAGACGTAATAGCCGGGTGCCACGGGTCCATACCGAAGGAGCAGGCGCAGGGACCGTAGATCGCCGCCGTATCGGCCAGCGTCGCGGAGAGGAACGTGAAGTTCGTATTATCGGAATAGCCGATATACCACTTCGGCTTTGCCTCGCGGAGCGCGTCAAAATCGATATAGTCGAGATCCTCACACATACACTCGCCGCCGCCCGCGGACATGATCAGGTCGACAGACGGGTTCAAAAAGAAATCCATCAGCTCTTTTCCGCAAGCTTCCGCGGATGTGGAGCGGCCGATTCCGTCCTCCTTATAAAGGTTTGGGCCCTCTATCGTCTGATAGCCGAGCGAATGAAGTTTTTTCACTGTGTTTTGGAAAGCGGTACTGTAGGGCTCTCTGGTCGGGCCGAAGGACGGCGCGATAAAGCCGATCGTCCCGTTTTCTTTTAAAAATTCCGGATAACGCATAGTATTCTCCTGATAAAAAATCCGATGGAGCAGAAGTCCATCGGATTTAATTGAAAATCATTAATGGTTCTTCAGTTCTTCCACCTGGGCCGCGATTTCCGGCTGATAATCTTCCATCATCTCTTTCCAGCCGTCTTCATAATCGTAGCAGATGTCCTCCAGATCGTCTGCTGCTTTAATGCGCGCGACATAGCCCTTCAGCATCTCAAAATCGCGTTCATAGCAGTGGAAGCTGTTCGCACGATGGACATAGGTGCCCATTCCGACGCCGACGCCGTCTGCCACGAGCTTCTGCAGCTGGATCAATGCGAATGCGTTCATAAAGTTCGCCTTGCAGGCATCATTGGAACGGAAGAGAATCTTACATTCAAGCTTTCCGTCGCGGACAAAATACTGGATATGCTGCATGCAGGCCGGATCATCAGAACCCATGTCTTCCGGCGTGCGGATGCAGATGACCGCCCGACGGCTCGACGGATTCCGTTTTAACTCATCGATGACGAACTGGATCTGAGCGCCCATCCGCTGATGGTAGGTATATTCCCAGTTCCCTTTCTCCACCTCAAAATCGAGGATTCCGTACAACATTTCCTGGCGGTACTGCTCTAATTCCTTCGGGCCGCCGATAAAAAGCTTGCTGATCATCGGATCCGCGAGCGGTTCTTCGACGATCATCGTCATGGAAACTTCCTTCTGGGTAGTGTTCCAATCGCCGCAATCGGTGTAATCACCCTGTTCTTCCAGCGCGAGGAGCGCCAGGTGGTACGCTTCCGGGAGTGTTTTTCCGCGGACTGTGATTTCCTGCATGTAGAAATCTCCTTTCAGTTAGTCGTGTGTTAATGTATCATTGGCTTCTTCGGTTCCGTCCGTCAGCATCGGCGTAAGCGATTCGTCGACAGCGGGAGCCTTATGAAGTTTACTGCAAAGATAAACAATTAAAAGCAGAGTCGCGGATAAGGTCCATCCGACCGGATACGCGAGTCCGACTCCGAGATTATACAGTTCTGTGCCGGCATTCAGGAGCTTGTTAAAATAGAGAAACACCTGACGGAAGGCAACGTGGGAAACGAGAATAATAATCGTCGGACCGACCGTCTGCCCGATTCCGCGAAGTGACCCGGACAGAATCTGGATCACACACATCGCCAGATAGAACGGTGTGACGATACGGACGAAAAAGACCGTGTGCTGAAGCACCTCAGCATCGTCCGTAAAGAGGCGCGCGATCAAGGGCGCAGCCAGCATTGCGACCGCTCCGAGAACGGCGGTAACGCTAATACAAAGAAAGAGCGAAACCTGAACGCCCTTTCGTGCGCGGCCGAGCTGCTTTGCCCCGTAATTCTGGCCGACGAAGGTAGAGGAGGCCATCGAGAGCGCCTGCAGCGGCAGAAGCGCGAAACAGTCGACCTTTCCGTAGGCAGTATAGCCTGCCATCACGGAGGAGCCGAGAATATTGATATAGCCCTGGACAAAGATATTGGAGAAGGAGGTAATCCCCTGCTGGAGCGCAGTCGGAAGACCGAGAGCCAGAATCTGACGGAGTTCCCGCCAGACGAAGCGGATTTTATTCCAACGGATGCCGTAGGCTTCTTTTGCTTTCGTAAGAACGGCCATCGTCATCACGGCCGACAGGAGCTGGGAACCGATTGTCGCGAAAGCGACGCCTGCCACGCCGAGATCGAAGACGAGGACGAATATCAGATCCAGCACAATGTTACAGGAGGCTGAGAAAATCAGGAAATAGAGCGGCCGCTTCGAATCACCGACCGCACGGAGGATTCCACTTCCCATATTATAAAAGAGGAGTCCGCCGACACCGGAAAAATAGATGATAAGATAAGTTCTGGAGTCCTGGTACACATCGTCAGGCGTCTGCATCAGCTTTAACAGCGGATCGGTCAGAAGAAGACCGCCGAAGGTGCAGAGGAGAGTCGAGGCGAATGTAAGGGCGATCGTCGTCTGAACCGCATCAGAAAGGCGTTTTTCATTATGCGCCCCGTAAAGCTGCGAAATCAGAACGGTAGCGCCGGTGGCCAGACCTGCGCTGACAGTTACTAAGACGTTGAATACATTGGCGGTGATGCCGACTGCGGCGAGCGCCTGCGGACCGACAAACTTTCCGACCACTACAGCGTCAACTGTATTATAAAGCTGCTGAAAAATCAGACCGAGTACCATCGGAAGCGAGAAGTTCACGATCTGCTTCCAGACGCTTCCCTTCGTCATATCCGAGTCGTGGCTGTTTCTTCTGCCAAACATATGACACGCTTTCTCTTTAGAGAGGAGACCGGAAAAAACACGGTCTCTCTCTCCGAAATGATTTAATTATTTCGTTTCTTCCTCGACTGGTCCGAAGATGCCTTCGCGGAATGCGCCGATATAGTCCATACAGTAGAAATCATTGCCGCGGAGCGCTTCGGTCGCATAGATGATGCCGCGGAGATCGCGGTTTAACGGATCCATAACCGCCGCGTCCATGCCGGCGTTCATGGCGAGCACGGTAAACGCTTCATTGATGATCTTCCGGTACGGAAGGTTGAACGAGATGTTGCTGACCGCACAGACGATATGGACCTGCGGATAATGCTCTTTAATATAGCCGATGACCTCGAGCAGCATCGCAATGCCGTCCTCGGACGTGCAGAGCATTTCGACGAGCGGATCAATGAGAATCCGGTCATGCTTAATGCCATACCGGTCCGCGTCCGCCATAATCCGGTCGAGCACGCGGATACGGTCCGCTGCAGACTTCGGGATTCCCGTGTCATCGCAGAGGAGCGCGACTACCTTCCACGGCGTGTTCGCAATGACCGGGAAAATCGTCTCAATCTTATCGCCTTCGCCGGAAACGGAGTTTACGACGCCGGGGACCTTACAGTCCGCGATCACTTCCGCGAGGACATGCGGGTTCGGGCTGTCAATGCAGATCGGCGTATCGCAGGATTCTTCGATAAGACCGATCATCCAGCGCATCGTTTCCGCTTCGTTTTCATTGACGCTCGCGCAGCAGTCGAGATAATCCGCGCCTGCCGCCGCCTGCTTCTTCGCCATCGAACGGATCCGCTTTTCATTCCGCTCTGCGATCGCTTTTCCCATCGAAGGGATAGAGCCGTTTATTTTTTCACCGATGATAATCATTAGGATGCAAGCTCCTTCGCCTTTTCTGCACAGGATGCGGCATCGGTCGTGTATGCGTCAGCGCCGATAGAATCTGCAAATTCCTGAGTGATCGGAGCGCCGCCGACCATGATCTTGACGCCGCCGCGAAGACCGGCTGCTTCAATCGCTTCAACCGTGTTCTTCATCGCGTCCATCGTTGTCGTAAGGAGTGCGGACAGCGCGACAATCTTGCAGTCCGGGTTTTCCTTGATCGCTTCGATAAAGCGGTCTGCCGGAACGTCGACACCGAGGTCGATAACTTCGAAACCGGCCGCTTCCGTCATCATGGAAACGAGGTTCTTTCCGATGTCATGTAAATCACCGGCTACCGTACCGATGATGAACTTGCCGTATTTGCCGATTCCGTCGCCTGCGAGGAGCGGCTTGATGACGCCGACACCGCGCTGCATCGTCTTTGCTGCCACGAGCATTTCCGGAACATAAATCTCGTTCCGCTGGAACTTTCCGCCGACTTCGTCCATTGCGACGGACATGGAATCGAGAACTTCATCTGCTGTAGCGCCATTGTCCAATGCTTCCCGGACGACGCCTTCGATCAGTTTCAGCTTACCTGCGACTACTGTCTCTTTAATGCTTTCTACCATTTTGATTCTCCTTTTTCTTTTGAGCATGTCGTTTCCGCAGAAGCGGGATTATCGATAAAGGCGCGGCCCGGCGCCTTTATTATCGGTCTTGTGAAAACAGGTCACGCTGCAGCGCTTCGAGCTGCGTATACGTGACTAACGAATAGTGGTCTTTCTGTAGCGTCGTACAGAAGACGGAAACCGGCATCACGTTCTTCGGCGCCTTCACGGCCACCGCGAAATCGAGGTAGGACGGCACGGAAATCTCGGGAATCGGGACAATTCCCCGGTCCTGCTCGAGAAGCGCGAAGAGATACTGAAGATCGCTGCAGGGCAGATCCTGCTTCCGCGGGAAATCGTACCACCAGACAGGGCGGTCTGTGCCTGCCGTATAGAGGAGCATCGGAAGCGCGGCGAGATCGCTGAATTTCGGCTTCGGAGTCTCCTTTAACAACGGATTGTCTTTATGGATCAGGAAGACAATGCGCGAGGTGAGAAGCTCGGTCACGACGCCAATGCTGCCGGCGGGGCGGGTAAAGGAAAGCACTGCTTCCGCTTTCCGGTCCGCGAGAAGCGTTCCGGTTTCGGTTTCCAGGCAGCTGTTGATCCGAAGCTCCAGTTCATTGCGATAGCGCTCGCCATAGCCGAAAAGCGCGTCTGCGAAATGGCTGTAGACGCCCTGCGTCATGCTGACGCGGATGATCGGGCGGTAGGAGCGGTTGACATTCATCGTGTCGGTCTTTAATTTATCAAATTCCGCGACCAGCGTGGAAGCCTTCGAATAGAGGAAGATGCCGGCCGGGGTGAGCATGGCGCCCCGCTGATTCCGGACAAAAAGCTCGACCTCGAGTTCATTTTCCAGGTTTCGGATCGTCTTACTGATCGCCTGACGGGAGATGAAAAGCTGGTCTGCCGCTTTTAAAAAGCTGCGCGCATCCGCAACAGCTAGAAAAGTTCTGATATCACGCAGATCCATTTTTGACACTCCCTTCAAAAGCAGTCTGAAAGTCGCTGTCCGTCCGCTAAAGATTATAAGGCAAAAGGGCCTTAATTGCAAGGAAATACGGCTAAGAACAGGACAAAAGAAGAAACAGATTTACGATCTTAAACTGCGCTGAAAAGCGCCCGATCCGTTTCCGCCTACGTTATTATATAGGGTTCATTTTCATTTGTCAAACTGTAGCAACAAAAAGTTGCACAAAGGAAACATGATTGCGCTTTCGGTTTACAGTAAGAACGAGTATAGTAAAGGCAGAATAGTGTGCGGTTTTCTGCGCAAAAACAGGAAGAACCGCTAATTTAAGGAGGAGAACATGCCTTTCACTGACAAGCCACAGGTGTTTACGTCGAAAATCCGTGAATTTTCGTTCGGCACTGACGGAAGAGAACTGAAACTGGGCGGATATAACACGTACCCGCTGTATACCTTTGATGCCGCAACGGCGAACCCGCCGCGCATCGGCGTCCTGATTTCGGACCAGGGATATGACCGTACGGTTCCGGGATTTGAAGCCCTTTACGGCGATTGTAACGATGTGCCGGAGATGGCGAAAAAGGCCGCGGCTCTCCCGGGAGCAGACTTTGTCTGCCTCGAGCTTGACGGCGCAGATCCGAACGGAAAGAACCGTTCCTGCGACGAGCTTGCAGCGCTGGTAAAAGCGGTTTATGAAGCGATTGACAAGCCGCTTGCAGTGATGGGATGTAAGAATGTCGAAAAGGACACCGAACTTTTCCAGAAGGTGGCAGACGTCATGCAGGGAAAGAAAATACTGCTCCTTTCCTGCCGCGAAGAGAACTATAAGACGGTCGCCGCATCGTCCGTTCTGGCTTACGGCCAGACGCTCGGCGCGGAGTCCGCAGTCGATATCAACCTTGCGAAGCAGCTCAATGTCCTCTTAAGCCAGATGGGCACGCCGGAGGACAGCACGGTCATGAACTTAGGCTGCGCGGCGGCAGGCTACGGCTTTGAATACCTTGCGTCGACTACCGAGCGTGTCAAGGCGGCTGCATTGACGCAGAACGACGAATCCCTTCAGATGCCGGTCATCACCGAAATCGGCGACGACGCATGGTCCGTAAAGGAAGCGCTTCTCGAAGAAGCAGATGCTCCGGAGTGGGGCAGCCGTGAAGAGCGCGGCATCCAGATGGAAATCGTTACCGCGTCGGCTGCATTGGCATCCGGAAGCGATGCGCTTCTGTTAAAACATCCGGAATCGGTAAAGACGCTGTCTGAGCTGATTGCGGGCCTGATGTAAGGAGGTTTGTCATGGCTTTAAAAGGACTCGATATTTTCAAACTTTCCCCGAAGACGAACTGTAAGGAATGCGGATGCCCGACCTGTATGGCTTTCTGTATGAAGGTGGCGCAGGGCGCGGTTCCGATTGAGAAATGCCCGCATATGTCGGCGGACGCATTGGCGCTTCTGTCCGATCAGACGGCTCCGCCGATGAAGACGGTGGAACTCGGAAACTATAAGCTCGGCGGCGAAACCGTCATGTTCCGTCATGAGAAGACGTTCGTCTCGCATACGCTTTACGGCGTATTCACCTGCGACGGTTTAGACGCGGCGGAAAATGAGAAGCGGATTGCGGATATGCAGAAGGTCGACTACGACCGGATCGGCGAGCATATGACCGTAGAAACGCTTTATGTGAATCACAGCGATAAGAAATCAGCGGACGATTACCTCGCACTCGTCGAAAAGGCGAAGGCTTCAGGCCGCGTGCTGATCCTCTCCGTAAAAGACCCGGCGATTGCAGAAAAGGCAGTTGCGGCAGCGGCTCCGTGCGCATTCGTATTAAACGGCGCGACGAAAGAGAACTTCGAAGAGATGAACCGCATCGCGACGGCGGCGAACGCGCCGCTCGGCGTTTTCGGCGAGAATCTCGATGATCTATATGATCTCGTCACGAAGCTGGAAGGATTAGGAAATAAGAACCTGATTCTGAACGTTTCCTGTGACAGCATCAAAAACGCGTTCGCAGATGCGGTGAAGATCCGCCGCGCGGCGCTGAAGAACAATGACCGTCCGTTCGGTTATCCGACGATCGTGAACCTTCATAAGATCGCACGTGACGACAAACATATGCAGGCGGCACTGGCATCGCTCTTCACCGCACGCTACGGCTCTATCGTCATCTTTGACGAGATGGATTATGCGAAGGCGCTTCCGCTTTACGGCTTACGCCAGAACCTGTTCACCGACCCGCAGAAGCCGATGAAGGTCGAACCGGGCATCTATCCGTTAAACGGCGCAGGCCCGGACGACATCTGTGCAGTCACCGTCGATTTCGCATTGACATATTTCGTCGTTTCAGGCGAAATCGAGCGCTCCGGCGTTCCGTGCAACCTGATCATCTCCGACGCGGGCGGCTATTCTGTCCTGACCGCATGGGCAGCCGGCAAGTTCTCCGCATCCTCCATCGCGAAGACATTGGAAGAACTGGGCGTCAATGAAAAGATCCGGAACCGTACGTTACTGCTTCCGGGCAAGGTAGCCGTCTTAAAGGGCGAGGTCGAAGCGAAGCTTCCTGACTGGAAGATCGAAATCGCGCCGCGTGAGGCGGTCCAGCTCGTCAAATACTTAAAAGACAGATAATCAGAGAACACAGATAATAAGGAGAAACGCTATGGGAAAATTTATCGTCATCGGTGAGCGCATCCACTGCATCTCACCCATCATCCGGGAGGCGATGGCCACCCGCAACCCCGAACCGATCCTGAAACGCGCGAAGCTTCAGCTGGATGCCGGCGCGGATTATCTGGACGTCAATATCGGACCGGCGGAATCGGACGGCGAAGACCTGATGAAATGGGCTGTCACCACGATCCAGTCCGCATTTAACAATGTGCCGTTAGCATTGGACACGACGAACCGGAAAGCGATTGAAGCGGGCATCTCCGTTTACAACCGTTCAAAAGGAAAACCGATCGTGAACTCCGCAGATGCGGGCGACCGGATCGAGAACGTCGACCTCGCAGCCGCAAATGACGCGATCGTCATCGCGCTCTGCTCGAAGGCGGGCGTCCCGGCGGACAATGATGAGCGCATGATGTACTGCCAGGAGCTCTTAGAGCGCGGCATGGAGCAGGGAATGGAAGCGGAAGACATGTGGTTTGATCCGTTATTCCTCGTCGCAAAGGGAATGCAGGACAAGCAGCTCGACGTGCTCGAAGCAATCCGCATGTTCGCGCAGGATATGGGTCTTAACACGACTGGCGGCCTCTCGAACGTTTCAAACGGCATGCCGAAGGAAATCCGCCCGATCATGGACTCCGCGATGGTCGCGATGGCGATGCAGGCAGGTCTTACGAGCGCGATCGCGAACCCGTGTGACCGCCGCCTGATGGAAACCATCAAGTCCTGCGATATCATTAAGAACAATACTTTATACGCAGACTCTTATCTGGATCTGTAACATAAACAGGAGGAAATCTGAATGAGTGAAGAATTTGTCAGCACATCCGTAGAGCAGATGGAAGCTGACGCCGAGCGCCTTCATTTAACGGCGGAGCAGGTCGGTATCGACACCTGGCAGGACCGTGTGAAGAACCAGACGCCGCATTGTAAAATCGGCGAAAGCGGCGTTTGCTGCAGAATCTGCGCCATGGGCCCGTGCCGGATTACCCCGAAGTCTCCGAAGGGCATCTGCGGCGCGACAGCCGATACGATTGCCGGCCGTAACTATCTGAGAATGGCAGCCGGCGGCGCTTCCGCACACTCCGACCACGGCCGCGAGTGCGTCTGGAAACTGTATGACGCCACTGAGGACGGTTACTATCATGTAACCGACGCGACGAAGCTTTTAAACCTCGCGAAAGAATGGAATATTCCGACGGAAGGACGCGATATGTACGATATCGCGCATGAAGTCGCGGAAGCCGGTCTGAACGAATACGGAAAGATCAAAGGATATCAGCGCTGGACTGAGCGTGCGACGGAAGAGCGCCGCGAAGTCTGGAACGAGCTCGGAATCCTGCCGCGTGCTGTGGACCGCGAAGTCGTTACGGCTATGCATATGACCCATATGGGCTGCACCGCGGACGCGGAAGCGCTGGTCAAGCAGTCGCTCCGTACCGGTCTCGCGGACGGCTGGGGCGGATCTATGGCAGGAACAGAATTCTCCGATATCCTTTACGGCACCCCGATGCCGAAGGAGACGGAAGGAAACCTCGGCGTTCTGGATAAAGAGATGGTCAATATCATCTGCCACGGTCATGATCCGGCAGTTTCCGAAATGATCGTGCTTGTCTCCGAAACGAAGGAAATGCAGGCGTATGCCCGTTCCTTCGGCGCGAAGGGAATCAACATTGTCGGTCTGTGCTGCACCGCGAACGAAATCGCGATGCGCCACGGCGTTAAGATGGCCGGCAACTTCCTGCAGCAGGAAAACGCGCTTCTGACCGGCGTGGTCGAAGCGATTGTAGTCGATGTCCAGTGTATCTTCCCGAACATCGGACCGCTTTCCGAGTGCTTCCACACGAAGTTCTATACGACTTCTCCAATCGCGCGGATCCCGTACAGCGAGTATCTCCAGCTGACGAGCGAAAACGCGAAGGAAGTCGCCACGACGATCGTGAAGTCTGCTTGCGAAAACTTCAAAAACCGTGATGAAAGCAAAATTTTCATTCCGGAACATAAACATAAGGCTTCGGTCGGTTACTCCTGCGAGGGCATCCGCTCCCGTCTCGACACCGTCACGAACAGCCATCTCGATGAACTTGACACGTATAAGCCGCTCATCGAATGCGTCCGCTCCGGCGTCATCCGCGGTGCTGTCGCCATGGTCGGCTGCAATAACCCGAAGGTCCGCCCGGACTACTCGCATATCGAAATCATGAAGAAGCTCATTGAGAACGATATCGTGATCGTCGCCACGGGCTGCGCGGCGCAGGCGGCTTCGAAGGCCGGTCTTTTAGACAAGCGCGCGAAGGTTCTCTGCGGCGAAGGCTTACGGCGTGTCTGCACATTGGCCGACATCCCGCCGGTGCTCCATATGGGCTCCTGCGTCGATATCAGCCGTATGATGATGCTTGTTACCGGCATTGCGAAGGACTGGGGCATTAAGACGACGGAGCTTCCGGTCGTCGGATGCGCTCCGGAGTGGATGTCGGAGAAGGCTGTTTCTATCGCAAACTATGTCGTCGCGACCGGCATCGACACCTATCTCGGAATTGACCCGCTGGTCGGCGGCTCCGAGCAGATGATGAACCTGATCACGAACGGTACGAAGGACTGGGTCGGCGCAGGATACGTCATCAATACGGATCCGGACGAGCTGGTGAAGGCGATTATCGAAGGTATCGAGAAAAAGCGTGACGCTTTAGGAATCTGATATGAAAATTGCGATTACGGGAAAAGGCGGGGTCGGAAAGACCACCCTTTCGGCCGTTCTGGCGCGGCTTTACGCAGAAGAGGGCAATGCAGTTCTCTGCGCGGATGTCGATCCGGATGCGAACTTAGGGCTCGCGCTCGGATTCACGGAGGATGAACTTTCGGATATCGTGCCGATCAGCGACATGAAGGACATGATCCGGGAACGGACTGATGCCGATGAATTCCAGAAGTTCTTTAAGATCAATCCGAAGGTGGATGATCTCCCCGATAAGCTGGCGAAAGAAAAGAACGGTGTAAAACTTTTAGTGATGGGCACGGTGAAAACCGGCGGCTCCGGCTGCGTCTGTCCGGAACATGTAGTCATCAAGCGGCTCTTATCCCATATGATTGTGGGACGGGACGAAGTGGTGATTATGGATATGGAAGCGGGGCTTGAGCATCTGGCACGCGGTACGACCGATTTTGTCGACCGGTTTATCGTCGTCGTAGAGCCCGGAAGCCGTTCCGTCCAGACGTACGAGAGCGTCGTGCGGCTGGCGAAGGACCTCGGCGTGAAGGAAGTCTCGGTCGTTGCGAATAAGATCCGCACGGCGGAAGACGAAGCGTTCATTAGAGAGCATATCCCCGAAAACGCGCTTCTCGGCGTCCTGCCGTATGACACGGATGTCGCGAAAGCTGATCTGGAAGGCCGGTCGCCTTATGACACGGCGCCGAAAACCGTAGAAGCAATCCGGAAAATCCGGGAAAAGATTGAAGGAGGAAACAGACTTGAGACGCTTATTTGATAGAGTTTTTAACGGCAGCGACCTGATGTTCGCGAAAGCGGAGACCGAGCTCGCGGCTGCAATTGAAAAATATGGCGCGGATCATGTGATGCAGTTCCCTGACACGGCTTACAACTGCTCCTGTATTCTTCAGTATACGGGCATTAAAGTCCAGAAGCTGAAGGATCTGAAGGAAGCATTAGACGGCCCGATCAAGGCATTCATGAGCCACGAAAACCGGACGCATGACGTATTCACCTCCGGCTTCGCGACCGCAATGGCGGCGGAAGTCATCGAAGCGTGTAAATATGTCGAGGATCCGGAACCGTACCACGGCGAGTACCACGGACATATGTCCGATGCGGAAGTCCGTGAACTCGGTGTCCCGCTGGTCACGCGTGACATTCCGGGCTTCGTCGTCCTGATCGGACCGGCTCCATCCGACGAGGAAGCGCGCGACACGATCAAGGGCTACCAGTCCCGCGGTATCTTTGTATTCCTGATCGGCGGAATCATTGACCAGGCGAAGCGGATGGGCCTTTCGATGGGCTTTAAGGTCCGTATCGTCGAAGTCGGCCCGGAAATCTGGGCGGTTTCGCATGTCATCTCGCTCGTTATGCGTGCGGCTATGATCTTCGGAAACATCCAGCCGCTCGATTACTGGGGAATGAACACGTATACGCTTGAGCGTATCTTCGCATTTGTCAATGCGTATGCGCCGGTCGACGATCTTACGGTCGCTTGCGGCGGCGGTGCGATCGGCCTCGGCTTCCCGGTCATCACCAATGACACGAACGATATGTGGGTAGTGCCGAAGAGTCTTCTGATCCAGGAAAACACGAAGGACTGGATCGAGACTTCGTTAGAAGCGCGTGATATTAAGATCAAAGTTACGAATATGGATGTTCCGGTCGCGTTCAACAGCGCGTTCGAGGGCGAAATCGTCCGCCGTCCGGATATGCAGCTGGAAATCGACGGCAGCCGTGTCGACTGCTTCGAGCTCGTCCAGATGAAGGATGTCCATGACATTGAAGACCATAAGCTGACTGTTATCGGACCGGATTTCGATACCGTTCCGGCCGGCTCGAAGATCCAGTGCGCGTTTATCGCCGAAGTCGGCGGAAAGAACATGCAGAAGGACTTCGAATCCGTCTTCGAGCGGAAATTCCACACTTGGATCAACTGCCTGGAAGGTATTATGCATACCGGCCAGCGCGACCTGATCCGTGTCCGTGTGTCGAAGGCCGCTTATGAAGCCGGCTTCCGCGCGAAGCATTTCGCTGAAATGCTGTATGCGAAGATTAAGAATGAATATGATACTGTCGTAGACAAGTGCCAGATTACGGTTATCACCGACCCGGCAGAATGCACGCGGCTGCGCCACGAACTGGCCACCCCAGTTTATGATGCGCGTGATGCGCGTCTCGCGAACCTGACAGATGAAGCGGTCGAGCAGTTCTACACCTGCACGCTCTGCCAGTCGTTCTCACCGTCGCATGTATGCATCATCACGCCGGAGCGTCTCGGCCTCTGCGGCGCCGTTTCATGGCTTGATGCGAAGGCAACGAACCAGCTGAACCCGAACGGCCCGTGCCAGCTCGTTTCGAAGGAGAATCCGGAGGACGAGGAAGTCGGCAGATGGCCGGATGTCAACCGCGCGGTGAAGCAGTATTCGCAGGGCGCATTAGAACAGGTTACGCTTTATTCGATCATTCAGGACCCGATGACCTCGTGCGGCTGCTTCGAATGTATCTGCGGCCTCGAGCCGATGACGAACGGCGTGGTCATCGTCAACCGCGAATATGCGGGCCCGACCCCGATCGGTATGACGTTCGCCGAGCTCGCATCGATGACCGGCGGCGGCGAACAGACGCCTGGCTTCATGGGCCACGGCCGTCACTTCATCGCATCGAAGAAGTTTATGAAGGCCGAAGGAGGCTCCCGCCGTATCGTCTGGATGCCGAAGGCACTGAAGGACTCCGTCGGCGAAAAACTCAATGAGACCGCGATGGAGCTTTGGGGCATCGAGAACTTCACCGATATGATCTGTGACGAAACGATTGCCGCCACCGCAGACGACCTCGAGAAGATGATGGAATTCCTCACCGAAAAAGGCCATCCAGCGTTAGAAATGGAGGCAATGATCTGATTCCACAGGGTCATAAAGATGTTTCCCGGTGGGCGCTTGCGCGCAAGAGGGAAACATCTTTAATGACCCGCCCCACATGTAGCACGAAG
>DCGM01000102.1:0-1014 GCA_002315255.1 Lachnospiraceae bacterium UBA1778
CCTGCTTGATCATCATGCGGAGCATAGTCGGCGGTGCGCAGAAGGTCGTAATATGATATTTCGCGAACATCGGCAGGATCTTCGACGCATCGAAGCGGTCGAAGTCATAGACAAAGGTTGCGGCTTCGCAGAGCCATTGTCCGTACATCTTTCCCCACATCGCCTTCGCCCAGCCGGTATCGGAAATCGTGAAGTGAAGCCCGTTCGGGTCGACGTTGTGCCAGTATTTCGCCGTATGGAAATGTCCTAAGGCATATTTATAATTGTGTGCCGCGATTTTCGGATAGCCGGAGGTTCCGGACGTGAAGAACATCAGCATCAGGTCATCGCCGCCGGGAGAGCTCTCGGTACGGAGGTAGTGCGTCGAGAAAAGGGTGTATTCCTCGTCGAAGCTCCGCCAGCCTTCCCGCTCGCCATTGACGATAATCTTATTTTTCAGTCCCGGATATTCCGCCTCTGCGAGTTCCATCTGATAAGCGGACTCGCCGTCGTTCGTGCAGATCACATGCTCGATTCCTGCCGCCTGGAAACGGTACAGGAAGTCGTGTGCCAAAAGCTGGCAGGTCGCCGGGATCGCGATGGCGCCGATCTTATTCAGCGCCAGAAGGGCGAACCAGAACTGGTAATGCCGCTTCAGAACGAGCATCACCTTGTCGCCACGCCGGATGCCGAGCCGCAGAAAGTAGTTCGCGGCGCGGTTCGAGTCCTCCGAGATGTCCTTGAAGGTGAACCGACGCTCGGTCAGATGGTCCGAAACATGGAGGAGCGCGAGCCGCTCCGGATCGCGCCGCGCGATCTCGTCCACGATGTCNNTCAGAACGAGCATTACCCGGTCGCCTTTTTTAATGCCGAGCGACTTAAAATAGTTCGCGCAGCGGTTCGATTCACGCATCATGTCGCGGAAGGTGAACCGGCGCTCCTCCAAAGAATCGGAGATGTAGAGCATGGCGAGCTTCGACGGATCCTTTAACGCTAAAGCGTCGACGAGATCGAACGCGAAGTTGAAATGCTCGG
>DCGM01000102.1:1118-1995 GCA_002315255.1 Lachnospiraceae bacterium UBA1778
TCCCGCTCGATCTTTTCACTCTCGACCGCGGGCGCATTCACAAGCTCCGGAATCGGTTTTCCTTCCGGGCTTAAAACGATCGCATAGAAGATACAGTCTGCGCCGCCGATGGCGACCATGCCGTGCGGTGTGCCGGAATCGTAGTAAATGCTGTCGCCGGGGCCTAAATTCTCACTATGCTCGCCGACCTGCACACGAAGCCGTCCCTCGATGACGATATCGCATTCCTGACCGTCATGGACCGTCAGCTCTATCGGCTTTTTTNNNNCTTGTTCAGCGCTTCCTCGTCATAGATGGACCGGACGTAAAGCGGCTCGGCGATACGGTTCTGGAAGCCGTAAGCGAGGTTATAATAGGTCATTCCGTGCGCCCGCGAAATCTCCTGGCCGCCGCCGGCGCGGGTGACCGTATAGGACTTCAGCTTCGGGGAGTAGCCCTCAATGATTTCCGTAACGTTTACGCCGAAGGCATTGGCACAGCGGTAGAGGAATGTAAAGTTCAAGTCCGTCTTTCCGGCTTCGCAGTCCATATATTCTTCAGGAGTGATGCCGGTCTGATCGGCCAGCTGCTCCACGCTCAGGCCTTCGATTTCACGAAGGTTCCGGATACGCTGAGCCATCTCCTGTATTTTAAAATCCAAATTCAGCTTTACAGCCATAGGGTCTCCTTATAATTGCGATCTCTGAATCTTCCCGTTTACCGTCTTCGGGAGACTTTCCCTGAATTCGACGATTCTCGGATACTTATACGGCGCGGTATGCGTCTTTACATAGTCCTGAATCTCTTTCTTTAACTCCTCGGTCGGCTCGGTGCCTTTGACGAGGACAATGCTCGCCTTGACCACCTGGCCTCTGACCGGGTCCGGAGCCGGGCTTAC
>DCGM01000102.1:2111-2486 GCA_002315255.1 Lachnospiraceae bacterium UBA1778
CGGAGGACTTGATGACATCGTCCGCGCGGCCGACATACCAGAAGAACCCGTCTTCATCCTTCCATGCGATATCGCCGGTATGATAGAAGCCGTCGTGCCATGCGCGGCCGGTCGCTTCCGGATCCTCGTAATAGCCCGCGAAGAGTCCGCAAGGAACGGATTCAGAGGTCCGGACACAGATTTCGCCGGAATCGCCGAGCGCAGCCGGCTTTCCGTCGCGGGTCAGAAGCTCAATCTCGTATAACGGAGAAGCCTTGCCCATCGAGCCGATCTTGTGGGTTCCGCCCATCAGATTACCGATAGCCAGCGTGAGCTCGGTCTGGCCGTAGCCCTCCATAATCTGGAGCCCGGTTGCGTTCTCGAACTGGCGGTAAA
>DCGM01000102.1:2500-46414 GCA_002315255.1 Lachnospiraceae bacterium UBA1778
CCTCCGGATTCAGCGCTTCGCCCGCTGTCGTCATATGATTGACGGAAGAAAGATCGTATTTCGAAATATCTTCTTTAATCATCATGCGGAGCATCGTCGGCGGCGCACAGAAGGAAGTAATCTTATATTTCGCAAAAAGCGGCAGGATGTCGCTTGCGTCGAAGCGGACAAAATCATATGTAAAGACCGCGCCTTCGCAGAGCCACTGTCCGTAAAGCTTGCCCCAGAGCGCTTTTCCCCAGCCGGTGTCGGAAATCGTGAAATGAAGTCCGTCGCGGTCGACACCATGCCAGTATTTCGCCGTAACATAATGCCCGAGCGGGTATTTGTACGTATGGACGGCCACCTTCGGATAACCGGTCGTTCCTGACGTAAAGAACATCAGCATCGGATCGTCGCCCTTCGGGCTCTCCTCCGTCCGTGAGAAATGCGAACTGTACATCTGATATTCGGTATCAAAATTGTGCCAGCCTTCCCGCAGGTACTCGCCGGTCATAATCTTAATCTTTAACGACGGGCAGTTCTTCTCCACCTGCTCGACGCAGGAAGGAACATTGTCACTCGCGGTGCAGATGATCGCCTTCACGCCCGCCGTCTTAAAGCGGTATTCAAAGTCGTGCGGCTGGAGCTGGCTCGTTGCCGGAATCGCGATCGCGCCGAGCTTATGAAGGCCTAAAATCGCGAACCAGAACGGATATTCCCGTTTCAGAACGAGCATTACCCGGTCGCCCTTTCCGATGCCCAATGCTTTAAAGTAGTTCGCGCATTGCGCGGAAGCCCGCTTCATGTCATTAAACGTAAAGCGCCGCTCCTGCTTATTCTTATCGAGGTGGATCATCGCGAGCTTGTCCGGATTCTTCCGGGCCGCTTCGTCCACGATGTCGAATGCAAAATTAAACTTGTCTTCGTTCTTAAAGCTGATCTTCTGAAGCGCGCCGAACTCGTCCTCCTCTGTCTGGACAAACTTCGAACAGATCAGCTCCTTCGCGTCGGCCTTCGACGGAATCAGCGTGTTCCGGATCTGCGTTTCCTTCTGGTCAGCGCCCGGAAGGACGATTGCAATGAAAACGCAGTCTTGCCCTTCGACGGCGATCATGCCGTGCGGTGTGGAGGAATTGTAGTAGATACTGTCGCCTTCGCCCAAAAATTCTACATTTTCGCCGACCTGGACCTTCAGTTTTCCCCGGACTACATAGTCGAATTCCTGGCCGGAATGGGTCGCGAGATGGATCGGCTTCTTCTGAAGCTCATCGCTATACTCATACCGGACGAAATACGGCTCCGCGATCTTCTTCTGGAATAACGGCGCGAGGTTCTGAATCTCGATGCCTTCCTCTTTCGCGGTTTCCGCGCCCTTGCCGGAACGCGTGATCGTATACGAAGAAAGCTTCGCGCTGTGGCCTTCGATCAGGTCGCTAACCCCTACGCCGAAAGCGAGCGAACACTTATGGATAAAGCTGAACGGAAAATCGAGCTTTCCGGCCTCGTAGTCCTCGTACTCCGCCACGGATACGCCGGTTTTCCCCGCCATCTCTTCTGTGGAATATCCGATGATATCCCGCAGTTCCCTGATACGAAGGGCAATCAGCTGTAATTCATGGGCATCTGCTGTAGCCATGACAACCTCCAAAAATGATACGGTTACTGAAGATGGAGCCTTTCGACCGCCTCTTCACGCATCTTATACTTTAATACCTTCCCGGCCGCGTTCATCGGGAATGCCTCGACGAATTCGATATACCGCGGCACCTTGTGGGAAGCCAGTCTCTCCATCATATAGCTCCGCATCTCTGCTTCACTGATGTTCTCATCCTGCTTTAAGATGATGCACGCCAATGCTTCCTCCCCGTATTTCGGGTCCGGCACACCGACTACCTGAACATCCTTCACCGCAGGATGCGTATAGATGAATTCCTCGATTTCCTTCGGGTAAATATTCTCACCGCCGCGGATAATCATATCCTTCAAACGGCCGGTAATATTATAAGTCCCGTCCGGATTCTTACAGGCGATGTCGCCGGAATGAAGCCATCCCTCGCTGTCGACCGTCTGCATATTCGCATCCGGCATCTTATAGTAGCCCTTCATCGTGTTATAGCCCCGCGAACAGAACTCGCCGTTCTGTCCTGCCGGAAGCTCTTCGCCGGTTTCAGGATCGATTACCTTGCATTCGACAAACGGGAACGCATAGCCGACCGTCTCTGTCCGAAGCTCTAAGGAATCTGTCCAGGCTGACATCGTGCTTCCCGGCGCAGACTCGGTCTGACCGTAGACGCTCACGATTCCGCGCATATTCATTTCTTCCGGATCTGCCGCGCGTTTCATCAGCTCCGGCGGGCATCCTGCGCCGGCCATAATGCCGGTCCGCATATGCGAAAAATCAGTTTTCCGATAATCCGGATGATTGAACATCGCGATAAACATCGTCGGAACGCCGTTAAAGCAGGTGATCTTCTCCTGATTGATGCAGGCGAGCGAGTTCTTCGCGCTGAAATACGGGAGCGGGCACAGGGTGGCGCCGTGCGTCATCGACGAGGTCATTGACAGGACCATGCCGAAGCAATGGAACATCGGCACCTGTATCATCATGCGGTCCGCCGTGGAAAGTCCCATGCGGTCGCCGATGCATTTTCCGTTATTCACTACATTATAGTGCGTCAGCATGACTCCCTTCGGGAAGCCGGTCGTGCCGGAGGTATACTGCATATTGCAGACGTCGTCGACATCGACCTGGTCCGCCATACTGTTCACGCGCTCCAAAGGAACCATGCCTGCGCGGTCCATCGCCTCCTGGAAGGTTAAGCACCCGTCCATCCGGAAACCGACCGTGATTACATTCCGTAAGAACGGCAGCCGCGGCGATTTCAATGCTTCTCCCGGCTTGAGGCTCTTTATCTCGGGGCAGAGCTCATTGATAATCTCTTTATAGTTCGAATCCTTCGAGGACTCGATCATCACTAACGTATGCGTGTCAGACTGGCGGAGCAGATATTCCGTCTCGTGGATCTTATAGGCGGTGTTGACCGTGACTAATACGGCACCGATCTTCGTCGTCGCCCAGAAGGTGATAAACCACTCGGGAACATTCGTCGCCCAGATGCTGACCTTGCTTCCGGCTTTTACGCCGAGCGATACGAGCGCACGTGCGAAATTATTCACGTCATCGCGGAATTCGCTGTAGGTACGCGTATAGTCAAGCGTCGTATATTTAAACGCATACTGGTCCGGGAATTCCGAGACCATCCGGTCGAGCACCTGCGGGAACGTCTTATGGATCAGCTCGTCCTTCTTCCAGACATAATAGCCGCTGCCGTCATGGTTCGGATAGAGATCCGTCTTCTTCCGCGGATTCCGAAGAAGCCGCTCCATATAGTTGATATAATACGGGAAAACGATCTGATAATCTGACAGCTCGTTCTGCCATTCCGGCTTCCACTCGAGCGAAATATAGCCGTCGTAGTCGATTGAGGCGAGCGCTTTCAGCATCTGTGAAACCGGAAGCGTTCCTTCGCCGATTACTGTATAGCTGCCGTCTTCTCTGCTGTCGCGGATATGGACATGCTTGACATATGCGCCGAGGTTCTTGATCGTCGTGTCCGCCGACTCCCCGTAATCGTGGTACGGATGAGGCATATCCCATAAAACGCCTAAGCTGTCACTGATAAAACCGTCGAGCAGCTCGCGGAGGCGTTTCGTATCGCCGTATATGTCGGCCGTACGGATTAACAGCTGGACGTGATGCTTTTCGCAGAGCGGAATCAATGCGCGAAGGTTTTCCCGGACCGCGGGCTCATTGTCCTGCACGGCGCGTGCGCTGACATAAGGCACATTCAGCGAATCCGCCATTGCGAAATACCAGGAAAGCTCCTCGACAGCATCCGCGTGGTCGAGTTCGACCGACGTGTCGAGACACGGGATTTCGATATGCCGGTTCCGAAGCTCGCGCGCCGTCGCTGCCACCTGATACTTGTGGAACGGGCCGCCCTGTCCGAAAAAGTCCGGCTTCTTATTAAGCGAATAAAGTTCGATTCCGGAAAAGCCCATTTCCCCGGTAATCTCTAAGAGCTGATCCCAGGAAAAATCGAGCCATCCGCGCGTCGAAAAGGACAGTTTCATGAGTGCTCCTCCTCGTACGCGATCTTATTCAATGCATTCATATACGCCCGGATGCTGGAGCCGACGATGTCCGTCGAGATGCCGCGTCCGGAATAAAGCTTTCCGCCCGAGCGAAGGCGGACGATCGTTTCGCCCATAGCTTCGCGCCCTTCGGTCACTGCCTGAATCTGGAAATCATCCAGCTCATAATGGCGGCCGATAATCGTTTCAATCGCACGGAAGCTCGCATCTACCGCGCCGTCGCCGACCGACACGCCCTCTAAGATCTCGCCGCCCTTCGACAGGCGGATATGGGAGGTTGCGGAGATCGTGTTGCCGGAGTTGATTACATAGCTCTCCATCTTATAGACCGGCGTCACATCGAGCGCCGTCGTCGCAATGATCGCTTCGAGCTCCTTCGTCGTCACCTGGCCCTTTTTCCCGGCGATCCGCAAAAAGGCGTCATAAACTGCCGTGATATCCTCCGGGGCGAGGTCATATCCGAGCCGTGAAATCTCTTTCACTAAGGATTCCAGCGGTTCATTTACCGTAAAGACATTCTCCTGCTTATCCGATCTCGGGTTCTCTACAGGGATGTCCGTTCCTTTCTTCTGAAGCGAGAACTGGCGGATCTTTTCCGTAAGCTTCCCGATCTCAATCGTTTTTACAGACGTCGAAACGCCGAAGGCTTCTCCCTTCTTTTCTAAGAGAGAAACGAAACGCGGCAGAGAGACGGTATTTTCTTCCGAAACGCTCGCCTTGACTTCGCCTGCGCCTTCTAAAACCGCGGTAAACGCACACATTTCCGCTGCGGAAAGCTGGCTCGAGCAGCAGACGCCTAAGGCCGCCTTCTCAAACGCATCCGTCTTCGCTTTCAGCTCGGTCAAAAACTGCTTAAACTCATCCGGCAGAAGGTTTCCGGCGGTATCGCAGAGCGTGATCACCGTAGCGCCGGCCGCTGCCGCTTCCGTCGCGAGCGCCGCGAGATAATTAAGATCGCCGCGGGTTGCGTCTATGGCAACTAATTCCACATCATTACAGCATTTTTTACAGGCCGCGACCGTTTTCACCGCCAGCGCCTTCATGCCTTCCGCCTTCAGATGGTACAGATATTCCATCTGGACAGAGCTCGTCGGCACGAGGACCTGAAGCCGCGGCTTTTTCGCGAGGGAGACCGCGTTCCATACATCCGAAACTCCCTCGTCAGACAGAGCGACCGGAACGGCTAAAATCCCGTTTTCAATCGTCTGCGCATACGCCTTTAAGCAGATTCCATCCGATTTCGGCTGTTTGATTCCTTCGACCTCAATCACGTCCGCATTGAGCTTATCGAGGAGCTTGATCACTTCCAGCTTTTCGCGGAAGGACTGCTTCGTATAAGCTTCCTGTTTCAATGTGGTGTCGCTGATGCGGACGGTTCTCATAATGGTTTCTCCTTTAGGATTATTAGCGGCTTATCACGGATCGGACTCCGTTTTCGCCTCCTCTTAATATAAAAACGTCTTCTCTCGATATAAAAAAAACTTACGACGTTTTGTCGTAAGTTTTAATCAGTCATCCAAAATTATTGCTTCTTTGCATGTACAATTAAAACGCCTCAAAACGTCACCGCTCTATTCTTGCGTACAAGAATAAGGATGATAACTAGTACAAGAACGCTAATTGTAATTACGCCGTAATTCATCTATGTAAAAAGCCTCTGAATATTTAATTTTTATTCATAATACTCCTGTGAAAGCCGCTTGTCAATGCTTATCCTTCCTGCATTTCCCTTTAATAAGAAGATTCGTGAGATTTTACTATTGAAAGTGCGATAAAAGGGCTGTCAGGCATCCATTTCAACAAGAGTCTGATACGTTTTCTCCGGGTCTTCCGCCGCTTTTACCTTATCATTGGCGCGGATAATGATTCCCTCCTCGTCGATGAGGTATGTCGTCCGGAGAACGCCCATACTCACCTGACCGTAATTCTTCTTCTCTTTCCAGACATCATAAGCTTCAATGACCTGCCGCTCCGGGTCTGCGAGAAGCGTGAACGAGAGCCCATAGTTCTCCTCAAACCGCTTATGGGATGCAACCGTATCCTTACTCACGCCGAGAATCACCGCGCCCTTTTTCGTGAAAAGCGGCACGCGCTCCGAGAACCCGCAGGCCTGCTTCGAGCAGCCAGAGGTATTGTCCTTTGAGTAAAAGTATAAAATCACCTTTTTCCCGCGATAATCGCTCAGCTTATGCATTTCGCCGTTCTGATCCGGCAGATTAAAATCAGGCGCTTTTGTTCCAACTGGCAGCATAGAAATCCTCCTCGTTTAAATAGACTTTTTCGCGTGCTTTCAGCATACCACGGGTGTATCGATTTCACAATCAAAAGTCCGAAAAAAGCAGGGAGGAATCCCTCCCTGCTTAACTTTGTTAATCATTCATTCCTGTGTGATTTTTGCGCGGGCCGCAATCGCTTCCTCGATTTCAGGCTGTTTCTTCTCCAGCTTCTTCTGGAAGAACGTCGCAACGATGATGACTCCCATCAGAAGAAGCGGCACGAAGCTGTACATCATCCGGATGGCCATAATCGCGCTTTCAGGCTGCTGAACCGCCGCATCCCCGGTCGAGGAGACGAATCCGCTCACCTTTAAAAGGATACCGACGAAGAACGGACCGAAGCCCTGGCCTAACTGCGTGAACACGCCTGAGGCGATTGCATTGGTCGTCGCTTCCTGACGCGGAAGGCCTTTATACTCGGTATAGTTAAAGAGGTGAACCTGCAGAACACCGCCCAAATATGAAATCGGAAGGGTGACAAATGCCGTGAGAAGGGCGCCGACGATCAGAAGCGGCATGCTGCTTCCGGCGAAGAAATTGACGATATAGCCGCCGACGGCGATGAATCCGGTGATGATAATCAGCTTTGTCGCACCGAGTTTCCGATAGAGCCACGGCATGAGGAGCAGCAGCGGCATCAGGAAATAGGAGAACAGCGACAGCGTGCCCATAGAGTCCTGGCTTCCGACGATATAGTCGAAATAGTAAGCGTTTGCGCCGAGGTTCTGAATCGCCTGGAACGCGAAAATCATGAGACCGTACGCCCAGATATACGGGTTCGCGACCATCATCTTAAAGACATCCTTCAGCGAAAGCTTCAGGTCCTGCTGACCGGCGTCAATCTTTGGATCTTCCTTGACAAAGATAAACCGGAGACATCCGATGATGGTCAGCGGAATCATATAAATCAGGATGATTTTTCGCCATCCGTCAATTGATAAGCTGTCGGCAGTTCCTGCGCCGAATGCAGCAATGAGCTTCGGGAAAGTCAAGGTGATGACCGCCGCGCCCATCGTGGTGACGAAGCCGCCCAATGACAAGACTTTTCCGATCGTCGCGCGGTTATTGCTGAACGCGCGGACCAGATAAGGCAGGTTTGCTCCTGTACGCATCGTGTGGAATACGCCAAACAGAAGCGTGTAAATGACAAATACCCAGATAATCTTCATCGCCTGCTGGTCAAACGGACAGCAGAACAGAATAATCGTGAAAATGGTGGTGCCGATGATTCCGAGCTCAAACGGTCTGAACTTACCCCATTTCGATACCGGTGCTTTATCCATAAGGTAACCGATAACGAGGTCGGTAATCATATCGATGATGTTCGCGATGAGAAGAATCGTACCGGCGATAACCGAATCGATTCCTAATGCATTGGTACAGAAAATAAGCATGTACGTGTTAATGATCCACGCCACGCCCGCGCTGGAAACATCCGAGGATTTCCACGCCATAAATTTCCAAAACGGAAGTTTCGGATTGTTTGGATCTCTTTCTTTTTTAGCCATAATGCCTCCCTTTATCTTTTAGTTTTCTCGCCCCGGACCATAAAGTTCCGTCCATCAGGCAAAATAACCTTCGCCTCTTTCCCCGCCGGAATACTGACCGTAAAAACCGGCTTTCCGTTCTCATACCGCCACTCGCTTTGAATGATTCCGACCGGCGATTTCCAGCGCGCCTTCGCAAATCTCAGCTGCGGGTCCGGCTGCGGCGCGATCGTGATCTCTCCGTTTTCATATCGGATTCCGCAGATCCCGGAAAACAGGAACCGGCAGACAGCGCCATAAGAATAATGGTTCAGCGAGGAATAAACTGTTCCGTCCTCCCGGACCGCATCCCAATTCTCCCAAATGGTGGTGGCCCCTTTCCCGACCGCATAAAGCCAGGACGGGCATGTTTTCTGGAGTAAAAGGCGGTATGCACTGTCGACATAGCCGTAGTCCGCCAGCACCTGACAGATATAAGGCGTCGATAAGAATCCAGTGTTTAAATGATATCCGTTTTCTTTCACTAATCCGTTCAAGATCGCGGCATTCGTCTGCTTCTCTTCCCCGTCTAACAGGCCGAACGCTAGCGCCCGCACATAATCAGCCTGACGCTTTGACTCGATCTTTCCGTCCTTCAGCGTCCAATACCGCCATGCGTTCTTCGCATTTTCAGCCACTTCCGCATATCTTTCTTTTTCGTCCGTTTTTCCTAAAATCCCGGCCGCTTCGCTTAATAATGCCGCGCTCCGATAGAAATAAGCGGTGGCGAGTTCCGGAACACCTTTTGTCAGGTTCTCTTTCATTGCAGCCGTCGAATCGACATCAGGCTCACACCATTCGCCGAAATGGAAGCCGGTATCCATAAGATAATCCCGATACGGATTCTTCCGGAAACGGTTCTTAAGCTTACTCTTCCGCGCCCGACGGATCAGAAACCCGACCCAGGCTTTCATCATCGGATAATTCTCTTCTAGGATGGCTTTATCGCCGTACACACGGTACAGCGCCATCGGCACAATAACGGCGGCATCGCCCCAGCCTGCAGAGCCCTTAATCAGCCGCGTGATAAACCCGGAAAGATTATTCGGCGGCGCGATATTCGGCACGACCCCTTCCGCGCTCTGTCCCAATGCGACCTCCCGAAGCCATTTCCGGTAGACCTTTTCGCAGTCCATCAGGAACATTCCGGTGTCCACAAAAACCCCTGCGTCGCCTGTCCAGCCTGCGCGCTCGCGCGTCGGACAGTCTGTCGGAATGCCGCAGAAGTTCGATTTCATGCTCCAGACAGCATTTCGGAAAAGCTGATTCACATCTTCATCGGAGCACTCGAAGTACCCGGCTTCCTCCATGTCAGAGTAGACGGAAACCGCTTCAAAGGAAGCGCTTTCCAGCGGAATATCCGTCTCAACCTTCGCATATCGGAATCCGAAAATCGAAAAGGAAGGCGCATATTCATTAAGTCCTTCTTTACAGGTATAGACGATTTTTTGCGGGATGCCTCCCTCGCGGTTCCGATCGCCGGGGTCATAATTCGCCTGCGTAAAATTGCCGTTTTCGTCAAGTGTTTCGCCATGCCAGAGAACGATTTTTCCGCCCGCCTCCGCATTGACGGAAAAGCGGACATAACCTGCGAGATTCTGCGAAAAATCAAGCACACGCTCGCCGTTCGGCGTCATAATAAGTTTCCCTGGGAACCGCTCGTGCTCTGAAATCCGGCATTCATCCGCCTGCACGAGCACCGATTTATCTTCTTCTCCGATAAGGACCGGGTGCCAGTCCGAAATCTCTTCCATTAAGGCATCGTAGGTCTCTCCCTGTTCGAGATCGTCCGCCCGGATCGGGCCGCTCTGACTCGCCTCCCATGCTTCGTCGCTTTGAAGGAGCACATTCCCATGAAGGTCCTCAAGCGTACATAAAAGCGCCAGACGGTTTCCGAAAAGATTCCGGCAGCCGTCGATTCCGGTGCAGCCGCGAAACCAGCCGTCTCCTAAGATTATCAGAATCGTGTTTTCGCCCGCCTGAAGGAGCGCAGAAACATCGGTTTTCTGGTATTCAAGCCGCTTCGGATAATTTCCGGGTCCCGGCTCCAGCACATGATTTCCGACACGCTTTCCGTTAATAAAGGCGACATAAAGCCCGTGACAGGTAATTGAAAGCGTCGCTTCTGTTTTTTGGTCCAATGTAAACCGGCGTCTTAAATACGAGGCAGGATAACGCATGGCAGGGTCAATCTCGTATGCCTCCGGATAAATCCATTTTCCTTCAGTTATCATCCTGTTTTGCGAATCCTCCTAACACGTTAAGACTCTCTTTCGGATAACGTTTCTGGGTCTTCCGGTCGACGGCGATCAGTCCGAAGGTCATCGAAAAGCCCTTCTGCCATTCAAAGTTGTCGAGGAGACTCCAGTGGAGATAGCCTTTTACCGGAATCCCGTCGGCCACGCACCGTTTGACTCCCGTTACCGCCTCTTTGATGAAGGCAATGCGCCGCGCGTCATCCGAGGTTGCGATGCCGTTCTCCGTCACCAGAATTTCTCCTTTATATTTCTCATACACGCGGCGGATGACATGCTCTAACGCCGCCGGGTAAAACTCATATTCCATCTGTGTAAGCTCTGCGCCTGCCGGCGGGGCCATCACGCCTTTTTGGTTGTAACGGGACCGCGTATAGTTCTGAATCCCGATAAAATCATCCGCTCCGATATACGGAAGATAATGGAGGAATTCGTTTTCCCAGTCCTTCCCCGCCTTCTTCTCGCCGCCCTTTTCCGCTTGAATATCATGAAGCGAAAGGCTTAATCCGACCTTCAGCTCCGGCCGCTCCGCCTTGATTGCTTTCACTGCCGCCTGATGCGCGCGCATCACGAGAAGGTCGCCTTCTCCGCTCCTTTGTGCGACAAACGTATTCAGTTTTTCTGTGCCGAAGACTTCTAAATTCTCGCCCTTCGACTTTTTCATATTGGCGAGGACCTGCTGAAGGTTAATGCCGACCTGTGCCTTTCCGTCCGTCTTTTTCCGTCCGAAAATCAAACTCTTCAGATACCGTTTGGCAATCATTGCCACCTGAAGGCCCATGTTCGCTTCATTGATCGTAACGACATAACGGAGATTTTCGCCAAGTTCCTTCGCGATATAGCCGCAGTAGCGTGCGAAATATCCGACCGTGCTTTCCGCTTCCCAGCCGCCCTTTTCAATAAGCCACTTCGGGCTGGTAAAATGATGCAGCGTCACAATCGGCTCGACCTGGCGCTCACGGCAATATGCGATCATCTTCCGGTAATGCTCGGTTTCCGCAGAATCAAACACGCCTTCCTGCGGTTCAATCCGCGCCCATTCAATCGAAAAACGGTACGCGTTCAATCCGGCCCCTGCGAGAAAATCGATATCTTCCTCATAGCGGTGATAATGGTCTACCGCGTCAAGGCTCGGCTCCGCAAAAGCCTGATATTTCATATGCTCCATCGCCCAATAATCGCTATGGATATTCTGGCCCTCGACCTGATGGGCCGCCGTCGCCGCACCGATTAAGAACTCCTTCGGGAGACGGAGTTTCTCTTCGGTCTTCCCGTCTTCGCAGGCCGAAGCCTTCTCGGAAGCCCCCTCGTTTTTTTCTGGAATCGGAATGCGGGAAAGTTCCTCATTGAACTGCTGTAGTTTTTCCGCCGATATTTTTGCGCCGCTTTGCGAAATCAGTCTTCGGAGCGATATTTTCCCGATCACCTTCATCATCATCGGCGGGATTTTCGCTTTCGCGCCCATGCCGCCCGCAATGCTTCCGGCCATCTCCCTCATGAATCCCTCCAGCAGCGCCGCGCCTTCCGGAATACTCTGGATTTCATTGAACGTGCTATCAATCGACAGGCAGTTCCCCGGAGCCTCTTTTTCGGGCTTCTCTTCAAACCAGTTTCGGACATCTTCCTTTGAGACAAAATAGTCCGGATTCAAGCAGTCCGACTTCACGATCTCCATCGAATCTGTCAGTTCGCCGCTCTTCGCTTCGATAAAATGCTTCCCCGAAATCGGCACACGGAATGTAAACACATAGGATCCGCTCTTCGTTTCAAAAAGCTTCCCATCCACAAAAAGGGAGACTTCTTTTCGATTACTGTAAACCTTAATCTCCGTTTCCGCTTCGATCCGTTCCCGATAGCGGCGACTGCAGAGATAAACGAACGGCTCGTCACTCCAATACGCCTTATAGATATAAAACGCGTCTTTTTTGGTCTCGCGGTCGAATGTCACAAGTCCTTTATGGTTGATGCCGGGGTCTCCGGCTTCGTCCCGTCCGGCAGCCGCAAATTCAAACATGTTCCAGACGAAGCATCCCCAGATATAGGGCCGCTCCGAAAGGATTTTCAGCATATGCTCATGATAGACAGCCTGGTAGCTCTCGGTATAATCGCCCTTCTCCGGGACCGGCGACTGGAGCCGCACCACAGCATCCGCCCCGTACTCCGTCAATGCGATCTTCTTCTCCGGGTGCTCTTTATGGAATGTGTCAAACCACTGTTCATTCTCTGTCATCTCACCGACATACCAGCCAAAATAGAGATTATAGCCCATAATATCGGGGATTTCCAAAAGCGGGCTGTCTGTCTCCAGCATAAAGAGGCAGGCCATGGAGGTATACCGGCCCGGGTCGAGCTTCTTCGCAAGATCATTCAAAATCCGGTGGTTTTCGAGAAGATCGTCCGAAACGCCCGCTAACGTGATTTCATTGGACATCGCCCATGTAAAAATGGACGGGTGGTTAATATTTTGGAGGATCAGCTCTGTGAACTGGGAAACCGTATTCGCGCGTCCGTCCTTCATATGAATCGAAATATATGGAATTTCCGCCCAGACGAGGAAGCCTATCTCATCGCAGAGATCATACATCTCCTGCGCCTGCTGATAATGCGCCAGTCTTACAGCATTTGCGCCCATCTCTTTTATCATCGCGAGGTCTTCTCGGTGCTCTTTCAGTGTCAATGCATTGCCGAGCCCCGGGCGGTCCTGATGGCGGGAAACGCCATGGAGCGGATACGCGCGGCCGTTTAAGAAGAAGCCTCTCTCCGAATCGATTTCAATCTTCCGACAGCCGAAACGGGTCGAAATCCGGTCGCCGCTTTTAAGTTCTGCAGTTGCTTCGTAGAGATACGGATCCTGTAATCCATCCCAAAGATGCACATTTTCAATAACAAATTCTGCTCTCGCGATTCCGTCGTGCGATTCCGCCTTTTTCGAAATCCCATCCACCGTAATAAGAACTTCCGGCGCATTCTGGCGTGTCACAACCGAAACTTTTGCCGACTTTTTCTCTAAGTCCACCTCTGCCGTCGCTTCGATTCCCGGCGCTCCGAAAGAATCGAGATCAAAATGCTCCTTCGGAACTGAAATCAGCCGCACATCCCGATAGATGCCGCCGTAGAAAGTAAAATCCGCATTCTGCGGATAGACATGCTCATTCGGTTCGTTACTGACAAAAACCTCTAAATGGTTTTCATCCTGAAGCTGCCCGGTCAGCCGCACGCGGAAAGCCGAATAGCCGCCCTCATGAACGCCTAATTCGACATCGTTCAAAAGAACGCGTGCGGACATGGCCGCACCTGAAAACTCGAGATAGATTTCTTCGCCCTGCGGTCTTCCGAAATATTTTTCGTAACGGTATGTTCCTCGCCGGTAGCCCTTCTGCGTTCCGTCTTCCGCATTGAAACAATGCGGCAGCGAAACAGGCGTTCCCTCAAACAGCCATTGATCATTAAAAAGTTCGATTTTTCTCATGGGCAATCCTCCCACTTCGTTCTTTACTTGTATGCTACCAGAAAAAGAACGCATTATGTTAGAAAATATTTATGAATTATAGCATTATTTTACGAGTTACAAGCGATTTGAAAGACAAATATGCATAGTTCCCTAGAGAAGCGGCTTTGAAGAAAGCCTCGAGGAAGACAAGAAGAACCCCGAAAGAATCGCTGATCCCTTCGGGGTTCTTCTCTGTCACTTCGTTGTGTTTTCCGTCATTTGGATATAGTTTCTGTTATTTCAGATGCTTTCTCCGTTACTCAGAAGCTTTTTGCGTCAATGCATTTTTACTGTCGAAAATAATCGACACCTTACAGTTTTCAAAGGTATTCTCGAGTTCCTCCGTCATCGCCTTCAGGGCATCGACGATCTCGCCGTAGGTCGTTTCCTTCGGGAACGAGACGAGGAAATCGATATAGACATTCTTTCCGGCTTTATGCGAATTGACCGAGAAGAAATCCTCGAAATCGTGGAAGCGGTGCGCGAGAACTGCCATAATCTTCATCTGGTCCTTCTCATCGAGCGTCACATAGGTCAGTTCTCTCACGTATTCAATGATCCGCCCGACCGACTTATAGATGATGATAACCGCGATCAGAACCGACGCAACCGGCTCCACATAGCCGACAAACGAATACCCTCTGAAGATGTAAGCTGCGAGGACCGCTACGAGAATAGCGGCATCGAAACCGGTCGCGCTGAGCGAGCCTTCAAAGTTCGTCTTCGCAACCTTCGTGCCGGTCTTTTTATAAACGCGATAGCTGTTCACAGAAAGATAGGTGTCAACGGCCAGATTGACTGCCTTAAAGATGACGCCGATAATCAATGTATCCTCCGGCATCGTCGGATTAAAGAGCCGGACGATCGCGAAGACCATCACCGCGCCGGTGCCCGCGGAAAGGAGCATCTCGCAGAGGAGCATTGAGATCGTTTCGAGATTCTCGGTGCCGTAATTATACTTAAACGACTGGTCCTTCTGGAGCCGCGCGGAGAGGAAGGTGCAGATGCCTGTCCGAAGAAGGTTGCAGGTCGAATTGACGAGGTCCATGAAGATGGAGATGGACATCGTCAGAACCGCGGTCGCGATAACCGCCGCATAATTCGCCACTTCGCTGATAAAATTCATAAGCGAAGCCTTCGTTTCCTCTTTATAGCCGGTCTCATTGCCTGCGTTTATGTTCGTTTTCTTTTCCTGTTTTTCCAATGCGTCACCCCGGATGCTGTGCTTTAAAAGCATAATAAAGGGAAGCCCTCCCTGAGAGGGCTTCCGCGACAATACTATCATCTGCCAGATAATAAATCAAGGCGTGTCCCACGAATTATCCCGCTGCGATATTCTCAAGTGTCCCACGAATTATCCCGTGCTGCGATATCCTCAAAGGTCTGCCGCCGGACCGCGATCCGGTTTCCTTCTTTCCGGAGCATTACGACCGGGGGCCGCGGAATCCTGTTATACTCTGACGACATCGAGAAGTTATATGCGCCGGTCGTGCAGACCGCTATCATATCGCCGCGTTTCGGGCGGGGAATCGAAACATTCTCCTGCAGGATATCGCCGCTCTCGCAGCAGCGCCCGACGACAGAGCATGAAAAATCCGCCGGCTCCGATGCTTTATTTGCGAGGAAACAGGTGTATCTGGACCGGTACAAGGCAAACCGCGGATTGTCCGTCATTCCGCCGTCAACCGCCACATAATTCTTAAACCCCGGAATCTCTTTCGTGCTTCCGACCGTGTAAAGCGTCATTCCGGCGTCTGCCACGATCGACCGCCCCGGTTCGAGACAGATAAACGGCCTTTCAATCTTCAGCTCCGCGCAGGCTGCTTTCACCGCCGCTGCCACATCCGCAATCTTCTTTGAAATATCGATCGTCGGATCGCTTTCCGTATAGCGGACGCCATAGCCGCCGCCGAGATTGAGAATCTCCGCCAGATATCCGTATTTTTCTTTGATTTCCGCGATAAACGTCAGCATGATCACAGCCGCCCGTTCAAAGACATCCTCCGCGAACACCGACGACCCGACATGGCAATGAAACCCGCATAATTTCAGGTTTTTCTCCTGAAGCGCCACCGCCGTGAGTTCTTCCGCCTGCCCGGTCTCAATCGCCGCGCCGAATTTCGAGTCGACCTTTCCGGTATTCACGGCTTCGTATGTATGCGAATCGATCCCCGGCGTCAGCCGTAAAAGGATCCGCTGAAGAACTCCCCTTTTCGCGGCTTCGCGGTCAATCGCCTGAAGCTCGTCCGCATTGTCAACGACGAAATATCCGACGCCTGCGTCCATCGCATACGCGATATCCGCATCAGTTTTACAGTTTCCGTGAAAGAAAGCTTTCGCCATCGGGAAGCCGGCCGCCTTCGCGGTATAGATCTCGCCGCAGGAGACTACATCGATTCCCATCTCCTCTTCTTCCATGATCCGATAAATCTGCTTAAACGAGCAGGCTTTCGACGCAAAAAGCGCACCTGCCTTTCCGCCGAACTGCTCCCGTAAAGCCGTCTGATAAACCCGGCAGTTCTGCCGGATCCGCGCTTCATCCATGAGATAGAGCGGCGTGCCGTACTCCCGCGCGAGCAGAACCGTGTCCTGCCCCGCGAAACATAAATGGCCCTGCGCGTTCACGCTGATATTGTCACATAGGTTTGTCATAAAACCTCCGTTTTTCTACCGCAGAAATGTTCAAAACCATTCCCGGATGCATTCTGGAAGCTATTCTGCGAAGTTTTCGAAAAGCCGATTACAGCAGTGCTTTTAACAGTTCCTCCCGGCTCTTCGGCGACAGATCCGCCGGTGCCACGTCAAATACCGTCTTACACCCGAAATCGCCCCGAGCGCTCATCTTATAGACCGCCCGCGCCAATGCGACGAGCACGCTCCCCGTAAACTCGGGATTCGACTCAAGTTTTAACGAAAACTCGATCCGCTCGCGGTTTGTCCGCGGCCGGTCCGTTCTCTCTGTCGCGCCGCCCAGTTCTTTGATTCTGCCGCCCGTCTCGCCGGTCCGGATCACTGTGCCGCCGTGCGGGAGTCCGCTATGCTTTTCGCGAAGCTCCTCCAGCGTGATAAAGCTGACCGTCGTGTCATACTCTTTAAAGTAATCCGGCATCTCTTTGATTTCACGCTCAATTTGCGCCAAATCCGCGCCTTCTGCCGGAACGACGAAACATTCGCGCGTATGCTTCTCACGCGCCGAAAACGCCCTTTTTTCGCCTTCACGCGCCGATTCCAGTGCTGACGCGACCGGGACTGTGTATTGGCGGGCGTCGATCACGCCCGGAATCCGCCGGATCGCGTCCGAATGGCCCTGGCTTACGCCGCGGCCCCAGAAGGTATCGCTCACGCCGTCCGGAAGCACCGCTTCTCCGTAAAGCCGCGCGAGCGAAAAGAGGCCCGGGTCCCAGCCGCCCGAGATGAGCGCCGTACAACCGCCCGCCATCGCGGCTTCATTGACACGCAAAAAATGCTCCGGAATCTTCGCGTGATGATCGAAGCTGTCGACTACATTGAAAGTCTGCGCGAGCGCCGGCGTCATTTCCGGAAGATCTGTCGCGCTCCCGCCGCAGATGACGAGAACATCGATCTCGTCCGCGAATTCTGTCACGCGCTCCGCGCGATATACCGGCGCGCCCGTCAGCGTTTGAACCTTTTCCGGATTCCGCCGCGTGAATACGCCCACCAGTGAAAAATCGCTGTTCTGCGCCGCCGCGAGCTCGACTCCCTTTCCTAAGTTTCCATATCCGTATATTCCGATTCGAATCACATTATCTCCTTAGATGCGATCAGGATAACCGCTTCCTGATCCTGCTTTCACAAGCGTCACATCGGCTCGTCTATTCTATAAGCCCTTACCGGTCTGCCAGCATGCTGTTCATATCATAAAGTCCCGCAGGCTTTCCGAGGAGGAACTCTGCTGCCGTAAGCGCGCCCTCCGCGAACAATGCGCGGCTGTACGCTTCATGCTTCAGCGTTATCGACTGGTTTTCCGTGCAGAGAATCACTTCATGTTCCCCGACGATATTCCCCATCCGGACCGACGAAATGCCGATCTCATCCTTCTCGCGGCGGCATTGTCCGGAGCGGCCCACATTCGTATGAAGCTCCGGCCGCACCGACTGAATGCCGTTCGCGATAGCGAGCGCTGTCCCGCTCGGCGCATCCAGCTTCCGGTTATGATGCGTCTCTACGATTTCGATGTCCGCGTCCTTCATAACAGATGCCGCTTTCTTCGCAAGTTCAATGAGAAGCGCGACTCCGACCGAATAATTCGCGGAGAAAAAGAGCGGAATCGCGCCTGCCGCGCGTTTTATCATCTCGAGTTCTTCCGCCGTCTGCCCGGTCGTCGCGAGGACGAGCGGCAGGTGGTTAGATACCGCGAAATCGAGAAGCGCTTTTGTGGCGGAATGGTGCGAAAAATCGATGATCAAGTCGGCTTCCGCGCTTGCCCCGTCAAATGAACGGGCGCACGGAATCGCCCCGGAAAAGCCGTTTAAATCAACTCCCGTCGTGATCTCCGCATCTTTATAGCCCTGCTCCGCGAGCCGAAGCACCTCCGCGCCCATATGCCCGCCGATTCCGGAAAGTAAAATCTTCATATCAGGTCCTTTCTTCTATTCATCCGCCAGGTTTCAGATAAAACCCTTCTGTCATCCATCCGACCAGGTTCAGATAAATCCTTTCTCCCTCATGATTCCGAGAAGTATCTTTTTATGCGCGTCTTCCATCGGCGTCAGCGGCAGGCGGAGATAGTCTTCGCCGAAGCCCATCGCAGCCATGGCGGCCTTCACCGGGATCGGATTCACTTCGGAGAACAATGCGTTAATCAGCGGGAGATACTCCTTCTGAAGTCCTGCGGAGCCCGCCACATCGCCTTCAAAGAATTTCCGACACATGCTCACCGTTTCCTTCGGCGCCACATTTGAAAGGACCGAGATGACTCCCGCGCCGCCCATCGAAAGGATCGGAACGATCTGGTCGTCATTTCCGGAGTAGATCGCGAGCTCGTCGCCGACGAGCGCAAACGTCTCGACGATTTTCGAAATGTTTCCGTTCGCTTCCTTGATGCCGACGATGTTCGGATGCTTCGCAAGCTCCACATATGTCGCCGGCTCGATTCCGACTCCCGTGCGGGAGGGGACATTATAAAGGATCACGGGCTTCGTCGAAGCATCCGCGATCGCGTTATACATCTGCACGAGGCCCTTCTGCGTCGCTTTATTGTAGTAGGGCGTCACGACGAGCATCGCGTCATAGCCGACCGTGCACGCATACCTCGTCAGGTCAATCGCGTACGCGGTATCATTGGAGCCGGTCCCGGCGATCATCGGCACGCGGCCTGCTGCCTTTTCCGCTGCAAAGCGCAGCACCTCGCGGTGCTCTTCGTCCGTCAGCGTGGAGCCCTCGCCGGTAGTGCCCGCGATGACGAGCGCATTGATTCCCTGCCCGATCTGCCAATCGATCAGCCGCCCGAATGCCTCATAGTCCACTCCGTCCTTCGTAAGCGGCGTCACCAATGCCGTCGCTGCGCCTCTAAACACTAACTCTTTCTTCATACTCGCTCCTCCTAAACAAAAAAGCCGATGCAATGCATCGGCTAATAAATGTAAGTTCACTCCTGATACGCCTCAGGAAACCAACCAATCCATAGCTCTCCGCAAATGCGACAGTCGTGCGGATCTTATCCGAACGCCCAAGAAAGTCTGCAACGCTTTCTTTCGGCAAACACCCCTTTCCTCCGGACAACGGTTTAGCTTCCCTGTTCCGTCCGCAGTACTGATGGTGCTCGCGCCTCTATCTTTTAATTGTGATATTTAATTTTGGTTATAGTAGCATAGGGTGGGCGGGGATGTCAAGGAGGGGAAGTATCGTTTGTTTTCCGGGTTGATTCTTTCAATGCCTTTTTCAAGAGAATAAACCTGCTTTCCAAAGTTGTAAGCTTATAAAGCAGCTTTGCTAAAATAAGTTCGAAAAAATCAGCCCCATAATAGTATCTCAGTAAAAACAGCCGGCTTTTTGAAATCATCCTGAAAGGTTTTAACTTTCTATTTATATCTTCATGGTCGTTGGTGCGGTGAGCATGAATATAATGCTCATCCGTCAAAAGAACCGTCTTCATATGCTTCTCTTTGAGTTTGATTCCTAGCAGGGTCTCCTCGCAATAAAGAAACAATCTTTCGTCATAACCGCCAGAAGCAAAAAATTGATTCGTATCCACCATTAACATCGCACCTGGGACACAATCTACCGGAACGATTTTCTCGCTATTAATATACTCATCTGAATAATACAGGTCTTTTTTGATTCTGTCTCTGACATATCTGGTTGTCAAAAACATCAGTTCTCGCTTCTCAGGGATTCTCCACGCGCGTATGCGGCTTGGCTCCCCATTAATGTAATGTTGTACTAAAGATGCTACACAGATGTTTTCATCGCTTTTAAAAGCATCTATCATTTTTCCTAAAGAGTCATCGGAAAAGATAACATCAGGGTTTGCTATCAAGGCGTATCTGTCTTTTAGAACATCACGGACATACCGGAGACCGGCATTGTTCCCTGCGCCATAACCTCCATTCCATTCCTGCTCTAAAAGGATCACATCGCCTTCAATTGAATTTCGGATCGAAAGAAGCGAATCATCCGTCGATTTATTGTCAACAACAATAATCTTATGGATATTCTGATAGTGTGCTATCCTCTTAACGAGGTCGATTGTGGTTTTTGCGTCATTATAGTTCACGATAACGCATGAGCACTTGTCATTCATCCTGCTGACCATTCCCTTTTACCTTATTCCGGATTTTTGCCAGAAGTCCCATCAGAAGCTGGTTTTTACGAAGAAGCAATAATCCGACATAACCGCTTACGCTCAACATTAAGATCACTACCAGCCGGATTATCATGTTCTCTGTCAAAAGCTTGGTTCCAATCGTGATGAGTATAATCAGAACCGCTCCTATAGAAGCGTCAAACAGATTACGGAGAACTGTTTTACTGTCTACATATTGTTTTAAATTCTTTACTCTGACCAGGCAGAAGATAAAAACAAATGCCTCTGATATTACTGTCGTAATGGCTGCGCCATTCTGGGAGAGCATGGGAATAAAAACCAGATTCAGGCCAACGTTGATAGCGGCACCCATAATCGTAGCTATCAGGTTATCCTTTTCTTTTCCGATCGATAAGTTCAGCACCGCGGTAACCAGACCGCCAAATATGGCAAAAATCAAAGCAACTGACAAAATCTGCAATGTCGGAACAGCGCTGGCATATTCTGCGCCGCCCATAATCATCACAACCTCATTCGAGATACAGATCAGTCCGACTCCTGCAGGAATTAACAGTAATGATAAGCTGCTGCATATCTTGGAATACAATTGCTTATATGAAGAATAATCCTGTTTCCCAATGAATGCCGAAAGTTGCGGAATAGTAACCGTATAAACAGCCGCCAGCAGAACTTTGATTATCGAGTATATTTTAACTGCCACCGAATAATAGCCGGCAACTTCATCACCTTTCATCCATCCCAACATAGTCATATCGAAATTAACATAAATTGAGATGGCTAAGGCATTAAAGAACATAAGGAGCAGCGGCTTTAAATGCTTCTTTACATTCGGATGGAGAGTGATTTTCGCCCTTACATATTTTTTTATATAAAACCAGTTCGAGATACAGATGACACAATTAGCGATGATGGAGAGAAACGCATATGCATAGAAGTCATCAGAAGTCTTTACAAACAAAAAAAGAAAGATCATGGAAAGGAGCTGAATAAAAATGCTCCTGACCGTTATCATCATGTAGTCTTCATAAAGAACATTGATCCAGTCCATTCCTAGTGTGGAAAAAAGAATAGAAACACTTTGGAGAAGGATCAGCCATTCATATCCTTTAAACTTCGGAATAAAAGCTACCGCCATAAACAGCAAGAGGTAAGCTATAGCCGTACTGATAATGTTTATCGAGAATACTTCGTTTGTGAACGATTGTAGCTCAGACTTATTCTCCCTCTTCTTGGCGCCTTCCCGCACCCCGTAGGATTCTACTCCCAGCATTGCGAACATAGAAAAATAGCTGACTATAGATGCACTATATGCCACTTTCCCGATACTTTCCGCCCCCAGTACCCTAAGCGCATACGGATATGTTATCAGCGGGAAAATAAAGCGGATAATGGATTTGATTGTGTTTAATACTGCATTAATGCCAATGTTCTTCTTTTTCATTCTTTTATCTTTGTTTTTGCATCCATATAACTGATGACTGCCAGATAGAACGGAACATCAAGTGCCCGCGACAGGTCAAAAATATTTAACAACAAACATGAGGTAATCATATATACGATTAATGGCACGAGAAGCTCATACCCCTCCGTCCTCTGCCGGAATGCCCTTATGCATGTCCTTATTCCAAAGAAAAACAGCGTTCCGTATAGCGGGATGGAAAGGAGCCCAAATGTGAAAAAGCCTCCGAGAATTCCAATGTCAGTTAAATAGTATAAAACGGTTGCTCCCCAATAGGTGGTCGCCTTATATAAGAGCGCGAAGGCGGCGGGATTAGATGTGTCTAAAAGACCCAGCCCCAAAATGGCTTTCCTATCAATCATCAGATCCCAGAAATGAGAAATGGTCTGAAGTCTTGCCTCAGTAGATGAACCATACTGGGATGAGAGAGAAAAAGAATAAAGTACTTTTTCAAATGCACCGGAACAGACAAAAACCATTGCCGCTACTCCCAGAAGAAGAACTGTGTTTCTTGCTTTTGTACTGGTACGGGCTAAAAAAACAAAAGCTATAGCGGCTGTAAAAACCATTGTCGCTAATTGGAATCTTCCCTTTGAAATAATGGCCATAAACAGGAAAAGGAAAAGAAGAGCCATCAAAGGAACCAGCTTTTTCTTCGATTTAATGGAAAGGCTGATATAAAATGAGAAGGCAAAACTAAACAGATACCCTGTGTCCAGTCTGATCTGCCCATCTCTCGTCCATCCTTCATATTCAAACAAAAGATTAGGAAACAGTTCAATCTCGAAAAAAGTATATAAGACCCAGCAAAGTGTTTTTATAAAAAGAATCACCAGCACTATTCTAGAAATCGTTCTACTAAAATCTTCCGTTTGACCTGCTTTGTAAAATACATAAATTATTGAAAAGCAAAAGAAAATATACAAATACGGAATAACAACATACAAAAGGCTCTTTGTCGAATAGTCATATGATAATTTAGTAAAAAGCGCGCTAAACATAATAATGGGAACATATAAAATCAAATAAAATGCTGCCGTTCGAAAGTATGCTTTTATTTCAGGGTGATTCCGAGTCATAAGTAAAACAAGAACCGCAGAAACTATAGATAACGCAGCAATTCCACCGCGGTATAACCACCCATGTTCCATAAAATGAAGGAAACCAAAAATCCTTTGAAAACCAATAAGTAATACTACCCCGAGCAGTACACTTATTTTGCAGATTTTTTTCAAAGACAGCATGGTTTTACCTCTTAGACTAATAAATGACTTTTAGTTTCTATTTCTCGTTAATAATTCTGTCAACAATTCCATCAAGCGAAACGCTATCATAGAATAATCTGCCCCCCCGCTCCGGCATATTTCCAGATCTTACTCGGGGCACAATACAATGCGTTAATGGCTGATGTTCCATTCGCAGATATACCAGGGAAACATGATATGTCTATCGCTGTATCTGCCTATCGCTTTTCCAAGTGTACGGATTATTCGTGGGTTGATCGTTCATAAAATGTCTGACTCATCCATAAGAATGGAAAGCTACTCTCTAAACAATCTGTTGTAGTTGATGATACAGCGTCACATTCTGGTGAAGCATAATAACGATTTCTCCGTTTGACTTGTCAAACTGCATAGAATCACCTCATGAATACACTTTTTCGAACAATTCTGTCACAGACAAAACATCAAAGTCTTTTGAAATAATCTTGTTTGCAGCCCACTTTTCTTCCAGTGTAGGAATTGTAGAGTTCAAAACACAATCTGCCCAAGTTTTCGCGCCATCCTCAATCGGGAGCCGTCTCACAAGGCTGGTGCGCTTAATGCTTTCCGTAATAGCGTCTGATATAAAGCACGGGAGACCTGTTGCCTGCGCCTCAAGAACAGCTGTCGGAAACCCCTCATATTTTGATGGAAAAAGAAAAGCGTCTGACATAATGAGTTTTTCGTAAACATTTGAAATATTTCCGCAGAACACAACCTTTTCACTAAGGCCTATCGTTTTCACCTTTGCTTCTGTTTGGGCTTTCAGTTCTCCATCTCCCATGAGTAAAAGTATGCTATCAGGGTGAACTTTTACGATTTCTTTAAACACATCTATCAAATAATCATGGTTCTTTACATCTGAAAATCTGCCTATATGGGAGAAAACAAGTGTTTCTTCGTTTATTCCGTTAGAATCTCTCAAAGATTTTCTCAATCTGGCGGAATAAAGAAATTTGTCACAATCCACTGGAAGCGGAATAATCTGAACGCCCCGTTTTGACCCAAAAAGCCACTCCGCCGCCGCTTCTCCGCAAGACAGCTTAGTGGTGGTCAACAATCTCAAAAGAGGCCTAAACAGTTTATGTAGAACGACCAATGGCTTTGATCGCCAGTCCGATGCACTATGAGAATGAACCACTATTGTCTTAGCCCCTGCAATCTTTGCGGTGAGAGCCATAATACAAGTAATAAATGCATTTTGCGTATGAAAATGAACTGCCTTGTAAGCTCCAGCTTTAACGATTCCGTAAAAGTCCGAGATGCTTCGCCTAAATGATTCGGAGCGTTTTGTCATATGAAAAATATTAGCGCCAAGTGCTACTGCTTCATCCTCAAATACGCCTTTTTCATCACCAAATACAGCGAAATCAAATTGAAACCGCTTACGATTGATATTGCGGTAAATATTCATTACCATTGTCTCTGCCCCGCCAACATTCAGAGATCCTAGGTTATGCAATATTCGAACGCTCCCCTCCCCTTGAGCAGAAAAGCAGTCAGCAGTTTTCATTCGGCCTCCTTGCAATCAGGCACACTAATCAATGCCGGATTCATTATTTTCTGAATATATAGCCTTCACAATCCTCTGTTGATAGAACCTGTTCATATAAACCAACCAGAGTCCTCACAATTGTCCTCTCGTCATATCTTTTCCTCACTGACTGTTCAGCGGAAACGCCGATTCTTTCCCTTAGTTCTACATTACCAAGCAGTTCGCATATTCTCTTTGACAGTTGAGTAACATCTCCTGGCTCAGTCATCACAATATCATCATTTGAATTGATCTCTGGAACTGCGCCGACGGGAGTAACAATGCAAGCGCATCCATAGGCCATCGCTTCGATAAGGCTGACTGGCATAGCTTCAAAATAGGACGGCAAAACAAAAATGCTGGATTCTTTTAGAAGATTGTCCTTTGCTTCACCGGACACCCAGCCTGTCAGGGAGACATTGCGGGAGATGTCAAGTTGTTTGCACTCTTCTAAGCACCATTCAGTTTCTCCTTGTCCGCATAAAAAAAGATGGGCATCCGGGAACTTGTCCACAACCCCTTTCATTGCATATAATAAATCAAAAGCGCCTTTCTCTTGACATATTTTTCCGAGGAATAGGATGTTCTTATTGCAATAGTCTTTTTTATACTCCTGAGGCATTAACAGCCCATTTGGAATAACAACCATTTTGCCGCCATCAAAAATCTGCGACAATTTATTCTTCCAAAAATCTGACAACACAATTATTTGGTCAGCATAGCCAAAGGCTTTTTCAATCATTCGTCTTACATGATTGCTCGAATTATTATAGTACTCGACAAATTGCGAGCTGTGGATATGTATTATGATTTTCTTTCCTTGATTGTGGGCTTCCCTAACGAAAAAAAACTTTCTTAAAAAACTTCCGTTTTTTGATATGTGAATATGAACCAGATCGCAATCAGCGGTTAAAGGCTTCATTTTGGCTAAAGCTTTAATAAAAACAATTGCTTTTTTTAGTTTTCCTCCTGAAGTGGTGGTTGAAAGAAATGATAGTTCGCAATTGTCCTGAAGCCCTGCCCTAAAATATTCGCTGATTACAGATGAGATGCCGCCGTGCGCATTTCGGTCGGGACCGACCATTAATACTTTCATAACCCTATCCTATCCTAATAATTGTCGTCAAAGGTTTATCGCTAATCGGGATATCATAGCAATCTGCAAAACTAAAATGATTATATGCACAGGAAACAAAATTTTCCTTTTCCTTCAATAGCCCTTCAGGAATGCTCTCCCCAGAAAACTCAATCTTGTGATTTGTAATCGCCTCTGAACTAACAATCCAGCGCTGTAACCCAGCTTCCCCTTCGCTAATAGAATCTGTTACCGAAATCTGTCTGTCAAAATCGAAAGCGACTGTTCTCCGGTAGACTACATCACAAAAAGAAATTTTGCTTGAAATACTGATACCATCAGAAGATTCCGTAACGATTGGGCGGTCAGCTTTATACCGTTTTCCCCACAAAAATGGGCCCAGCATCTCTGCTTGCTCCATGCCTTCAATGCTGACCGTATTATGCGCTTTTGACGAACGAATCTCGTTTCTTATGGCCTTGGGAACGTGGTAATTAAATGTTCCTGAATCCATCAAAATAGGCTTTCCTTCAAAGTAAACTTGAAGACTTAATGCATCCGCATGTCCGTGAGCAGCAATGCTCCCAAACCCCAACTCGGCGTGATCAAGCCCTATTAAAAGTTTTCTGTCATGACTTCTCAAAAAAGTATAGCCACCCTCTTGGTAATGACTTACCAGTTTTGGAACATAGCGCTCCTTTTTCCAATAGTTCTCAATGGTGCTGTTATCAAAAAGCCAGAATATCTTCTCCGAAATATTCCCGCCGGTAAATGTTTTTTCAAGCAAACAGCCCATCAGCTGAAGGACATATTGATAGTAATCCCCATTTTTTCCAGAGAAGTCAAGTATTTTCCCCTCGTCGCAGTCCCCGAATACGATTGTTTCCCCATAGTTTCCGCAACTATCAGCAAGAAAAGTACTCATCTTCGTGAGGTACTTTTTCCATAACTCCGGTACTTTTTGACCATTTTTTTCAAGCAAACGCCACATAATTCCGTAGGCTTCCATAACAAATGCCTGATAATGAAGTGACATTTCTCGGTTGACGCCGTCAGAAGTGTTCTGTCTGGAAAGTTCCTCGGAAAGAATTCTAACAGCACAATTCGTCCACTTGTCGTATCCAAACAGTATCCCTGCAAGTCCTACGCCGAGCATTTCAACAATCAAGTGATTATTGGCCGAAGTAAACCGCGATCTATGCTTTAGCACATAGTCTGCCATCACGCGGATGCCATTCTCTGTCGATTTCAACAAAGCCGCATTTCCGCCCGCGGCAGATACAAAGGCATACATATAGGACCAGGAAATCAGTCTGATTGAGACCTCCATGGCACTGGTCCACTGCACGCCATGTAAAAAAAGATTGTTCTTGTTCCAATCGAAAAATAAATCTGACAATTCATCGATATATTTTTTGTCTTTTGTCAGATAAAAATTCTTTGCAAGACCAACAAACTGAAAATGTCTGTTCAACTCCCAATTAGTTCTAATATCTCCGATATCTTCTCTCTGAGAGACAAGAATGTCATAGGAGAATTCATCGGTAGGCCAATGATTCTCCGTCTGAAAACCTGCAGCCCAATCTTTCTTAAACTTCCCATAATTATACTGCCCAAACAAATCAAGGCTTTCAAAAAGCGAATATTTGCTATTATCGAGATTAAGAAATAGTTTTCTGCTGTCTAGTTCAAGTTTTCTAAGTTGCTTTGGAGCCGGTACTTCCATCACAGGAATATGAGCAGTATATAGAATAGCATACTCTTTTTTTTGACGAAGCAACTGGCCCATTCTCCAGAGGATCTCTGAGAAACTCATTGATCGAATTCTGTTTTTGAGCCATCTAATATCCTTCACAGTTTCGCTGCCCCTTACTTCTCCAATATATCCGCAATCCTCTCACACGCATGACCGTCGCCATAGGGATTGACCGCGTGCGCCATTTTTGCGTATTCCTTCTCATCATCTAAAAGTCGTGTAAACCATTCGTAGATCGTTTCTTCGTTAGTTCCAACAAGCTTCAGTGTCCCTGCCTCCACACCCTCAGGCCTTTCAGTCGTGTCACGCATGACCAGAACCGGTTTTCCATAAGACGGACATTCTTCCTGAATTCCGCCGGAATCGGTTAGGCAGAGATAGCATCGCGCCTCAAAATTATGGCAGTCAAATACTTCGATCGGTTCAATGATATGGATCTGCTTACAGTCCCCTAGTTCCTCCTCCGCAGCCTGACGGACGATCGGATTCATATGAATCGGATATACCGCTTTTACGTCAGGATGCTCGTCCAGAACTCGTCGGATGGCACGGAACATATGGTGCATCGGCTCTCCGAGATTCTCTCTCCGGTGTGCAGTAATCAGAATGAACCGGCTGTCCCCCACCCAATCTAGTTCCGGATGATGATAGCCTTCCACTACCGTATAACGCATTGCATCGATAACCGTATTTCCGGTAACATAAATCGTCGAAGCATCCTTTCCTTCGTCCAAAAGATGCTTCTTCGCAAGTTCGGTCGGTGCAAAGTTAAACTTACTGATAATTCCGACCGCCTGCCGGTTAAACTCTTCCGGATAGGGAGAAAAGATATTGTAAGTCCGTAAGCCTGCTTCCACATGTCCCACCGGAATCTGAAGATAAAAGCACGCCAAAGCAGTTACAAATGTGGTTGATGTATCGCCGTGGACCAGACAGACATCGGGTTTGACCTCTTCGAGAACGCTTCTGATTCTGGACAAGATCTCGCCTGTAATATCAAAAAGGTCCTGACCCTCTTTCATGATAGAAAGATCATAATCCGGAATTATATTAAAAGTGTCCAGCACTTGCTTGAGCATCTCTTTATGCTGGCCTGTTACACAGACAACCGTTTGAATGCCCGTTCTCTTCTTTAACTCCTTCACTAACGGACACATTTTAATTGCTTCCGGTCTGGTTCCGAAAACAAGCATCACTTTTTTCATTTCGCTATCCTTTCAGTCAATGCAAAACACTTCAAACTGCAAAACCTAAATGTGATAGGCCTCTGGAAGTGCAACGGCATTTTGGCAGTCCAGAACTATCTTTCCGGATAGCTTATCTGCATTCTCTTTGATTTCGTTATGCTTCACCATAATGACAACCATATCGACAGCATCCAAAAACTCATCGAGATTATGGAATTGATTATCTGCCACATCCTTTAGAATATAGGGGTCATAGACTTTAAACCCATTCACAGGGTCGGGCTGTTCCTTTAACAGATGAAGTGAGGGTGACTCGCGAAGATCATCCACATTTTCCTTATAGGTAAGGCCATAGATCCCAACCCTGGAAGTATCATAAAATCCTTTTTCATCCATTATTTCATGGATTCGTTTGAGGATATACCCGGGCTGTGAATCATTGATGGTCAATGCTTCTTCGATTAATCCTGTCCACCCTGGGTAAGCACCTACAAGGAACCAGGGATCCACCGGAATACAATGCCCTCCGACGCCCGGACCGGGTTGAAGAATATTGACGCGCGGATGCATATTACAGATTCTGATAATCTCATATACATCCAAATGGTCTTGCCGGCATATTCTCGCAAGCTCATTGGCAAATGCTATATTAACTGCGCGGAAAGTGTTCTCCACCACCTTCGTCATCTCAGCGGTTTTGATATCTGTTACTACGATTTCGCCTTGGCAAAACGTAGCGTATATAGCTTTAACTCTCTCTCCGGTTTCCTCATCATCCGCGCCGATCGTCCTGTTATTATGCAAAAGTTCAAAGAGCATATTTCCAGGAATAATTCGCTCGGGTGCATGCGCGAGATGAATATCAGTTCTCTTTATCTCTTTTAAAAGCGGTCTGACATATTCGTCCATCGTGCCGGGGCTGACGGTGCTTTCAACGATTACTGTAGCCCCTGCGGGCGCAACCGCCATTACACTGCGGGCGGCAGAGACAACAAACCCGGGGTCAACTTTTCGGCTTTCTTTCTCATAGGGGGTGGGGACAGAAATGATATATATATCTGCGACCTGATACTCAGTTGAAAATACGATCCCATGCTTTTTAGCATCGCCAAACAGTTCGTCTAATCCTTTTTCTTTAAAAGTGGTTTTCCCCTCTGTCAGCGTATCCACTACTGCCTTTTTGCAGTCTGTACCCACCACTTTTTCCCCGTGAGCAGCCAGCATAAGCGCAGTCGGCAGGCCAATATAACCTAACCCAATAACATTAATCATTTTCCAAAATCCCCTCAAAAACTCTAATAACAAATCCAAATTGGATTATTCTTTTTTCCGGCCCTTCTGTTCCCGTTTCACACGATAGGTGTATCGGATAAACTGAGCATTTCCAACCACATAGCGCTTCCACATCCGGCGAGGCTCCTGAATAAGCCTGAACAACCATTCCAAACCGATTTTTTGCATCCACTTTGGCGCTCTGTTAGTCACACCGGCCACCACGTCAAAGCTGCCGCCCACGCCCATGACAAACGGAATGTTTAACTGCTGAAGATATTTATTTACCCAATACTCCTTCATGGGTGAAGAGAACGCTACGAACATCATATCAGCGCCGCTCGTAGACATTTCCTTTACCATCTCCGGTTCGTCAGACTCGGAAAAATAACCGTTTCTGACCCCCACGATTCGGAGAGAAGGGTATTGATTTAAAAACACTGTTTTAACTTTTTGTACAACCTCTTCTTTTGCACCGAACAGATAGATTCCGTACCCTTTCTTTGCAGCAAGCTTCACCAAGTTCAGAAACAGGTCGATTCCCGTTACTCGTTCGCGTAATGGTACGGACAGTTTTCTGGCTGCCCAAAGAATCGAAGACCCGTCTGCGTTAATCAAAGGACAATCATTGACAATCTTCCGAAGTTTCGGATCCTCATTCATCAGATTCACTTTAGATGCATTGATCACCACGTGCTGTGTCGGTTTCCGATCAGTTATTATTCTCTCCACCTCATGAATGGTCTCTTCCATCGATAAGGCATTAACATATGTATTTAGAATTGGATATCGCGCCCCTGCCATCTCTTTCCCCCGAACAAAAAACACCCCAATTAAACAATTAATTATAAACTATTATCCAGATAATATCACTTCGACAGGGGTGAAAAACAGCTTAGCCTTCTGCATCAGACCAATCCCGGCCCGCTCTTTCAGGGAGTGGCTTTTTCAAGTACTTTCCGGCGAGGATTACTGCACCACCATCATTTTGAAATAACCCCTTTAACGTATATCGTTTTAGCGCCAAAATCACAATCTTACATAGCATTTCCCTTCAGCGATCAAGGTAATCTCTCTTTACTGCACTAAATGATTAATATAGCTTTCTGTCGCATTTTCCCTTGGAATAATAATGCATGGATTCCCTATTACAATAGAATGCGAAGGAATATCGCAATTGACAAAAGAATTTGGCGCGATCAACACGTCATCACCAATCGTTATTTTCCCAACTACTGTTGCATTTACTCCTATCCAAACTTGATTCCCAATTGTAGGGACGCCCTTTCTCGTTCAGCGATTCTCTTGCCCGATAGTCACGCCTTTATGAATGTTAATATTTTCTCCAAGTTTCGCCTTTCCGTTTACTGTTATATTGTAAGCATGGCCAATATATAATCCTTTTCCTATGGATGTAGAATGAGGCACTTCTATTCCACGCTTCTTTGAAGCCATATGGAACGAAAAACGATAGAAGTAGTTTAGCATTTTACTCTTGCAAGTTGATGATTTTCGAAAATAGAATAACCATCTACGCTCCCATCCTCTTACGCCGGCTTCTCCATATCTGGTTATATCGCCTTCAAACAGTTCTTTGAAGCCATTCATAGTCTCCTCCTGTCTTCTCTTCCAAAGCCATATAAAATTCCCATTTTATCCTTTAATTATAATCTAAGACCTAAAAAACATCAAGAATGGTATGGGGGATTTTTAGGGTGGGAAGAACACATTTTTCACCTTCTTCCACAATATGTTGTATCTTAATATACTTTTCTCCGCTTTGCGCCGTCTCCCCTTGACCTTCTCCCCTTTTTCGGTTATCCTATCTTTAAGCGAATCATTCGCGCCTAAACTTTTTCCGGAGGCTTATTATGACACCTAATATCGGCGTATTAATCGTTGGAATCATCTTTGCCGGAGTCGGCGGACTTATGGTATTTAACTATATAAAGGCGAAGAAGGCCTGCACGATGAGCACGCCCGGCGAGGTGATCGCATATAACTCGCGGGTCTCTCACAGCCGCGGACACAGCACCCTCGTCTATCATCCGGTCTTCCGCTATTATGTGAACGGACAATGGTATGAAAAAGAGTACGGTCTCGGAAAGAACACTTTCGACTATCAGATCGGTCAGACCGTCGAAATCCTCTATGATCCGAACAACCCGGACACCTATCTCGTCGCCGGCGAAAAGCAGGACCCGGCGTTCAGCTTCATTTGCTTAATCATCGGAATCGGCGTCATCGTCCTGTCGTTCTTCGCTGATTGATCTCCTGATTAATCCATGGATTTCTTTCATAAATAACCAGCAAAAAGCCTTGCGGATCTCCGCAAGGCTTTTTTATATCTATGCTGTTTCTTATTCTCTCCCCGCATCAGTGTCATTCATGATCTCTCTCCGCTAAAAAGCAGAACAGGTTTCCATAGCTCCAGTTCCACTTGCTTTCGCTTGCGAGATAGCGGTCAAACGTGAGCCAGTAATACCGGGTCCGGCTGCCGTCGTCGACCGGGATTACCGTCCCCCAGCCGCGGAAACCGCCGTCGTCGAAATCGCATTGGAGCTTTCCGAAGTTTGACAGGTCGGGCAATGTATATACATGGTATTCCGCGCGTGCATGATAGGCGCTCCCGCAGACGAACTGCGCTTTCTCCGGCATCAGCACGATCGAGCCGCCGGTTTCGTCGCCGCCGGCAGCAGAAGAGACAAATGTCTGGCCGCTGAACGGCCGGTCGGATTCATAGTAGAAGTAGCGGTAACTCTTTTCTCCGTCCGCGCCGGTCACCAGCCGGCAGAAGGTCATAAGCCACTTTCCGCGGGCTTTGTCGTAGACGAAATCCGGGTCTTCATCCCCTTCCAGCCCTTTAAAAGCTGTAGGTCCGTCCCCCTCTTCCATCGGCTCCACCAATGTATAATCGAGCACATGAATCCCGTGCCTTATATCCGCATCAAACGCTGCATGCGCGAGGCAATGCTTCCGATGCGAGCAGATCCAGAGGAGCCACTTGTTTTCATTCCGGTCATAGAGGAGCGAGCTCGCGACATCCATGGAAATCGTGCCGCTGCCGTCGTCAAAGAACAGCGCGCCCACTAAACAGAACTCTGCCGTGCCCGGAATCCAGGACAGGATGCCGGTGCACATTCCCTCTTCGAACCGGATGGAGATAGTGAGATAAATCTTCCCGTTTTCGATAATTGCTCTTCCGTCCTCATAGCGGATCGGCCGGATATCGGCCTGTGCAATGCCGCAGTCGAAGATACTGTCTACATGCGACAGCACGACCTCGCCGGATACCGTGAGAGCTGCTGCCGTACGCTCATACGTCTGGATCCGGAAAATATCCGCTAGTGCCTCGAATGTAAAAGAATGAGCGAAGGTAAGCGACTCATCTTCAAAGTAGATATCTGCTGACTTTCCGCGGAAGGTGATCCATAGCGTCATGCCGTCGTCAAACCCGCGCGGAGAGTCGAATACTTCTGTCTTAACTTCGCCTGCTTTCGAGTCATTTTCGGACTTATCACCTTTTTCCGCTGACCCGATTTTCGAGCCGTTCTCGGATATCTCATCTTCCCTAGCAGATCCGGTTTTTCGAGCTTCTCTCGCGATTAAAAGCGTTTTTCCGCCCTCTTTCTTTAAGAGAACCGAAACCTTTCCGTCCGGCAGAATCAGTGAAATGCCGAACGCACCGTCCTCGATTTCTTTCACGCGGATCCGATACGTGATGACCGGAAAATGCCGCGTAAAGAACCGCGAGATCTCGCCGCTTCCGTGATGAACATACGTGCCGTTCTCGAGGCGCTCCGGATTCCCATCATCGCCTGCTCCCCCTATGATCGGATATAAATCGCAGCGCTTTGACGGTGTGATGAAGTCCGACGTAAAGGTCATTTCCGACAGCGGAAAATACCGGTTTTTATACATCTGGAATGCAAACAGACGATGAAATTTCAGTTTCTCTAAAGATGCCATAAAAGTCCCTTCCGGTTTCCCGCCGCTTTTTCCGTGGTTTTTCTATCAGTTTTTCGGTAAAATCGCGGTCTCAAATGCTTTTAAGAAATGCTCGACATAGTCCGCCATTGCCGTGACCATTTCGAGGCCCCACTTCTTCTCCGCGCGGGACGGCGCATCCGGCATGCCATAGGCCATCCAGCCATTGTCCGTGATGCTCTTCATCGGCCGCGGGATGACGACGGAGCCGCCTTCAAAGAGGACGGTCGTCCACTTGTAGGTCGGCAGGTTCTCACCGAGGTCATTGACCATATTTTCGCCTTCATTCAGGTATTCCCGCTTAATAAGCGTTTCATCATAAGCCATTACGCCGGCCGTTTCTTCGCCGCCGCCATTTCCGCCCCGCCACATCGGGTTCAGCTCGCCGGCGATAAGCCACCAGTCGACGCGGGCGAGAAGGCCGCCGCGCTTATAGATGTGGAGGCCGGTCCGTTCGATCGACTTGCTGTTTCCGCCGTGGCCGTTCACAATGATAAACCGCCGGAAGCCGTAATCGAAAAGGTCATCACAGATGCGGTTTAAGATCTCGGTCAGAAGGTCCGGGCCGACTGAAACTGTTCCCGGGAATCCCTTCAGGTCCTCGGTGGAGCCGTACGGAAGCGCCGGCGCGATGACGACTTCATCCGAATATTTCTCTTCGAAAAGCTCCATAATCTTCACCGGGATAAACGTATCAGTGCCTAACGGGTTATGCTTTCCGTGGTTCTCCGTGCTGCCGGTCACGATGATGATCGTATCCTTCGTCTTTAAATACTCTTCTACCTCGAGGTAGTTCATTCTGTCTAAATACATATTCACTCCTGTTTCTTATACTGTTCGATTTCTTTATCCAATGTGACTTTGCTGGAGAAGAACGCCATCAAAAGCGCTGAAACCAGTACGCCGACGCCCATGATGAGGACGATCGTCAGCTTCGCGCTGTCCGGCTGGACCGGATACGGATTCGCGTCCGTTTTCTCGATAAAGCCGGCTGTCTGAAGGATGATGCCGAGCAGCAGCACGACCAATGCGTGTGCGAGCTTCTTAATGAGGCTCGTGACATTGGAGACCATGCCGTCCATCCGTCTTCCCTTTTTCCACTCGAGAACATCCGTCACATCCGCGCGGTTAATGCCGATAACGATAATCGTAATGGCTGTTCCGACGCCGACACAGAAGGTAAAGAAGAAAGCTGCGATGACGGTTGTCCGTGCTAACAGCGTAAATACAAGCGCGCCCGCTGCCAGAATCAGAGAACCTAAAACCATCGTCTTATTCCGGCCGAGTTTATTATAAATCTTCTTCACAAACGGCGTGATGATCAGCGTGCCGACGATGAACATTGCGGAAATCGGCGTGACGAGATTCCGGTCCAGCATAACATAGTTACAGTAGTATGCCGCGTAACCGGTCGTGAGAGTGACGCACATGCCGTAGAAGAAGAAAATCAGCAGGTTTAGGACGAAGTTTTTATCTTTCACGAGAAGCTTGATCGCTTCGATGATTGACGTCTTCGGCGAATCCGAAATGACACGCTCCTTCGTCGTGAAATAGTTGAAGAGCGAGCATCCGACGACTACCAGCGCGATGATCAATGCGGCGACGAAATAGCCGCGCGACGGGTTGATCATCTCCTCCACTCCGTCGACCACCTGAACGCCGGCGACCGCATAAATAATCGGCCACATGACGAGCGTCGGGAGAGAAGAACCGAAGGCCTGTCCGTAGGAGATAAACTCATTGATGCTGATCCGCTCGCCGAGGTCTCCGGTCGCCACCTGACGGAGCGTAAAGACCGGCAGATAGTAGAATGTTCTCGGAATCATATAGATGAAATACCAGCCGAACGAATAGACGATCTTCCAAATCAGCGGCGCATCAATCGTCGTAAAAATTAACGTAAAACAGAGCGCGAAAGGGACGACCGAATAGAGAAGCACCGGCCGGATCCGCTCGCCGTTTTTAAACTTATGGTTGTCGACCCACGATGCAATAATCGGGTCATTGATCGCGTCCCAGATCGCGGAAAGCGAAATGACGAGACTCGCAAGCGCAATCGGGATACCGACGACCGACGTATAGAAAAGCTGCAGGAAGGAGCCGGTCGTCTGAGTCGTCATATCAGAGCCCATCGCTGTCAGGGCATACCCAAGTTTTTCTTTAAAGGACAGTTTTTCTTTGTTCATAAATCGCGAATACCCATCTGTATCCGTAGTAAATGGGTGTCTCCTTCCGTCAGTTTTTTATCGTATATTCATATTCTTTTTCATAATCGAGGAAGACCGAAAGCTTTAAGGAAGCTTTTTCGAGGTCATACACCCCGCTCCACTGCGTAAACCCGACAAACTGCTTTTTAAACGGGTTCTGCGCGACTTTCTCGAGGAGCGCCATCGCTTCCGCCGAGTTCATCTCGTTCGACAGCTCGTTTGAGTTCTCGTTTGAGTTCCCGTTCGAGTTCTCGTTCGAGTTCTCGAATCTCTTCTCGAGAATCTCATAGCGGTCGTGGCCGTATCCGTAGCGGTCTTCTCTTCCGAGATAGAAATTCGTGCCGTAGGCCGCTTCTATCACCTGAAGCTCCTGGTTGATCCACTCTAAAATGACGGATCTTCCGGTGCGGTCCGCGAGCATGATGTGGTAATCATTGTCAGGGAGCGGACTCTTCATGTTGAAGGTCTTCGCCATCGCGATCGCTTCCTCGACATTCGCGCAGTAATCGAGCATCTTCCGCATAAGGATCGGGTGAAGCGTCGTCGCCTTCCCTTCCTCCTGCTGGTTGACAGCGAGATTCTTATTCGCTTTCCAGGTCAGATGGTCGGCCGTATTGATCGCGAGCGCGTGGTTCTTCACCTTAATGTCGAACCGGTCCGGCTTCTTTCCGCTTTCCTCGAAGATCAATGCGATCTCCTTCTCTTTTTCATCTAAGCTTTCCGGGTCGCGATACTCGACTTCCTGCCAGTCGTTCTCGGTCGGAAGGTGCATGATCGAGGTCACAAGGCCGACTTCATTGATGCCGTCCATAATGATAAACGGCGCCATCGCGAACCGGGTAAGGTCGGTCACGCCGTCAGACGGAACGCCCTCGAAAAGGGTGCCCTTCGCATTGTCGAGCCAGAACCCGTCGATAACCCCGAGCGTCTTATACTTCGCCCTCGGGTTCGCGGTCCGGACGACGACGATCAGTCCGGTGCTCTCCTCCGGCGTCGTTTTCTGATTAAGTTTATAGTGACAGAAATCATAATTCCGGCCGAAAAGATATCCGCCCTCCGAGCTCTTCGCCAGGAACGACGAGCAGCCGGATTTCGTCAGTGCGGCCGTGAACTTTTCGAGCGTGTAATAGTTCGCCTTATAGTCCATAAAGTATAAAATGCCGCGCTCATCCTCTTTTCGCATGCGGTCGATCGCCCGCCCGATTCCGAAGGGGAGCAGGAACTGTCTCGGATTCTTTTTCATGGTCGTCCTCCTTCTGTCTTTCTATTCTATTCTTTGTTTCTCTTATGGCGGGCCGTTTTTCGGCCCGCCAAACGAAACTCCGATATTCTTAAAAGCGGTTAATAACGTCTCGGTTCAGGTTCTTTACCGCTTCCGTAATCAGCTGAACCGTCGCTTCAAAATCCTGATAAGAGGTGATGCAGTTCATCGCATGAATATAGCGGACCGGAACGCCGGCAGTAACTGCCGGGATGCCGTCCAACGCTGTCTGGATGACAGCCGCATCATTGCCGCCGCCCTCGCGGACAGACTCCTGAACGAGGAGGTTCTTCTCCGCTGCGAGATCAAGCACGAAACGCTGAAGCCGCGGCGAGCAGATGACGGAAACGTCCATATGGCGGAACATCGGGCCTTTCTTCAGCGCCGTCTGAATCGCATACGGCTCGGTAAACGTATCGTCCGCCGGGCATCCTTCGTAGCAGATCGCCACATCCGGCCGGATATGATTGACGGACACCTTCGCGCCGCGCTCACCGACTTCCTCCTGTGAAGAGAGGACGCCGACCACATCGACATCGAGTTCGGCATCGTTCAGCCGTTTCATCGTCTCGATCAATGCTGCGCACCCGATCCGGCAGTCAAACGACTTTCCGAACATCAGGCCGTTCTCCTCATCAAACTCGAACTCTGCCGCCGAAACGACGGGCTCGCCCATCCGGATTTTAAAGACATCGCGCGCTTCTTCGGCCGAGCAGGCGCCGATATCGATCGACAGCTCGGAGATCTGCAGCTCCGCTTTATTATCGGCTGCGCTTCTGAAATGCGCGGGCTTATTGACAAACACGCCGGAAATCCACTTTCCTTCACTGTTCCGGACTTTTACCTTCGACGCGGGAAGCGTCGAATTCGTCCAACGGCCTAAGTTTACGACGCGGAGCGTGCCGCACGGGCGGATCGAATGCACCATAAAACCGACCTCATCGCTATGTGCGTCGAGCATCACGACAGGCTTATTCCCGGTATTCTTTTTCCGGTAGAAATAGACGTTCCGCATCCGGTCTTCTTCGATATTTGCGAATTCTCCCGCGTATTTCCGGGCGACTGTGACAACCTCGTCCTCGAATCCGGACGGACCTTTCGCATTCGTCAGTTCCTGAATCAACTTTAAACAATTCTGATCGTAATTCATCTTTCGTACCTCTGAAATCAATCTTCTTTGCGGCGGCATTCTCTTCTCCGCCGCTGTTATGTAATGACTACTGAATAAATGCCATATTTTGCTGCGGCCAAAGGAACTCGCAAAGCTGCAAAAAGAGGCTCAATGTCTTGATTTTACTATGGTTTTTGTTTGTTCAGTGTACATTAAGTAAAACTATACCATAATTAAGGGGAATAACTCAATAGTAAACCCTTGTCTGCCATGCGGAAAGATTAGAGCCGAGGGATTACCTGAACAGGTAATCCCTCGGCTCTTTCCCTTAATCTAATCCACTTTAGTCGAACAGTCCGAGCTGGTCGAGAAGCGTCAGGAACTGCACGAAATACGCTTCATCCGGAGCTTCCCATGTAAACCCGAGCCGCCGAAGAACAGCATTCGTCCACTGGTTATCAGTCGTGGCATTCCTGTTCTGGCTATGCATGCCGTAGTGCAGAAGTCCCTGAAGATTATTGATGAGCGTGTCATCATTCCGGAACTCTTCCACCTTCGCATTGAAGTCTGCCTCCGAGACGCAGGCAATCTCATGCCCGATAAGTTTGAACGAATCAAGCACCGCTTTAAACGGGACGACCTTATCATTGTACGGATGGAAAATCAGCATCTCCGACGGCGTGGCCGCGAGCTTGACGATCGCCTTCGCGACCTGGTCGACCGGCGACATTTCGACCGGAAGATTCAACCGGCTCTCCGGGAAAACGCCGAGCGTCGAGTAGGTTTTTAACAGGTTCACAAAGGCATTGCTGTTAAAGTTCATCTGGAATTCGCCGTCCGATTTTCTGCCCATGAGGTTTCCAAGCCGCATGATCTTTCCGCGGATTCTCCCCTCCGCGACCGCCTGAAGGAGATCGCGTTCGGCGAGATATTTCGTCCGCACATACTCATTGTTCGCGAACTGGCCGATATAGAGATGACGCTCGTCAAAGACCTGCGTGCCGTCCGAATTCACAATGCCGCCGGTCGATGAGGTCGACATATGGATGAGCGACGCGCCCATCTCCTCACAGCACTCAATCAGATTCCGGACGCCCTCGGTGTTAATCTTCTCCAGCATCTTATCCGCCACATAATGCTTTACCAATGCGGCGCAGTTAAAGACGCATCGGATATCGCGCCCGCGAAGCTTTTGGATGAGGTCGGTATCTGTAATGTCGCCCTCTATGAAAACGACTTTTTCCCGGAATTCCTTCTCTTTGAACTCTGAGAAATAATAGTAATAGGTGGTCTTCACCCGATTTTCGGCCGACAAGGTTTTTCGCGGTCGGGCCAGGAGATAGATTTTGTCTTCTGTGGTATCCAGAAGATACTTTAAGATATGGATTCCCAGGAAACCGGTGATGCCGGTGAGAAGTACATTTCCAAGCGGCCGGGTTACCACTTCGTTTCCGGGCGCGAGCGGCGTCTTCTGAAGGGCCGCATCGATCTTCGAGTAATCGTAACCGCTGAAATCAAAGACATCAGACGCAGTCTGATTCGTCTTCAGGCTGTCCACATACTGCGCGAGGGCTCTCGGCGTCTTATACTTAAAGATATCGCCATAGATCACGTCAAACTGCTTCTGAAGCTCCGCTACTGCGCGGATGGCCAGAAGCGACGTGCCGCCGGACGTGAAGAAATCGCCGTCGACGCTATACTTATCGATTTTCAGCGATTCGCCGAAAATCGCACAGATCGCTTTTTCGGTTTCTGTTTCCGGCGCCACGTACTGAAGCGCCAGATCTTCTGCCGTCGGATCCGGAAGCGCTTTCCGGTTGATCTTTCCGTTCGGTGACAATGGCATCGCGTCGAGTTCGATAAAGATGTCCGGCACCATATAGGCGGTAAGGCCTTTCGCCATTTCCGCACGTAGCATCTCCGGTTTTATCTCGTGCTCCGCGACATAGTATGCCACCAGGTGCTGAATATCATTGACCGTCTTTACGCATGCGACGCAGGTCTTAATCCCTTCGATATTCAAAAGAGCAGACTCCACCTCGCCAAGCTCGATCCGGAAGCCTCTAAGCTTTACCTGGTTATCGATTCGTCCGAGGAACATAAGCTCCCCGTCCTCGTTCCAGCGCGCGAGATCACCTGTCCGATACATCTTATTTCCTTCGACAAACGGACAGCTGACAAACTTCTCTGCCGTAAGTTCCGGCCGGTTCCAGTAGCCCTGCGAAATCTGCGGACCGATCAATGCGAGCTCGCCCGCAGCTCCTCTCGGCAGAAGATTTCCTGACGGATCGACAATCGCGGAGATAGAATTCGGCACTGCTTTTCCGATCGGAAGCGGCTCGGAATCCTTATCAAAATCGATTATATGGGACGACGACCAGACCGTGAACTCGGTCGGGCCATAGCCGTTATAGATGCGCGTAGTTGTCCGCGCCGGGATCGTCAGCTTGTCGCCGCCGAGGGTGAGATACTCCAGCTTCGCATCGCTCACCTCCAGGAAACTCAGTCCGAGCTGAGTCGGGAGCGACATGCCGATAATCTGATGATCCTTTATGTATGCGGAAAGCCCGCTAAAGTCTTTCGTCAGTTTCTCGCTTAAAATGTGGAGCGTCGAGCCGCTCGCAAGCGACGGATATAAATCACATACAGACGCGTCGAAGCTGAAGCTTGCATATTCCGCAACGGATTCCTTTCCCTGAAGCCGAAGTTCCGGCGCAAGCCAGGAAATGAACGTGTTCAGGTTAAAATGCGAGACCATGACGCCCTTCGGCTTTCCGGTGGAGCCCGNNNNAGCCCGAGGTGTAAATCATGTAGGCCAGCCGGTCCGGGGTCGCGAGGTTGATCGGCGCGACTCCTTTCTCTGCCGAAGGCACTCTGCTAAAGATCGAAACAGCTGCTGAAGCTTCGCTAAAATCGATTCCTGCGAGCATTTCCTCGTCGATCAAAGCCTTACTCTGCGAGTCTTCAATCATATACCGGATCCGGTCTTCCGGATATTCCGGATCGATCGGCACGTACGCGCAGCCCGCCTTCCAGATGCCGATGACTGAAATCAGGAATTCCTTAATACGCGGAAGTTTGACCGCGACGAAGCTGCCGGGCTTTACTCCCTGCGCTATCAGATACTTCGCCAGGATATTGGTCTGCCGGTCGAGTTCTTCGTAGGTGACAGAGCTCTTATAATCGACGACCGCCGTTCGTTTCGGACTCTTCTTCACGTTCTGGAGGATCTTATCGACAACCGTCAGACTCCGGTCATATTCCAGATTTTCTCCGGTTCCGAGTTTGACCAGGCTCTTTGCTTCGGGCATGGAAACGAGCGGAGCAGACTTCAGGTCTTCCGCGCTTCCCTTTGCCAGATTTTCTGCAAGCGACGAGACTGCTCCGGCCAGTCTTTCGATCTCTTCTTCCGTATACATTCCCCGGTCATATTCAAAGATCAGCGTGTATTTGTCATCGGTCGGGCAGACGTTCAGGGAAAGCGGCGTCTTGACGGTGTCAAGCTTCAGGCTGATCTCCTCATATTCTTCGTTTCCGCGGTTCAGCACTTCGCCCTGATAAGCATAAAGGATATGCGGCTTCGCATTGAACTTCTCGGCAAGCTCCATGTACGGGAATTTGTCGTTCTTTAAAGTGGCAATGATTTCATCGGAAATCGTCCGGAGCGAGTCGTTCTTCCGGCTGACTAACGGAAGCGTCTGGACGAACATGCCCACGCTATACGCAAGCTGCGTCAGTCCTCTTCCGTTCGAAATCGTTGAAATCTGAATATTTTCTTCCCGCGTGATCCGGCGGAGCACCTCTAAAAATGCCGCAGCAAAGAACGCGTTCTCCGTCACGCTTTCATGTGCACAGAAGGCTTTGACCGCGCTTCTTTGCACCGTTCCGTAGCAGATTCCGCTTTCGCCGGTGCCGGTGACATTCCCGCTTTCAGCCGGATAAAGTAACGGCTCTGTGCCTTCGAGGAGCGTCTCAAAATACTGACGGGCCTTTTCGTAGCGTTCTGATTTAAGCCACTCATTGTAGAAAAGCGCGTAATCGAAAGCGCTGGCGCTTTCTTCTCGTGTTTCCATCCCGTAATAGGCGCTGAAGATCTCATGGAGAATGAGGCTCGCGGAGGATCCGTCAAAGATAATATGATGCACGTCCATGAAGAAATACGTGTTTCTTTCTGTGTAATAGATCTCAAACCGCGCGAGATCGTCTTTCAAAAGATTAAACGGAACGACCCGGCTCTGGAAGAATTCCCGGGACGGTTCTTCATTGAGTTTTTCAAAAAGGATCTTCGGCTTCTTCTGATCCCGCCTCTTCTGGACAGCATTTCCGTTAGAATCGACCCGGATGCGCGTTTTCAGATACGGATGCTTCGTAATAGCCGTAGTCACTGCCTGGCGAAGCTTCTCCGGCTCCATCCGGCGCAGGTTCAAGGCCATCGGAACATTGTACTGAAGGCTGTCACGATTTCTTTCCCAGTCTAAATAGATTCCGATCTGGTTCGAGGTGAGCGGATAATTATCCTGCTTCGGGAGGATTTCAATCTTCTCTTCTTCCTCTTCCGCGTTCGCTTCCCATGCGCGGATATAAGGCGCTTTCAGAATATCGACTGCGTGAATGACAAAGCCTGAATCGCGTTTGATAGCTGCAGCAAGCTTGATCGCCTGGATCGAGGTCAGTCCGACTGAAATCAGATTGGTCGTCACGCCGAACTCCGTAATCTGAAGCTCTTTCGAGACGATCTCCACCATCTGTTTTTCAAACGGGCTTTCCGGAAGGACGATCTCTTCTGCCTTTAATTCCGGATCCGGCAATGCTTTTCGGTTAATCTTCCCGTTCGGCGTCATCGGCATCGCGTCAAGCTCGACAAAGATGTCAGGCACCATATACGCGGTAAGGTCTTTCGCCATTTCCGCGCGGAGCATCTCCTGATCCATCGCGTGTTCCGCGACATAATAGATGACGAGATGCTGGATTTCATTGACTTTCTTAACGCATGCGACGCAGGTCCGGATCTCATCAATCTGCAGAAGGGCAGACTCCACCTCGCCAAGCTCGATCCGGAAGCCTCTCAGCTTCACCTGGTTATCGATTCTTCCGAGGAACATAAGCTCCCCGTCCTCATTCCAGCGCGCCAAGTCGCCCGTCCGGTACATCTTTTTATCTTCAATGAACGGGCAGTTGATAAACTTTTCAGCCGTAAGCTCCGGCCGGTTCCAGTAGCCCCGCGAAATCTGCGGGCCGATCAGCGCAAGCTCTCCGGCCACGCCTCTCGGGAGGAGATTTCCTATCGGGTCGACTATCGCGGATACCGAGTTCGGCACCGGTCTTCCGATCG
>DCGM01000042.1:0-3982 GCA_002315255.1 Lachnospiraceae bacterium UBA1778
CGCCCATTACCGTACGCACAAACTCGCCCTTCAATGAAATATCCTTTTCGTAATCGGAAATGCGGATGGCGAAGGTCGTCTCATCCTTCACCTTCGCGGCAAAGAAGCGGTCCTGAAGCACGCCGGAAAGATACCCGATATTCTTCTCGCAGTCGACGTCGACAGCCCCCTTCAAGATAATCTTCACGAGGTCATCCTTCGACACGTCACTCTCTTTCAGGACTGCCTGGATTTTATCAGAAATATCGGTCGTCGTTTCTGCGCCGGCCACATCACAGACGAGCGAGAAAATCCGCCGCTTTGCGAACGAAATCTCCTCCCGGTTTAACGGCTTTCCGTCGTCAGAAATCTCGAGCACCACAAAGCCGTGCGCGCCGCATTCGTCATAGCCGCGCCCTTCGAGGCAGCCCGGATAACAGTAGACGCCGCGCTCGTCGAGCTTTTCCGTCTTTTTCGCATGAACATGCCCAAGCGCGAGATAATCGATCCCTTTATTGCGAAGATTCCGAAGGCGGATGAGCTCGCCCGGATCTTTCCGGTAGCCCTCCGAATCCTGGTCTTTTCCGTCGGAGGCTTTCGCTTCCTGCACGCCGCTCTCCGTCTCCTGTCCGTGAAGCATGACGATATTAAAGCGGTCGCGGTTCAATGAAAGCGTCGAATAAAGACCGGCTTCATTGTCGCCCGAAAGCTCCGCTCCGGTAATCGTCACAGGGCCGAGATCATAGGAGGTCCAGCTGTCGTCAAAGAGGCGGAGGTTCGCCGGAATTTCGTCCAATGACGCGATAAAGCTGTCATTATCATGGTTTCCGCGTAAATAGAAAAACTGGATGTCCGGGTTCTTTTCGAACGCCGAAAGGACGGTTTTCCGCGTATTCGCGGAGACATTTTTCGTGTCGAAAAGATCGCCCGAAATCAGCACGCCGTCGACCCGCTGCCGCGCGCCGTAATCGACCATCCGGACAAATGAATCGAGGATTTCCGCGCGGCGAGTCCGCGCCTGCTCGTCCGTCAGATTCCGGCTCATTTTCGAGTCGAGATGAATATCCGCACAATGAATCAGTTTCATTCTGTTCCCCCTTTTCTAAAAGATGCCCCGAGGGATAATCCTTTTTCCGGATTCTCTTCGGGTTAATGCTCGTTCTTTCCGGCCCGCTGGTAGGCAATCCGCGGTTCGCCGTTTAAAAGCCAGATGATGCCGCAGCGCGTAAAGCCGTTCTTCGCTAACAGGTGCTGCATCACTTGATTGTCGTGATGCGTGTCGATCCGGATATCCGGTGCGGACTGCTCCGCAAACTCCAGGACTTCTTCGAGGACTCCGTGGTGCGTGCCGTCGCTCGCGATGCGGTGGATGACGCCGTAGGGATGATCATTGATCCAGGCGCCGTCAATGCGATGATAGGTCGGATCGTCCTCGACCGCATAGTGGAAAACGCCGTAAATCCGCCCGTTTTCTTCGGTAAGGACATAGCCCTTCCCTTCGCTGATATCCTTTAAAATCAGTTCTTCCGCCGGACTGTGATCGCCCCACTGGTGCGGGTTTCCGGTCGCCTTCATAAAAGCACGCGCGGAAGCGTATACTTCACGGACGCGCGGAAGATCGTCTATCGTCTCTTTCCGGATCATTATAGATTCTCCTTCTGTCAAAACATGGTGAAATGCCGTTTTTTTCACGGCTGAAACCGATTTTCAGCTGATGCCGCATTTCATCAGATATCGTCTTACAGCTGGTGCCGCACGACGGCGTACTCGTCGCCGTTCTGCCAGAACGGGCATTCCTTCGCGCTGCCGGTCATCAGGCGCGCGTAATCGTCCTCGTCCATGTCGATCGTGCAGTAATAGCAGTCGTCGTCTTCATCATATGCATAATAAGCACATGTATCGCAATTCATGAAACTGTCCCTCTTTCTGTCGGGCCGCTGATCCGGAATTTTCCCGGCGCAACGCCTGTAAACTCTTTAAATGTAGTGGAAAAATACTGGGAGCTCCCGTAGCCGACCTCGGCCGCAATCTTCGCCACCGATTCGTCAGTTGTTAAAAGGAGCTGCTTCGCCCGCTCCAGGCGGATCGTCTGAAGATGTGCGCTGAACGTCTTTCCGGTCTCCTCGCGAAGAAGGAGCGTCAGATACGGCACGCTGATCGACAGTTCGTTCGCGACCATCTGAAGGTTCAGGCTCTCGTCCGAATGATGGATATGGATATAATCGACTGCCTGCTCTGCGAGCCGCGTCCGCCGGTTTTCATTCGCGACACGGTGCTCCGCCGCCTGGACGGCGAGCGTAGCAACCTCTTCCTCCATCTCCATGATCGTGTTCAGCTTTTGGATATGGTTTAAAATATAGAGGTAGCTGACAAGTTCGTTTTCTTTCGTCGTATTCGCTTTAAAAATCGTGATAGCGAGCTCCATTGTCACGATCCGCGCAGAATCAAGCGACAGCGATTCCTCATCGCGGAAACTTTTAAAAATCCGCCGGATTTCCCGTTCCGCGCTCTCCGCGTCGCCGGCGCGGACATAGAAAAGGAGGAAGCCGATCGGCAATGAAATCCGGTCGAGAATCGGCTTTTTCTCCTGATATTCCGACTCGCGGCAAATGATGCCGAGCGCCCGGTTATGACGGTTCCGCAGGACTTCGCGAAGCTTCGTGACCGAATCCGTCACCTCCTGAAGCTTCCGGCATGGTGAGCCGAGCGCGACGGTAATGATCCGTTCGGACTCGTCCGTATTCATCGCGAGAATCCTTTGGACGAGCTGCTCCACGACTGCCTGTGAACTATTCGTGCGGTCATTGACCGTAATGAGGCCTGAAACAGCAGGGTTAATATCGACGGTAAAATAGACGCGCAGATCCATCCCGGTTTCTTCCGAAATCTCTTTGCAGACTGCTTCGATCTGCCGTTCGAGCCGGAGCTTATAGGGGCCCTGCTCGCCGTAGGGAACATCCTTTCCGTTCTTCATGTCCGGCGCGAGAATCAATGCGTAATAAATCTGCTTCGCAGACGGAATTCCGAGGGCAGCCGCCTGCTGAACGAGCGTCCCGCGGTTTAAGAGGCCGTTGAAAAGCCCGTGGACAAACTCGCCGCGCGCCATCCATTCGCCGATTTTAAGCGTATCCATCGCCTCCGCATTCAGGTTATGGGTCTGTTCAGACATCCCTTTGCGTTTCTCCTTTTTGATAACAATCTTTCGAAATCTGCCCATATTCCCTGTTTTTTGTTCAAAATCCGATAATGGACAAAATTTCTTTCAGTATCACATTATCATATTTTGTACAGAGATTCAAGCGATTTTCTCTCGCTTGACAATGCCCCCGTAACGAGTAAAATGGGGGTGTGTCTATTTATTTTCGAAAGAACGCAGAAAGGAGGCTCCGATGATCGCTGCTATCGAAATCGGCAACTCTTATATCACGCTCGGCTGTATTAAAAACGGTTCGGATCCGATCGGTCAGGAGGTCTTTCTCCGCCATATCCCGACGGTCACGCATTATACGGATTTCGAGTGGCTTGTCTGCCTTCGTCAGATTTTTGAAGAAGAAAACGTCCGCATTCCGGATGTAAAGGGATGCGTGCTTTCGTGTGTCGTTCCGAAGGTCCAGCCGCATTTCGCGCTCGCATTGGAACGGCTCTTTTCGGTGAAGCCGCTGATCGTCGGACCGGACAGCGCGACGAACATCGAGATTTCACTGGAGAATCCGAAGGAGCTCGGCTCGAACCTTCTCTCCTGCGCGGTCGCGGCGGTGAACCGCTATGGCGCGCCCGCGATCATTATCAATATGGGAACCGCTTTTTCCATCGGCGTTATCGATGAAAACCGCCGGTATTTAGGCGGCGCGATCCTTCCCGGCATGCAATGCGCTTTCCGCGCATTTACCGATATTACGAAGCTTCCGGGCTTCCGGATCACCGCGACGGATAAACAGATCGGCCGGAACACGGAGGATGCCCTCCTCTGCGGCTCGCTCTACGGAAACGCCGGAATGATCGA
>DCGM01000042.1:4032-13001 GCA_002315255.1 Lachnospiraceae bacterium UBA1778
GGAGCTTAGTGAGGACGCCCGCGAGAACGTTACGATCATCTCCACCGGAAAACAGGCAGAAATCCTCGCTCCGTACTTTAAGCATACCATCATCAATGACCCATTTTTGTCCCATCGGGGTCTTTTTGAAATTTTTCAGGAGAAGGGAGGCCGTTCATGATTTTAACGATTGACGTCGGAAATTCGAATATCTGCCTCGCGCTCCATGACGGGAAAGCAAAGCCGCTCTTTATGGAGCGGATTTATACGGACCGTGAAAAAACGCAGGAGGCGTACGAAAAGGACGTGGAATCGGTGTTTTCGCTCCATTCGGTTCCAATGCAGAGGATTGAAGGGATCGTCTTCTCTTCGGTCGTCGCCCCCGTGACGAAAACGCTTCTTCCGGCGGTCGACCGGCTCTTTTCCTGCCCGATCATCACGGTGAACTATGATCTCGATTTAGGCTTTAAGAGCTTCGCAGAGGACCCGTATACGATCGGATCGGATATCCTTGCGGACGGCGTGGGCGCATTGAACGAATACCCGCCGCCGCTCGTGACATTCGATTTCGGCACAGCGACGGTCGCCTCTTATTTCAATGAAAAAGGCGAACACGAGGGCGTCTTTATCAGCCCGGGTGTCCGCACTTCGTTAAATACATTATCAAGCACTTCTTCCGCACTTCCGGATATCACGCTGGAGGCGCCGGGGCCCGCTATCGGAAGGACGACGGTTTCCGCGGTAAAAAGCGGCATTCTCTACGGGTTCGCCGGGCACATTGACGGGATCGCAGCGCATGTCGAAGAGATGGCCGGGAAAGAAGTCACGGTCGTTCTCACCGGCGGTCTGTCGCCGTTTATCGCCCCGTACTGCAAGCACCCGGTGATTCAGGATTCTGAGCTCCTGATGAAAGGGCTCTATCATATCTTTGTGCGAAATCACGACAAAATATAAGCGGTTTCCTTAGACAAAATATAAGCGGTTTCCTCGGGAAACCGCTTGTATTTTGTCTTCGGTTATTAATATTCCTCCGGCTTTGGCTCGGTCAGTTCGACCGGCACGAGCGCCCGGACGTAAATGCCGTCCTCGCGATACGTCTCCTCGAGGAGCGTTCCGTATTTCCGGATCTTCTGAATCTTTCCGGCGTCAGTAAACGGGAAGACTTTCTCGAGTAAAACTTTGGAATTATTTAACATTTTTTCCAGTTCTGAAAGGAAAGCGTCTAACCCCTCTCCCGTCAGAGCCGATACACGTAAAGCCTTCTCCGCTTTCGGATCGCGGAGGAAGGATTGAACATTGTCCATATAATCCGTCAGCCGGTCGCACTTGTTAAAGAGAGTGAGGATCGGCTTTTCCTTCACCTGAAGGTCGTTTAACGTGCGATAAACCGTGTCCATCTGCGCGCCGTAATCCGGGTTTGACGCATCGGTCACATGCACGATCACGTCCGCATATTTCGCTTCTTCGAGCGTTGAGCGGAACGCTTCGATAAGATGGTGCGGCAGTTTTTTGATAAAGCCGACCGTATCTGTGAGCAATGCGTGCTGACCGGACGGAAGCGTGAGGACGCGCGTCGTCGGATCAAGCGTCGCAAAAAGCTTGTTTTCGGAAAGGACGCTCGCGCCGGTCAGACGGTTTAAAAGCGTCGATTTTCCGGCATTTGTATAGCCGACAATCGCCACGACCGGCATCGCGTTTTTCTCGCGCAGCGTGCGGTTTACCGACCGCTGCCGCATAACGTCTGCGAGTTCCTGCTTCAGCTGTGTAATCCGCGCGCGGGTGCGCCGCCGGTCTGTTTCCAGCTTCGATTCGCCGGGGCCTCTCGTGCCGATGCCGCCGCCGAGACGGGACATGGAGGTGCCGAAGCCGGCAAGCCGTGTCAGGGAATAGCGTGCCTGTGCGAGTTCGACCTGGATCTTTCCTTCGCGCGTCGTCGCGCGTGTCGCGAAAATATCGAGAATCAGAATCGTGCGGTCCAGCACCTTCGTATCAAGCCCGTCCTCGAGATTCTTCATCTGCGCAGGAGAAAGCTCGTCATCGCAGACGACGCCGGTCGCTCCGCTCTCACGGATCATTTCGCGCACTTCCTCGATTTTTCCTTTTCCGATATATGTTCCCGGGTGCACGGTTTCGCGGCTCTGGATCGCATAGCCGACCGTTTCCGCGCCAGCGGTCCGCACGAGCTCCGAAAGCTCGTTTAACGAGCCTTCCACATCCTGCGTGTCATCGGTCCGGACGCCGATCAGAATCAGTTTTTCCACAAGTTCCGCTGAATCGTGCAAGGTTTTCTCCATTCGTCCGATCTACATCATCATCGGATTTATGTCTTCATCCGATTTACATCATTATCGGATCTATGTCTTCATCCGATTTACATCATTATCGGATCTATGTCTTCTTCAGACCAATAAGATCTTTTCGATCACCGGCTGAAGGAGCGCGGTATCCAATGTTTCCGCGAGGCCCTGGTCGATCGCGCGGGCGATTTCCGGATTGATCGGAAGCTTCGCCACGGTATCAATCGACAGGTTTTCCGCGATTTCTTCGATATGGCTTTCACCGAAAAGGGCTACCTTTTTGTGACAGTCCGGGCACTCAAAATACGACAGGTTTTCGACGATTCCCAGCACCGGAATATTCATCATTCCCGCCATCTTGACCGCTTTTTCGACGATCATTGACACGAGCTGCTGCGGTGATGTAACGACAATGATCCCGTCCACCGGCAGGCTCTGGAAGACCGTCAGCGGCACATCGCCCGTTCCCGGCGGCATGTCGACGAACATGTAGTCGACATCCTCCCACGCGACGTCCGTATAGAACTGCTTGATCGCGCCGGCGACGACCGGTCCGCGCCAGACGACCGGGTCGGTATCATTGGGAAGAAGGAGGTTCATCGACATCACCTCGATGCCGCCCTCGGTCTTTCCGGGATAGATATAATTGCCGTCCGACAATGCCTTCTCCGTCAGTCCGAACGCCTTCGGAATCGACGGGCCGGTGATATCCGCATCCAATATCGCGGTCTTCCGGCCGCTTTTATTCATGGCGGTCGCGAGAAGCGTCGTCACAGAAGACTTTCCGACGCCGCCCTTTCCGCTCACGATGCCGATGATATGCTTAATATTCGACATCGCATTCTGTTTCTCTAAGAAGCTCTTCGGATCCCGGGACGCGCAGTTCTCGCCGCAGGTCGAACAGTCATGGGTACATTCGCTCATAATAATTCCTCGCTTTCCGGCACGAATGCCGGTAATATTTTACTCGCAAAGCGGCATAAAATCAAGTTTTTCACCGGTTTCTGCGCTGTTTCTTTAATCGCTTCAGTTTCTTCTGTTTTCTCCGATAAAGGCTCGTCCGCCGGATGTAGATGACCGCCCGGATGCCGATGAGAAGCGCGCCCGCAAGCGAAACGAGGAAGATCGGAAGGAATAAGGAGCCTTTCGGCTCGTCGTCCGATCCGGTGTCAGGACCGGGCGCAGTTGACGAGGGCGCAGATGTTTTTTCAGTTTCTGTCGAGGCTTCAGTTGTTTTCTCTGATTCCGTCGGATTCGCGGCTGTCTCCTCTTCTTCCGTCGAGGTTTCAGCGGTCTCCTCTTCTTCCGTCGTGGTTATAGCTGTCTCTTCTGTTTTCGACGAAACCGTGTCCGTCCCCTCCGCGCTCGACGAGGACGCTCTCGTTTCCTCCGCCTTTGAGGAAGAAGCTGTCGTTTCCTTTGCGGCTGCCTCCTTATCCTTTTCAAGCTCGAACATCCTTAAAATCCACTTTGTGGAAAGGATCGAAAAATCATGAAGATGGCTCTGGATCCGCCCGGGAACGAGTGTTTCCAGCGTCGCCAGGTCATCAAATTTTGTATGGATAATCTGTCCGTTCGTCTCCGCAAAACATGCCAGCGACGAGTTATACATATAGGGCTTTTCCGCGTTTCCGACCGTTCCGTCCGGTTTCACCCACGCATTAGCTTCAAAGTAAACGTAAGGGATGTTCTTAATCACGAAATAATGCTGGTCGCTTTGACCGTCACGCGTCGGCGTCTTATAGCGCGTCACCGCTTCCGGAAGCTTATTCAGCGAAATCCCATTCTTTTCCGCGACATAAAAAGCAGCATTCAGTCCGTCCGCGAGCGTCAGCTCGCCCTTATCATTGTAAACGCCGCCGTAGGCATACATCCGGTCGCCGGCGCCGATACAGTCGAGATTCAGATAACAGATGATCTCGCCCCGATACGGATATGCTAAAACATAACTCGAGGACCCTGCATAAATCTGCGTCTCCTCGCCGTCCCAGAAGCAGAAATCGATCGTATACGGGAGATCTTTTTCCCCCGCGAAACGCTTCGCGAGCTCCAGTACCAATGCGACGCCGGTCCCATTGTCCTCGACGCCGTCCGTGCCGACGCTGTCATAATGCGCGCCGACCGTAATCGTCCGGGTGCTCTCTCCCTTCTTCCGCGCGACATAGCTCACGATATGATTGGTATGACCGTCCTCAGTCCGGTCCCATTCGATCGTCTCGACGGTATAGCCGAAATCGGTCAGAAGCTGCCGGATCCATGCGCCGCACGCGTCGCGCTGTGTCGTGTTATCCGAGTAGCGGGCATCGGAAATGCGGCTCGGATACGAGCGGTCGATCTCCTGAAGATAGGCCCAGGCCGCCACGCCGTAGTCCTCCTCCAATGCGACCGCCGGCGAGGACGAAAAAAGGACGGCGGAAAGAATCAGAAAAGCAGCGGAAATGAGTGCGGAAACAGCGATCCGGCTCTGTCTTCGGCTCTGTTTTCGGCTCTGTTTTCGGCTCATTTTTCCTCCCTCCTGACGGTTTTCCGTCGGCCTGTATAAAACGATTATAAGATAAAGCCAAAAGGGCTGCAAGGGGTTTCTGAAAGATTCCCCTTGCTATCATTCCGCCGGTTCACTATAATCTAAAGTACCGGTTTTCGGAAATTACCGTTTTTTCGGAAATTACGTTTTTTCGGAGAATTCCGCTTTTCCAAAACCAGTTTCCGATTCAAAAAACTGCACGGAGGCGCGCATGTTAGAGCATTTTGACTTAAATATTAGTTTCCGCGAGACGCTCCCGGAGCCGTCCGATTATTTTCTCGTCTATCCGGGCGGAAATGCGCTCGTGAAGATCGAAGACGGGCAGCTGATCCTGCCGACCGTCCGTGATGCCATAGACGCGTATCCGGAGCTAAATTCAGGCGATTTTACCTATCTTTTCTCGATTGGCAATGCGCGCTTCTTCACGGTGACAGGCCGCGATTTCCAGCCTTTTGCCGGTTTTACTGCGGCTCCGCATCGGCCGTTTGCGGCGCTTCCGCCGCGCGCGCACTCTTTCGCCGCTTCGCTTGGCAGCCAGCTCTCCTCGTGGTATCGGAAGAACCGGTACTGCGGTGCCTGCGGCGCATTGACCGAGAAAGTGACGGAGGAACGGGCGATACATTGCCCGAAGTGCGGAAATCTCATATATCCGCGGATCAACCCGTGCGTGATCATCGGCGTCTGCCACGAGGGAAAGCTTCTCGTGACGCGCTATAATCCGGAGCACCGGATGATGTGCAATGATAAAATCGAAAAACCCACGACTAATTATGCATTAGTCGCAGGTTATGTCGAGGCCGGCGAAACGCCGGAAGACGCTGTTAAGCGCGAGGTTTTCGAGGAGGTCGGCCTGAAGGTCAAAAATATCCGCTATTTCGAGTCGCAAGCTTGGCCGTTCACGTCCAGCATGCTGCTCGGTTTCTACTGTGACGTCGACGGCAGCGCGGAAATCCGCCGCGAGGAGTCGGAGCTCTCGTTCGCCTCGTTTTTGAGTCCTTCGGAGATGCCCGACCGGAGCGGGGAGACGTCATTGACCGCGTGGATTATGGAAAGCTTCCGAACTGCTGAGAAGAGTTCGCTTATTGATTACCGATTCTCGTAATTCTTTAATAATTCATCCAATGCGGCATCCCACTTTTCATTGACGATCTGGTGCTCTTCCTTTGAAAAATACTGAAGCACCACGTCAATTCCCTGGTCAATGGAGGTTTCCGGAACAAACTCCGGAACCGCTTCACGGATCTTACTGTTATCAAAAATCATGTTCCGGCTCTTATCGCCCAGGATCTCGTTCACATCGATTCCGATCTCCTCCTGATGCGCGAGAAGATATTCCTTCGGCACATCGACAAGGGTCAAAGGTTCGCCGAGTTTTTCTGCTACAAGCGTGACGATATGCGCCCAGGTGGTGTGATGATGCGTGGTCACATGGTAAGCTTCGCCATAGGCCTTTTCGTTCAAAAACAGTCCGTAGACGCCGACTGCAAATTCCGGTGCGAACGTGACGGTGCATTGGGTATCCTTCCCGCAGATCATGATAGGCTTATGCTTTTTGATGCGGTCAATGATGGTATAGTACTGTAACGGCGCCACCTGGTAGGGGAGCCGCGTTCTTCCGTAGGTTACATAGGGACGGACAATCGTATATTTGCAATGAAGCTCTCTGTTTTCCAGATAATGCTCGCAGTCTGCCTTCAGCTGGGCATAGTTCCAGTAGCAGTCGCCGACAGGAACCTGCTCTGTATAGATCTGATCACCGATATCCTTGTAGGCGGTTGCTGACGAGATAAAAACGTACTGTTTGCAGCGGTCTTCCACCACTTTCAGCATCTTCTCCACATCAGAAGGAACATAGCTCAGATAATCCGCTACCACATCATACTCTTCCGTAATCTTTGCGGCCAATTCTTCCGCGCTTTCCAGATGCACGTCCGCGATGAGAAGCTTCGCCCTGGAGTCCAGCTGCTCCGGCCGTTTGCCACGGTTCAGAATCGTAACCTCATCCCCGCGGTCGCAGGCGACCTTGCAGAGTTCTCCGCTGATAATTCCACTGCCTCCAATGATCAAAATTTTCATACTTACCTCCATAAAGATTGCCGGCCTTCTCCGTGTCCGGGATAAAAACCTGAACAGACAGGTCTCGGCTGTTAAATCCTATAAATATACTATACAGATGCCCTAAAGATAATCCATAGCATTGCTGCATCCGTCTTACTATTCTGTCCGACATCTTCAACCCAGACTGCTTTTACCCGGAAACAACTTTTTTTCTCATCCACTTTCGGCTAAAGAACCGCAGAAGGAACGGAACGCTCCGCCCTACCCAATCGATATACATCGCGCCCCAGACCCCGTACAGTCCCCAGTTAAAAACCTTTACAAACAGATAAGCGCTGGCTACCCGGAACAGGAACATCGAGGTGATGGATACAATCATGATGAAGGTGGCATCACCGCCGGCCCGGAGACCATGTGTCAGGGAGAAAGCACTCGGATGAAAAACAGCCGCGAGAACTGCAAAGGTACGCAGAATCATCTTCGCCATATGCGCCGTTTCAGGGGACAGATCATAGAGCGACAGGATCGGTCCGATAAATATGAACAGGAACGAGCATGTCAGAAGAAGTCCGAGATGCGCCCATTTAAGAAGCTTTTTAGTATATCGCATTGCCTGGTCTTCTTCACCTGCGCCCAGACATTGGCCGACCACCGTGACCAATGCCATCCCCACCGCATTGGCAGGAAGCGTCGGAATTCCCAAAAGACCGAAGGCCACCGCGTTCGCGGCGATAGCGGAGGTTCCGAGGGTAGAAATCAGCGAAGAAAGGAACAGCCTTCCCAGCTGGAAAATGCTTCCGTCGATTCCCGTCGGAATACCGATTTTCAGAATATCCCAGATCATAGGCCAGCAGAACAGTTTCTGATGCTCTCTCTGTTCTCCCCTTGTGTGGAAATGGATCAGCTGGTTCGGATTTCGCAGAATCAGAAGGACCATCGCCATTCCGAAGAAACGGCAGACCAGAGTGGGAATGGCCACGCCGGCAGTTCCCATTCGAAGCACCATCACCAGCAGGGCATTTCCGGCTACATTGATCAGGTTCACCCCGAGCGCCACTTTCATGGTGACCTTTGCGTTTCCGGCGGCGCGTAAGATCGCTGTGCCGGCGGAATAAATCGCTAAAAACGGATAGGAAAGGCAAGTGATCATAAAATAGATGAGCGCACTTTCCCTAACATCAGCCTCAATCTGCCCGTAAAGCAGGTCCAGAAGCAATTCTCTTCCGAAAAAGCATATGACGCAAAAAGCCAGCCCGATGAGCCCCGCCACCAGCACCAGCTGCTCGGCTGCGGTGGAAGCTTCTTTCTCTTTCTGTTTTCCGATCAGATGGGCCGCAACTACCGATCCGCCGGTAGCGAGCGCATTGAAGACGAGAATCAGAAGGCCGGTGATAGCGTCCACTAAAGACACCCCTCCCGTAGCATGCTCGCCAACCTGGGAGACCATCATGGTGTCCGCAATTCCCACGAGAGAACTCATCAGAAGTTCGACCATGATAGGAATGATCAGCTTTCTCAGCCGGGCATTACTGAACATTTCTTTTTCATTTATAGGTTTCAGGGCAAAAGTCGTCATAAAAGTACGGGGGAAGCATGACTTCCCCCGAAAAAATATTATCTCAGAAGTTCCATCGGAATCTTCGCACACGCGCGCTTTACAAATGCGCAGGAACCGTCCGGGCTGATGCCGGGCTTATGTCCGTCTTCCGGGAAAATCACATAACCGGTATTCACATTCATCGGCACCACCTGCTCCGCAGGGCCTTCACAGGCAATGAAATCCCGCTCTTCGATATAGGGTGCCAGCTGAAGATTCCGGATATCGGCATACTCCATCAGTTCTTCGCCGCGAAGCATTAACTGAACGTCCGCATATTTCTGATGAGCTTCCCATGCAGCCTCTTCCTGTTTTTTAGAGTTATACTCAAAAACATTCACAAAGATGCCGGTATCGCCCAGAAAATGCTTTCCGTTCGCCGCATCCGCCCAGCCTTCGGACTTCAGAAAATCCAATGCTTCCCGGACCGGCGCCGCCTGGTCCGAATAGTTGTTTAAATCAAATTTAATCATATCAGTCCCCTTTTACTCTTTTTACAGATGACTCGCTTTCA
>DCGM01000042.1:13107-53871 GCA_002315255.1 Lachnospiraceae bacterium UBA1778
GCAGAAATAAGCTGTAAAACCGGTGACCCGGACCACTAGATCCGGGTAAAGCTCCGGATTTTTGTGGGCGGCCAGAATCTGGTCCGCATTGACTATATTGATATTCAGCAAAGTTCCGCCCTTTTTAAACAGCGTCATGATGTAATCGCAGATCTTCTCCACACCTTCGTAGGTGTTTGCGAGTCCGGGATCGAGTTCCAGCTGGACAGGGCAGGTATTGCCACGCCCACACTGGATGCTGCAGATACTGTTCGTCATAGAGGTCAATGCGCCATCCTTCCGGAAGCCGGGATGAGGATTGGCTCCGTGGTTGATCGGCGCATAGTCGGGACGGCCGTTAGGAGTAGCCTTGACAGCCTTACCGAGGGCGATGGTATTGGACCAGGAGAACCAGCCGGGGATAAACTTGACGCCTTCCCGAAGGCTGTCCATCTTATCAACCTCCGCTGTATAGCTTTCGCTGAGGCGTTTAGCCCACTTGTCACCTAAGGAATCTCCGCCGCCGTACCGCTCCGAGGATGCCAGCATCATACGGATATACTCGCCCTGAGAGCCTTCGAAGTTACTGTTTACCGCGTCATACATTTCCTGGAAGGAAAGCTTTTTCTCGATCTCCACCCGCTGCTCAATAGCAGCAAAGGAGTCCGCGATTGTGGCAATTCCGGTTCCGTCCATGCACATATTGTAATACATAGCACCGCCGTGAGACATGTCGAGGCCTCGCTCCAGCGGTCCGTGACAGATCAGGTTCAGCATCAGTTCCGGCTCGTTCCTGTACTGATTATCCAGATGGAACAGAATTCCTTCTGCCGTCGTACGGACTGCTACTGCCTGATGCTTCTCATAAAACTTCCAGAGATTTTCCGTGTTCTTCTCTTCGTCCGACGCCATGAGGTCGTCCAATGCGACCCGGAAAACCTTCAGGTTATTCACCTTGACGCAGTCATTTAACGTATATTCATAGCCTGGGAGGCTCATCCAGTTACAGCCGACAGCCACGCGCTGACGCGCGAGCTCCTTCGGATAGCCTTTCCGCATAAAGCCCTCGCAAAGGGCCTGATCGCCGGAAAAACGCGGCCATCCGTTGTTCGTCTTAAAAAGATATTCGACTGCTTTATGCAGGAATTTACGGTCAATCTTATCGTGGACACGTACCGTCAGATTACAAGAGGTATCCACCATCTCCGCGCCTTCCAGAATCAACGATGAAAACTCGGAAAGCTGGTCCTGTCCGTCGGGAGAAAGGCCTCCAAGCTGATAATAATGCGCATCATTCAGAAGGAGGCATGCAATATAATACCGGGCTTCCTCGTCCGTCAGTCCCCGTTCTGCCTTATCACGGTCATAATAAGGCTTCAGCATCACATCGAGCTGACAGCCGGCGCCGTCGCGGTTGTATTCACGGCTGGCCATATTGAACCAGCAGATCCATTGGCAGGCCTCCCGGAGCGTTCTGGGCGCGCCTTCTACGAGATAACGGTTCACCTCCAGCATCTGACGGAGGTTTTCCTGAAGACCTGGATTTTCCTCCTCTAGAAGGGCCTTCTCGATTCCCATGCAGGTATGACGGATCCAGGACTGAACGCCCTGAATGGTCAGAATCTCTGCATCATAGAAGTCCTCATGGCCGGGATTTTCCATACGGTAACGGACACATTTGTCCATGAGCCCGCCGAAGCCGAGTTCCAGACCGATAGCATAATCTCCGCTGAAGTGAGCGTCCGCTCCGATACCATGAACCAGACCATATTTCTCGATCATCGGCTTCAGATGGTCATAGGGCATTTCCGGGAAGAAATCATGGATTCCCGCTTCCTGACGCATCCATGCCATGCAGTTCATCCACCGGCCGGCGAAAGCATCACAGGGATCGATAAACACCGGATGCTCGCTCATCAGCTTAAAGAAGTTCTGAGACCAGCCCTCATAACCGTAGAAGGAACCGTTTTTATAGTTCGGGATCGGCTTGAAGCTGAAATCCTTCGGAGGCTGAATCGCGCCGTAGTCATCCCCGTCTGAAAAATATTTATTGCCTTTTTTATCACTTGTATCTTCAAGCTTCCGTTCACGCAGAATCTTTACCCGGCCTCTGTAGTCCAGTTTGAGATCCTTTGGAAGCTGATTGATTCTGTTTCTCATCTCATCCTCCTTAACCGACTTTCACATTTTTACAATGCTTTAATGCAGCTTCCTCGATCGCATGGATTCTCTCCTCCGAAAGAGGCTTCGCATGGTGAAAACGGTTGTCAATCGAGAGGGCATCGTACTTCGAGCCGCCCAACGGATTGAAATTCAAAAGTTCATAATATAGTAAACTCGGAAGTCCGCCGGCAAATGCAGCGATTGCTTCGATCTCTTCTTCGTTATCATTGACGCCCGGAATTACAGGCGTGCGAAGGATGATCGGAATGCCTGCTTCGCTGACCTTCCTGATATTTTCCTTAATTCGTTCATTTCCTACAAGAGTCCACTCTTTGTGCTTTTCATCGTCTGATAATTTCAGATCGCACATTACGAGATCCAGATACGGAAGAAGCTTCTCGATCCGGTCATATTCAGTGGACATATTACTTTCGATAGCGGTAGAGATTCCCTGCTCTTTCAGGGCCTTCAGAAGTTCCAATGCAAAATCAGACTGAAGCAGCACTTCGCCGCCCGAAAGAGTCACGCCGCCCTTAGATTCGATATAGTAATCCTTATCCTGAAGAACTTCCTTCAGGACTTCCTCTGCCGAATATTCTCTTCCACAGAACTCTAACGCTCCGGAGAAGCAGACTTTGGTGCAGTTTCCGCAGTCTGTACAGCCGCTGCGGTCATAAACCATCTTTCCTTCCGAAAGAGTATGACGGCTGCAGGCTAAAGTACAGGCGCCGCAGCCCACGCATTTCATCGGATAATACATCACCTGGGATTTAATCTGAAGGGTTTCCGGATTGTGGCACCAGGCACAGCGCATATTACATCCTTTGAAAAAAACTGTGGAACGGATACCGGGTCCGTCATGCAGGGAGAAACGCTGGATGGTTGTTAAAACACCTGTCATATCACTCTTACCTCGAATTAATAATTTAAAAAAACTGTCTGACATCCAGACAAAAACAGCGGACCGGAGAGCGCATCAGCGCAACGCCGGTCCGTCGAATAAATCTATCAGATTTCGTAACCTGCAGCTTTCAGATACTCTGCGAGTTTCTTCGTGGAATCCGCATCCATCGCCTTAATCGGGTATACGCCCTGACCGGCATTGAAGCCCTTCAGCTTCAGGATGGTCTTCAATACGTTGCTGTGGTTCGGGAATTTCAGCATTGCGCCAATAATGTCGTTGATGGCAACCTGTTCTGCCGTTGCGCCTGCCACATCGCCTGAACGGAACTTCTCATACAGACGGACAAAGCGGTCAGCGAGAACATTATAGGTGGAACCGATACCGCCGTCTGCACCCATCGTAAGGCCGCAGACCAGCGTCTCATCCGGTCCGTTGATTACGTTGATGTCGCCGTTGTTGATCTGTTTCAGTCTGCCCATGTGATAGTAGTCACGGATGGTGCACTTCGTACCGATTACATTGTCGATCTTCATCAGGTTGCTGATGAATTCCTTAACATCAATGTTTCCCAGTAAACCGGTCGCATAGACCATAACCGGAATTTCTACGCAGCCTGCGAGTCTGGTGTAGTAATCAGTCATTTCAGCTGCATTGTGGCCGCCGACAAAGTTGGGAGCCAAAGAAGCGATACAGTCTGCGCCTGCATCCTCTGCATATTTTGCCATACGGAATGCCTGATACGGGTTCGGAGCGCCTACATGGACGATGATGCTGACATCATTGCCCTTTAAGGTCTTACGCTGACGGGCTGCATCCAATGCGGCCTTAATCATATCCTTATTATTCTCTTCCGTCATGGCGGGTCCTTCACCGGTGCTTCCTGTGATATAGAAGCCATCGACACCCTGATCGAGCATATAGTCCATGATGGGCTTAACTGATTCTTTGATAATATTGCCATTTTCATCCAGGGGAGAAATCAGCGCCGGCATGATACCGGTGAATTTAATATTGCTCATTGTTTTCCTCCAATAAAGCGTTTCATCCTAATGGATGGAGGGGTTTTATCCCCTCCACCCTAAAATCTCAATATAAATATACCATTACTGTTCGGAAGCTTTAAGATAGTTGTCGTAAGTCTTCTGGAAGATGCCTAAGAACTCTTCGAGTCCCATGTTCTCGATAGACTTTACGAAATCATCCCATTCAGCGTCGATGTCTGCGGTGCCGGTGATCCATGCTGCTCTCTTCTCCTGAACAGTAGACATGATATCGGTACGAAGCTCAGAGATACGAGCAGAGTCTTCTGCAAGGATGTACGGTCTCGGCCAGATTTCATCGGTCAGATAGTCTTCGTAGATTTCCATGTTCTTATCGTAGGTGAGCTCGAGTTCAGACTTGTTGATACGGGTAGCGAAGTCTTCCTCAGTCCAAGAGAACGGACGGTCACGAAGAAGATACGGAACGGTAGCCTGCTCTTCAGCGGTTCTGCTGATTGCGGTCCACTTGCCGTCTTCGTCATATTCGAACAGCCAGCCTTCATCGCCGTACTGCATGTTGTTGCTGAGTTCGAACGTATAGAACTGGTCAACCCAAGCCATCAGGATATCGACATTTTCACAGGTGTTGAAAACGGTGAACGTGTTACGGATACCCTTGAAACCAGGATGGATATAATATCTGGTCTTGTAGCCATCTACAGAAACCGGAGCGATCTGGACATACTGATCACTTCCGCTTGCCGGAGCGGTCTTAGAGTTGTACATACCGATAACCGGAGTTGCGCTGTTCAGCTTCGCGGTATAGGTCTCATTGGTAGCGGTGAATGCTTCGCTCCAAATTAAGTTCTCGCTCCAGAACTTGTTGTACATCTTGATAGCAGCCTTCCAGTTCTCGCTGGTCGGAGCAAACTTAACTTCGCCGTTCTCGATGTAGGTGTAGTTCTCCAGAGCGCCGTCCTTGGTAGCAATGCCGTAGGAGCCGAGCATAGCTTCAAAGTGGTTCATCGCGTTGCTCTTGTAGATCATCCACGGGATTTCATCGGTAGCGTCGCCGTTGCCGTTGCAGTCGTTATCACGGAATGCGATAAGAACCTGCTCCAGTTCATCGATCGTGGTCGGGATCTCAAGTCCAAGGTTGTCTAACCAGGTCTTGTTGATCCAGATCGGGGACTCGATGTAGGAACCAGCCTGAGATCTGTACTTCATAAGAGACCAGACTTTTCCGTCCGGAGTAGCGTTCAGAAGACGGGTGTCAGGATCCTGATCATACACACGTGCATTGTAGTTCGGCATAAGTTCTTCGTTGTCGACATACTCCGTCAGTTCAATGATAAGGTTGCTGGCAGCAAGCTCCATCAGATGAGCGTCGGTGATGACCGTTCCGCCTAAGAAAGCGTCGCCGGCCTTACCAGCAGTTGCCAGTGCGGACAGGGTGGTCCAAGTATCATCGAACGGAAGGCAGGTGAACTCAATGTGAACATTGGTAGCTTCTTCCAGTTCTTTCCACCAGGTCATCTTGTTTAAGGCTTCGTTCATATCATTGTCGTTCGGAACCATGATCGTGAAAGTAACCTTCTCTGCAAGCGGGAACGTAATGCCCTTCTCTTCTTCAGTATGAGCCTGAGTTTCCTGCGTGGTTGGGTCTTCCTTCTTGGTTTCCTTGGTCGGATCCGTCTTCGTGCAAGCAGCGAGACTGAGAACCATCAGTGCAGCCAAGAGGATGCTGAGAAATTTCTTCATAGTAATCTCCTTTTTTGTTTTTTTATTTATTTCTCCCTGCCGGGAGATAAATAACACAGATAAATTATTCCTTTACTGCGCCTACCATGACTCCCTGCACGAAATAGCGCTGCATGAAAGGATAGATAATGGCCAGCGGAAGAGCCGATACAATAACGACGGCGTACTTTAAAAGCTGCTTCTGCTGAACCGCATAAACGATTTCCGCACTGGTCATATCCTCCATCAGACTGGTGTCCAGTTTCGCGGAGATCGCCTGAATCACCTGCTGCAGCGTCTTCAGGTTCGGACTGTACAAGTACATTCTCGCGCCGAGATAAGCGTTCCAGTGGGCCTGAATACGATAGAGGAAAAATACCGCCAGGATTGCCTTGCTGAGAGGCAATGCGATCTTCACGAAGAACTTGAAGAAGCCCATACCGTCGATCCGCGCGGCATCGAAAAGCGCCTCGGAAATGTTATGCTCAAAAAAGTTCCGGACAATAACCAGCTCAAATACACAGGTACAGCTGGGAATGATGAGCGCCAGAGGGGTATCGACCCAACCCAGTTTACTGATCAGAAGGAAAAGGGGAATTGTACCGCCGCTGAAATACATCGTCAGCGTAAAGTAATACATGAAGCCCTTTCTTCCCGGGAGAGATCTTCTGGAAAGCGCATAGGCACAGGGAAGCGTCACCACGAAGTCCATGATACAGGCGGCTGTCGTATAGATGACGGAGTTTCGGAAGCCGACCCAGATCTGCTTCTCGGCAAACATCTTCTCATAGGCGGAAAGGTTAAAGCCCACCGGCCACAGGATTACTTCGCCGTTGCTGATCGCATTGGTATTACTGACAGAGGAAATCAATACGTTCCATAAAGGATAGATAGCTGCAATCGCTGCAATAACCAGGAGCGTATTAATGATTACATCCAGGAGGACATCCGAGAACTTGCGTTTCTTTCTGACTGCTTTTCTGACTAAAAAAGCTGTATTTCTCTTTGCCATGTTTTTGTCTCCTTATCAAATGACCTGAATGCCGGTCAGCTTCTTCGACAGCTTATTGATACTGAGAAGCATAACAACGCTGATTACACTCTGGAACAGGTTGACTGCCGTAGAGAATCCGTACTGTGCGCCTTCCACACCGGTTTTATAAACATAAGTAGAAATAATTTCGGAGCAGGACAGGTTCAGGTCCGTCTGAAGAAGGATCATCTTATCCGCGCCGACCGCAAACATATTACCTACATTCAGCACTAAAAGCGTCATAACCGTAGGAAGAATGGTGGGAAGCTGAATATACCAGATCCGTTTCAGTTTTCCGGCTCCGTCAATCATGGCGGCTTCAATCTGATCATTATCTACTGAAGCGAGAGCGCCCAGATAGACGACGGCATTATAGCCGCAGCTGGACCAGATTCCCGATATGATGTACAAAGGATAGACCAATGTTGGGGTTCCGAAGAAGTTGATCTTCGACATGCCGAGCCTGTGAAGAATAATATTGATAAACCCGTAATCCCCTGCACAGAATACATTGATAATGGAAACAACGAGAACTAGCGACAAAAGGTAGGGAAGATACGTGGCCGTCTGAGCAATCTTCTTCAGCGGGACGCTGTTCGTATTAAACAGAAGAAGCGCCAGCATCAGCGGCAGCGGGAACGTCAGAATGGAAAGAACGCTGATAATAAGCGTGTTCTTTATGACACGGCCACACCATGCGCCCTTAAAGAAGCGGGTGAAGTGATAGAGGCCGACCCATTCACTCTGACCGAACTTGTCACCGAGCTTAACGTTCTGGAAAGCCATCGAAATGCCATAAATCGGAATATATCTGAAGATAAATGTAGCCACCAAAGCCGGAATCATCATCAGATAGACTTCCCGATGTCTCCAGATTTCCTTTCTGAGTATCTTCAATGAAGATGCTGAAAAATCATTTGCTACTTTTTTCTTTTTCATAAATCAATTATCCTTCCTGCTGATGAAAGACATCCCAATTGCTTTCTGTTTTCGATTATAACCACCAAAAATGTGGTATTTCAATTTGACAATTGGTAAAAAATATGAAAAAAAGAACCGAAAAAACCGAATTGGATAAATGGGCAGGGCTAAAATAGGATTAACCGTCGGTAATCAGCAAGTATGCAAAAAAGCATCTCATCGGACAAAAACCTTTTTTCATATCTGTTGTCAAAAAGGAATACTCTGTAGTATGATGGATTTTGCGGTGAAAAGACCCGCTTTGATAAAAATACTCATGACAGGAGCGGTTTGTGTGATATGAATGCTGTTTTAAAGAAGCTTTCCTTGAAAAAACAATATTTGTTTTTCTACATTGCTCTTCTGGCAGTTCCGGTTTTAATCGTTTCTTCCGGCCTTTTACTGTCTTTCCGCGAGCTGCGTTCCAAGGTGATCCAGTCTAATTATTCCGCTCTGGACCAGACCAGTCTGTCGGTGGAAACAGCGATTACAAGTCTTTCAGATCTGACAGCTATTATCGAAGCAGACCCTACGCTGAGCCGCTATTCTCTCAAGACTTCACCTATCCGAGCCATCGAGACCCTGAACAAACTGCGGAACAGTAACGCATCTGTCTCCAATATCGTTCTGCACGAAAAGGGAAGCGATCAGTTCTTTACTTCTTCCGGTTCATTTTATAACTCCGACCTGAGTTTTCAAAATTTTATACGCAACTACGCTATCAGCGAAAGTGAAAAATGGCTGGAACTTTTTGAAAATACCGCTGGGCTCTCTTTCTATTCCGGCCAGGCAGATTCACAGAGTACCACCGCCTGTTTATTTGTTTTCTATCCGATAACCTCATACGAAGGGGAATCCCTGTACAGCGGCAGAAATGCCGCGTATCTGATTCCTCAAAGTTACCTTCAGGAGATTTTTTTATCGTCACAGACTAAAAACCTGGAGATGGTGGTCATTCTTAACAAGGAGATGGAAACCCTGTCCCATACCCCTTATTCCAGTACAGAATATGGTTCGGAGGAACTGGAAAACATTCTGGGACATCTGCTTTCAGATAAGATTCTGACAGAATCCCCGCAGGAGGAGCCTCTCAGCATCGGTAATAATCTGATATTCATCAAAAACTCTTCCAAAACAGGTCTCGTCTATCTTCGAATTCTGAGCCGGGAAAAGGCTTACGATCTCCTCTATCGTCTGACCTTTTTTATTGTGGGACTATTTCTTCTCACGGTCCTGGCCGGTGTCGGTCTGATCCTGTTCGGCATGAAGAGGCATTATGCGCCCATACACCAGTTAGCAGAAAAGGTTACGAAAAAGTTAAACAAAGCAGAGGGGAAGGCGTCGGGCGATGCCGCGCATAATCTGAATGAACTGTTTCAGCTGGAGCGGGCTTTTGATCGGATTTTTGCAGAGGACTTGAAAAATACCGATCTCTTCAAAGATGAAAACCGCCACGGAATCATTGACCACTTCATCTCGGTCTGGATCTGCGGCAACATTAAAAGCAGAGAGGCTTTTGATAATATTTTGAGCAACACCGGTCTGAGCCTGCCCCTCCATTATTTTACGGTATTCGGTGTCGCCCTGCATCCGGACGCAAAGGAAAGCAGAAGCGCTGATTACAAAGATCTCTACCACGGACTCCGCGAGGTGATTGAGAAAAGGGAGTCCTTTGTGCTGATTAAGGATCTCCTTTTTGATCATAAGCTTTTGCTGGTAATCAACAGTAACAAGTCTGATCCGAAATTCTACTACTCCCTCGCCCATGAGGTTTCCGATTATCTGAAAAGCCTGTCCGCAGGGGATGTGTCTATCGGCATCGGCGGATCTTATAACTCCTTTGACCAGTTAGGCCGTTCCTATCTGGACAGCACCAATGCATTGGACTACAGTATCATCTACGGAAGAGACTGCATCGTCACGCAGGGAATGTGCAGAAACGACTTCGCCCGATCGAACTATCCTTCTGCAGACCTGAACGCGCTGTCAACCGCTATTTTTACGCAGAATAAGGAGTCCGCCTTTATGGCAATGGACCGGCTGAAGGAGTACATTTCTGAAGCAGAGTGCGATCTGCACAGTGCGAAATACATCTGCTATGATATGTTTGCTGCCCTAAAGCGGCTTCCTGAACCGACGGTTTCCTATGGTGCAGACGCTCAGAAGGGGCTCAACTACACCGGTCTTACAGACTTTGTGACCATCGACGAGTACTTTGAGAACTATAAAGAGATTCTCAGCGCCAAGCTGGCCGCGGTCTCCGATATTCCGAAATCCTCCCGGTTATCCGGTCAGGAGATCCGGGATTATATCGACCAGAATTTCTGCAGCTATGATTTTCAGGTCAGCCAGATGGCGGAACATTTTCACATTACGCCGCAGAATATGCGGAAGATTTTTAAAGAATACTGCGGATTGGGCATTACGGAATACGTGACCACACTCCGCATCGACAAAGCTACTGAGCTTCTCAAAAACACGGATCTGGATATTCAGACCATAACTGAAAGCATCGGCCTGTCCGATGTGTCCGGCTTCATCCGGCTGTTCAAACAAAAGACCGGGATGACTCCCGGCCAATACAGAAGATTCTGACAGGAAGACCCGGATGACTCCCGGCCAATACAGAAGATTCTGACAGAAAAACAGAACGGCCCGGCATCCGAAAATCGGAATGCCGGGCCGTATTTTTTATGCTTCTGCGATTACTCGCTCCACCGTCATCTTCCGGAATTCTTCGTTCAGAACAGAAAAATAAGCGGTAAAGCCGGTAACACGGACCACCAGGTCCGGATATTTATCAGGATGATCGTACGCATCCAATATCACGTTTTTGTCCATAATATTGATGTTTATCAGGGTGCCGCCGGCCTTAAAGTGAGAGCGGATCATGCTCTGGATCACCGAAATCAGCTGATCCTTATCCGTAAGGTTCGGGCTGACCTCCAACTGGAGAGGCGCCGTATTTCCGTAGCCGCACTGGACAGAGGCGACTGCATTCGAAATCGCAGTCAATGCCCCATCCTTCCGGAAGCCGGGATGGGGGTTCGCGCCGTGGGAAATAGGCTCGCCCTTCTTTCGGCCGTTTGCGGTAGCACCGACTTCGTAGCCCATGCTGACCGTATTGGCCCAGGAGAACAGACCGGGGATCATCATATGCCCGTCGGGAGTCCGGTCCTTTTTGATCATTGCTGTGAAGTCGCGGGAGATTCGGACCGCCCACTCATCGCCGAGAGAATTGCCCGAGCCATACCGGTCACCATGCCGAAGCATCGTCTGAATCAATGCGCCTTCCGGAGTCTCAAAATTATCCTGCAGGGCCTTATAACAGGAGTCCCACGTAAGGCGCCCTTCCTTTTCGATGAACTTCTGAAGAGCGGCAAAAGAATCCGCTGTAGTAGCCAGGGCCGAGCCATCCACTGCGATATTATAGAGATCCACACCGCCATTCGATACATCGAGTCCTCGCTCGATAGGACCGTGGGTTAACAGGTTCAGAATCAGCTCCGGCGCGTTTTTATACTGATTTTTCAGGTGGAAGTCGACTCCCTCCTTTACGCAGTCGATGGCCGCCTGAAGATGACGGAGGAAGACGCCGTATAGTTCTTCTGTCGTACGCTTTTCACAGGGCTCCGCCATATACTCATCAAGCGCCACTTCCATTACCTTCGCCAGATTGATCTTGATCAGGTCGTTCATCGTGTACTCCATGCCGGGCAGCGACATCCAGTTACAGCCTACCGCGATCCTTTTTACTGCCAATTCTCTCGAATAGCCGTTCTTCATAAAGCCGTCAATGACCGAATCGCTTCCCACAAAGCGGGGATAAGCCTTCCGGTCTTCCGTGAGAATCTCCACTCCGCGGCGGAACAGTTCCGGATCCAGCTTGTCGTGAACGCCGATCGTCAGGTTAATCGAGGTTTTCAGCATATGGGCAGCTTCCAGAATGATAAAGGACAGTTCATTCGTCATGTCCTCCCCGTTCGCATCCGGACCGCCGATCTGATAATAATGGGTATCGACTAAAAGAAGGCAGGCAATGATATATTTCGCCTTTTCCGCATCGATCCGCCCCTCTGCCTTATCCTTCTCATAATAGGGACGAAGAAGCACATCCAGCTGGCAGCCCGCACCGGCCCGGTCATAGGTCCGGTTGCACATATTGACCCAGGCGATCCATTGGCACACTTCACGGAAGGTCTTAGGCACTCCGTCAATGATATTCGCATTCGCCTCAGCCATCTCATGAAGATTCTCTCGAAGCTCGGGATCAGTCTCTGCGCTCTCCTTCCGGCGGATTTCCTGAAGCGTCCGCTCCATCCAGTTCCGGATTCCGCCGAGCACCATCTTCTCCGCATCGTAAAGTTCTTTCGCTTCCGGATGAATCTTACTGTACTTTTCAACCTTGTCCCGAAGGCCGCCGAAGCCCAGTTCCAAACCGATCTGGTAGTCCGGCGCGAAATGATGCATCTTGCCGATGCCGGGAATGATATTGTACTTTTCGTGGATAGGCTTTAACCGGCTGTAATCAAAAACCGGGGCCATCTCCAGATTCTTACTGGACACCGCGCTTTCAAAAGGACGGAGGCGCTGAAGGATATACATCCAGCGGCCGGCCAGAGCATCCCGGGAATCTACATAGACCGGGTGCTTCATCATGACTTCCGTGAAGTTTTTAGCCCAAAGATCCGCGCCGTAAAAAGTGCTGTTCTCCTTATCATTGAATTCAATATTCATCTGAACGTCTTCCGTCGGAAGAACGCTGCCGTAGTCATCCTCGTTCATGTAGGAATTCTTTTCGTACTTTTCTCTGGTCTGCTGCTCCTTCACCGCGCGGAGCGCATCGATTCTTTCCTGATAGTTCATGTTATCTGATCTCCTTTTGAATAAAAAAATGATCTTCTTCTGAATACTGTCTATTTCCCTTTTTCATGGGGCCTCCGTTTTAGGAAAAGGGAGGGGGCCTCTTCTGCCATTGTAAAAAGAATCATGGTTCTGTGTTATCCCAATCTTGTTCATTTTTGTTCCATTCTTGTCATCATTTCGGAACAATCGCGTAAAAAAAATGAAAATAGTGAGAAATCTCCTGTCATATTTGTTGTATTATTGCAAAAAATGTAATAGAGTGATCAGAGAACATATTCTTCAGATCCTTCGTGGCGACGATAGAAAAGAAAGGAAAAAGATGGGAAGCACCGGGTTTGTCAGAAATAAGCGAGTCGATATGGACGGTAGCGGGAGCATTGTCAAGGTCTATCGGAATAGCGGCCTAAAGCAGGTCGTCTCCATTCTTCCGGACAGTTTTAACGAAAAAATCGAATACTCGCCGGAAGTCCCCTACAGCATCGTAAAACAGCTTTATCAGGAGGGTTCGGTGAAGAACCATTCCTATCTCCACTATGCGGACACCTTAGAGATCATGGTATTTCGAGGACTCCGAGGAACCGTCACCGCCTACGGCAACCAGTATCTTCTGGACAGTTCTCCGCGGATCTTCGTAATCCTTCCCGGTATCGTTCACGATGTGGCCATCGAACCCTCGGAGCAGGGAATGGAAATCTGCCTGAAGTTTGATCTTCAGCAGATGAAAAACTTCCTGGACCTGCAGGGTTTTCTGAAGAACAACGGCAGAGAACTGGATGATCTCGCCGCATCCCAGCCGGACTTTGAACTCTTCTGGGGCACCGTCATGGAATTGGCAGAAAAGGATAACGAAGATGTATACGTCCGCATGTCTCTTTGCCTTAAGCTGTTCCGCCTTCTGGATCAGGGGATCTCCTCTGATTTCCGGGAAAACGGCCTCATCATCCCCCATGATGAGACGCTGACCCGGCTGATCCGTTGGACCAATGTTCATTTCTGCGAGCGTATCACTTTAGAAGATGCCGCCGCCTATGTAAACATGGACAAATACTATTTTTGCAAATATTTCAAAAAAAACACCTGCACCACCTATCTCCAGTACGTCCTTCAGCTTCGGATCAGCCATGCGGAGCACCTGCTTCTCACAGGAAAAAGCGTCACCGACTGCTGCTACGAGTGCGGTTTCGACAGTGTGCCATACTTTATTCAGCTGTTTAAGAGAAAGGTCGGCTGCACCGCTGCCCAGTACCGGAAAAAGGTTCTCTCGCAACATTTCTGACGAAGCCCTGTATAGCACGGGCGTATCAATCCCCGTTTTCATTGCAATAATGCGATATCAATCTGCCAATATTGAATATCGAATTTTCCTCAATGATGCCGCATAATCGAAGAGAACATTACCTTCCGTTCCGAGGAGATCTCCAAGGTTCCGGAAGAATGAAACCGAGAGGGAAAAAAATGAAGATCGGTATTATCGGATGCGGCGGAATCGCTTTCGGCAAGCATATGCCGTGCATGAAAAAGGATGGCGGGTTTGAGATTCTGGCCCTCTGCGATGTGATTGCAGAGCGGGCAGAGAATGCCGCAAAAGAATACGGTGTGGAAGGGGCCCGGGTCTATACGGACTATACCGAGCTTCTTCAGAAAGAGAAGGACATTGAAACCATCTATGTGCTCACGCCTAACCGCATGCACAGCGCGATCACCGTGGCTGCTTTAGATGCAGGCTTCAATGTGCTCTGTGAGAAACCGATGGCCATCAACTATGAAGAAGCAAAGAAGATGCTGGAAGCCGAAAAAAGAAGCGGCAAACTCCTGACCATCGGATATCAGCACCGTCAGGATCACGATGTCCAGTACGTCAAGAAAGAGATGCTGAAGGATACCTTCGGAGAAATCTACTATGCAAAGGCCCGGGTTTTAAGAAGAAGGGGCGTTCCGACCCACGGTGTCTTCCAGAACGAATATGAGCAGGGAGGCGGCTGTCTGGTGGATGTGGGCACGCATGCATTGGATACGGTTCTGTGGCTCATGAACAACTATGAGCCTGCCTATGTGGTAGGTTCTGTCTATCATAAGCTGGGCAGTCTTCCCGAAGAGATGCAGGGCAATCCCATGGGCACATGGACCACAGAAAACTTCCAGGTGGAAGACAGTGCCTTTGGATATATCGTTATGAAAAACGGAGCCACAGTCCTTCTGGAAACCAGCTGGGCATTGAATATGCTGGAAGGCGAATCCGTTCAGTATCAGCTCTGCGGCACCCGGGCCGGCTGCGACAACTTTACCGTCAACGGGAAGCTCAGAATCAATGGGGTGAAAAACGGCGTCCAGTTTATCGAAGAGCCCTCTTTCGCCGCAGGCGGTATCGCCTTCTATGACGGGAAAAGTACCGATCCCCGTACCGAGGAGCAGCGTGTCTTCCGTGAAGCCTGCGAAGGCAAGGGCGAACTGACCGTCCGTTCGGAGCAGGCTGCCGTCGTGACCATGCTTTTAAGCGCTATTTACGAATCTGCAAAGACCGGAAAACCGGTTTTCTTTAACTGATAAAAAAGGCTGCATTCCGAAGTTTGCAGCCTTTCTTTTCTGTTTCTTATCTGTTTCTTATCCGATTCGGATACGCTTTCCGTCTTCCCTGGCAGATTCATAAGCTGCCTTCATATATTTCACCATATCGATGGCGCCGTCCATGCCGTAAGCATTGACGGTACAGCCGTTTCTGCAGGCATCCACCCATGTGGCTATCGGCGTCTTCAGGGGGCTATTAAGTGCAGACAGATCCAGCACTTCCCGCTTTCCGTTCACATTCAGTTCCGCCATGTCGCCGCCGCCGAAACGTGCATAATACGCTCCCTTTGTACCATACACATTCAGTTCAAATACACTGATCAGCGGAGATACAAAAGTAGCTTCAATGTCACCGATGGCCCCGTTTTTGAATTTTACATTACAAGAAGCCGTATCCTCTACCGGCTTATGGATAATATCATAGCTGAAGGTGGAACTGACGGACTCGAATTCTCCCATGATATACCTGGCCAGATAAGCAGAGTTGAAGCCGAGATCGATCATCGCGCCGCCTCCGGTGATGTCAGGATCATACCAGTAATCCGGAAGGCTTCCGGCGATGGCACCGGCATGACCGCACATGCACCGAAAAGCCACCGGTTTTCCTAGTGTCCCATCCTCCAGAAGTTTTCTGGCATAGGCCAGCTGAGGAATCGCGAGTCGCATAAAAGAGATGCAGAACTGAACGTGATTCCGCTCTACCGCTGCCTTAATCTCTTCCGCTTCCTCTACGGAAAATGCCAGGACCTTCTCCGTAAAAATATGTTTTCCATGGTTTGCCGCAGAGATCAGGATCTCTTTGTGGTTTTTCGGATCAGAGCACACCAGAACGCCGTCCACATCTTCCCTGGAAAGAACAGCCTCCAGATCTGTATAGAAATCAACGCCGTAAAACTCTCCCCATTCTCTGGCTAAAGCTTCATCTCTGTCCCAGACGGCTACAATGCTGCAATCCGGCTGGTTTAATAAATCTTTTGCATATCTGGCATCCGGAAACGCATGAGGATGCCACCTGCTTAACAATGCTACTCTGAACATACATCTTCCTCCTGAACGCGTGTATTGAGATTATTCTATGATCTTCATCCCACGAAAAAAAGTCCGGATATTGGCAAACCAATGTTGTAATATTGCCTTTCCGGGGTCATGGAAATCGCGGATTGTTTTCGTTTTTATTTGGACAGAAAATACAGATATATATAATATTATCTATGGTTTTTCTAAAAAAACAGTGATATATTAGGCTTGCGTTTGTGAGCAGATAATTAAGAAAAGGAGTCTGATCATGCTGAAATATTCCTCTCTTGCTGAAGAGATCGATTTAGGGATTCAGAATCCCGCCTGGACTGAAGGTCCTACCGGTGAGGAACTGGACCAGAAGATGCTGGAAATAGAAAACGAAGCCCCCGGACGCTCCCGGCGGCTTCTGAAGGCAGATATGATGTCTTGGATTCTTCGGAATGGGGCCATTGCCTCTGAAGAGCATGGGGTCTATGCGGACCGCCTTCGTCATGAGGGCGCTATTCTGCGTGTGCAGAAACGCTGGATCGCCGATGAAACCACACGCGGGAAACTGGGCAGACTGGTATCCGAAGCGGCGAACGGTCAGAACGCTAAGTTATGGGAAGCGCGTCTCGACACCAGCCATACCTGCCCCGATTGGGAACGGATCCTCCGCCTCGGAATCACCGGTCTTTCGGGAGAAATAAAAAAGAAACGGAAAGACTGCCCGGACAATGAATTCTATCAGGCAGCAGAAATGATCTATGACGGAATTTCCGATTATCTGAAGCGGCTGATCGCCCTCCGTCCGGATGCTCCCTACAGCGTCTTCCTCCGGGAGCTGCTTCTGCATGCTCCTGCCACTACGCCGGAGGCATTGGAGCTGATGCTCCTTTATTATATGCTGCAGGACGGCCTGGAGCAGACCTATGTCCGCTCTTTCGGTCATCTGGATCTTCTCCTCTGGTCCTTCTATCAGGAGGATCTGAAGTCCGGGCGATACTCGAAAGAAGAGTTTTGTGAGTATCTCAAATGCTTTTTCGCCCGCATCAGCGCTATGGACCATCCGAATAATGTGCCCATCTGCCTGGGGTCAGATCCGGCGGTGTATGAATTGACGGAACTGATCCGGGAAACCTATGACTCCATGGGAATCTACTGCCCGAAGATCCAGATCCGTGTCCATGACCGGATTCCGGAGGAGTTCCTCTTACATGTTATGAACAGCATCCGTTCCGGCCGGTCCAGTTATGTGTTCGTGAACGACCGCTCGGTTATTCCCGCTCTTACCGCTCTCGGAATCCGTCCGGAGGACGCCGCTTCGTATATCCCTGTCGGCTGCTATGAGCCCAATGCCTTCGGCGAGGTTCCGAATACCTGCGCCGGCAATGTCAACATGACGAAATGCGTGCTTCTCGCCATGAATAACGGCCGGGATCCGAAAGACGGAATCCGGTTAGGCGTAGAAGTCGGCGAAGCGGAAGCTATCGAAAGCTATGAGGCTTTTGAAGCGGCCGTGCTTCGTGAAGTAGATTTCTGTATCCGTACGGTCATGGACGAGATCAATGCCTATGAAGAGATCTATATCCAGATGAACCCCGCCTCTCTCTTCTCTTCTACCATGGCTTCCTGTGTAGAGAGAGGATTGGATGCTTATGAAGGCGGTGCGATATACAGCAATACCTCTATCAACATGATGGGGCTTGCGGATATTACGGATGCCCTCTGCGCCATTAAGCATAAGGTGTATGAAGAAAATGAATTAACGCTTTCGGAATTCCGGAAGATTCTGAAAAATAACTGGGAAGATGCAGAGCTTCTCCGGAAATCCATCCGCACCGCCTGCCCGAGATTCGGTAACGGAGATCCTGAAGCGGATGCTCTGGCTGAAAAGATTGCCGCATTTTCGGCAGAACGGATAAATGGTGCTCCGGCAGCCCGCGGAGGCGTGTTCCGGATGGGACTGTTCTCCATCGATGTAGCATTTACCGACGGTTTAGCCACCTCCGCATCGCCGGACGGAAGGTTCTTCGGAGATCCTCTCAGTAAGAATCTCTGCGCCACTGTCGGTTCGGATCGGAAAGGGCCTACAGCGCTTCTCAACACCGTCAGCCGGCTGACACGCTGCGGAGTTCCTAACGGAGCCGTACTCGACCTCGTGCTCCATCCCTCCGCAGTGAAGGGTGAGCCTGGCCTTCAGTCTATGCTGACCCTTCTTAAAGTATTCGAAAAAAACGGCGGCCAATGCCTTCAGATGAACATCTTTGACACTGCCACCCTTCGGGAAGCTCAGGCCTTCCCGGAAAAATATGAGACGCTTCAGGTAAGAGTCTGCGGCTGGAACGCCCGGTTTACCAGGCTTTCCCGTACAGAGCAGGATGTGTTCATTGCGCAGGCAGAAAATTCCGCAGCGCATTAAGGTGACGATATGGAACTAGATATTTCTACCACAGAGGTAATCTCTATTTTGAACTCAGCCTCCCGCCGTATGTCAGAGGGACTCTATTCGGAGCAGGCCCCCCGTTATAGTGACTGCTTCGTTTATATCCTTCACGGATGCGCAAAGTACACTTTTTCCGGAAAGCAGGTGGATGTGCGCGCCGGAGATCTGCTTTACCTGCCCTATAGCAGCATTTATTCAATCCTGGTCGGAAAAGATTATGACGTCGTTTGGGTAGACTGTATGCTCTCAGATCGGAACGGAATCCGAAAGGATCGAGAGCCCTTCGCGCTTCGTTTCGGAACCTATGGTGAAGCCGATTTCCTTACTCTGGCAGGGCTATGGCTTCCGGACCATGATTACGCCCAGCTTCGCGGAAAAGCGCTGGTATACAGTGTCCTGGCGCGGATTCTGCAGTCTGAGACCTTTGATTATTTCAGCGCGGAGAACCGGCGGAAGCTTACGGCTGCGGAAAAAAAGATTCGGGAGAATCTGTGTGAGAATGAATTGAATATTGATAAAATGGCCGAGTTTGCAGGAATGAGTTCCACCCATTTCCGCCGGCTGTTCCGGAAAATGTTCGGCATGTCCCCGGGAAAGTACCTTCAGGCGCTCCGGATGAAGGAGGCAGCCCGGCTTCTTCTGGAATCAAGCGCCACCATTGAAAGCATCGCGCTCTCTGTAGGCTTCTCAGACGGAAACTATTTCAGCCGCGCCTTTTCCAGTTTATACGGCATGGCGCCTTCCTCTTATCGAAGAGTGATTATTAAAAAGAATGACTGATCAAAAAGGCATTCTTCATATCACGGATTCACGATAGCAAAAATATAGCTAACTGAAGGGAGTAAAAGGAATGAAGGGAATTACAGGATGGGATTACCATCCTTTTATACCGGCGAACCGGAGGACAACTCAGAAATCGAGTCCCTATGTCTGCCGTATCGCACCAAATGAAACCGGGGCTGTCATAGAGATTCTGGACAATGCTGCACCGGAGGAATACCATGTGCTGAATTACAGAATCCGGGGAACCGATCATCCGATGCGGAAGATTCTCTTTTCCGGATCCGTTCTTTCAATTGAGGGCCTTCAGCCATATTGCGACTATGAGTTTTTTGTAGAGAGAAAAAATGCGCCGGATTATCGTAGTGCTCTTCGGCTCTTCCGGACCGGGTTTTATCCGGACATCATGGTGAATTATCTTCATCCAGAAGATAATGTTTATGCCTTTTCCGGTCATTATCTCTGTGATCCCACCTTCGTCCGGGTTCCATCCGGCGGACTGGTGGCAGCCATGAATCTTTTTGCCGGCGGCGCCGCACAGGATCTGGAGATTCTGTTCCGTTCCGATGACAACGGAAAGACCTGGCATTATCTTTGCGATCTTTTTCCAGCCTTTTTCGGTACATTGTTCATGCACCGGAACGTGCTTTATATGCTCGCTACCAGCACGGAAAACGGATCTCTTCTCATCGGCGCCTCTTATGATGAAGGAGTCACCTGGACCAAGCCGGTTCTCCTTTTTGCTGGCGGCAATTCGGCGTCCTTAGGTTATCAGCGACAGCCCATGCCGATTCTGAATCACCACGGACGGCTGATCACCAGTATCGATTTCGGTTCCTGGAAACCAAATGAAGGCTATCGGATTGGAGTCCTGTCCGTGTCGGAGGATGCGGACCTTCTGGAATCCGAAAACTGGACTGTTTCGGATTTTACAGCCTATGACCCTTCCTGGCCCGGATCCCCTGTAGGCGGAAATATCACCATTTTGGAAGGAAGCATCTTTGTCGCAGGAGACGGAAAACTGGTCAATCTGGCCCGCATGCAGTTAGATAAGGGAAGCGTTCCCGCTTATGGAAAAGCATGCGTTCTGGAGATCGATGAGAATGACCTGGAAGCTGCACCGAAGTTCCATTCCATCATCGATATGCCGACAGGCGCCAACAGCAGAACTCATGTGCTTATGGATCCTGAGACAGGAAAATACTGGGCTATCGGAAATCTGGTCACAGACGATGATCCCTATTCAAAAAGATCGCGTCTGGCATTGTCGGTTTCCGAAGACGGGTATCATTGGCGGGTGGCTAAAGTCCTTCTGGATTACAGTCATCTGAATCCGGAGGAGGTAGGTTTCCAGTACACGAGCTTCATTTTTGACGGTGAAGACATTCTCTATCTGACACGGACTTCCTTTAACGGAGCGGACAGTTTCCACAATGCCAACTGCCAGACTTTCGGTGTCGTAGAGGATTTCAGGAAGTTATTATAACGCTGAAGAACGGACCGGCGAAAAACGATCGGCCGAGCGCTCTTTCCCAAAAGTCATCTATTTCATTTCACGTCAAGGAGTTCCCATATGCTAAAACTAAGTCCGGGTGTCAACTGTACTATGCTGGCGCCCTATACAAAGAATGATTCGATAGACCTTTATGCCCTGGCGGGCATGATCGACTGGTATAGCAAAAAAGGCTGCCGAAGTCTTTTCGCCATGTGCCACAGTACGGAACTTCATCTGCTTACGATGGAGGAACGGCTGAAGATCATCCGCGGTGCCCGTGAGAATGCGGACAAACTGGCATCCTCCGGCCGTCCCAAAATGAATGTCATTGCCGCCGGTTCCTTTTCAACTTCTAAGAATCTGCAGGAAATGGCAGACCAGATGAAGCAGGTTCGGGATGCCGGCGCTGAAGCGGTGGTGATTATAACGAACCGGTTGGATCCTGACAATGAATTGGGCGATACGCTGATTCAAAACGCGGAGAAGCTCTTGCAGCTGCTTCCGGATGACATGAGTCTGGGCTTTTATGAATGCCCTCTTCCTTATAAACGGATTCTTCAGGACCGGGAGCTTCAATGGGCAGTAGACAGTAAACGGATCTGCTTTTTAAAAGATACCTGCTGTGACCCGGTGATGCTTCACCGCAGAATGGAACTGATTCGCGGCTCCGAGCTTCTTCTCTTTAATGCAAATGCCCAGACCCTGCTCATGACCTTAAAGGAAGGCGCCGCCGGCTACTCCAGCATTATGGCCAATATAACGCCGGAGCTTTATGTCTGGCTCTGCGATAATTTCAACCGTTTTCCCGAAAAAGCCGAGCATATTCAGCACGTGGCCTGCTTCGCTTCCTTTTCGGAAAGCCTGGCCTACCCGCTGATTGCAAAATATGTCATGAGAAAGCAGGGTGTGCCTATCGAGATCAACAGCCGCATGCGTCCGGCGACCGACTTCAAGCCCTATGATGCTGTGATCATGGATCAGCTTCTTGATTGGGTGCAGGAAGAACTGTCCGCGCTGAATGCAGATATTTCTCTGTCTTGATAGGGGCATCTAAAATAGCGAGCGAAAGCAAAGCAACCGGGCGGCATGCCGTCCGGTTGCTTTTTGAAGGAGAAGAATTTGGAAACTTTTCAGCAGTGAGCGCGGGCGATGGCTGCGCGCTCCGGCAGACCGTTGGGAAGTGTCGGTTTACGATCCGGTCTGCCTCTCTGCTGGGAGTAGCGCTTCTTGGCAAGCGCTAAGCGGGGGGCTTGTTTATAATCAAGAGGAGACAAGCGTTTTATCCATTAGGTGCCTGGGAGAAGTCAACACTGCCATCGCCAGAGGGAGGTACATGCTTCAGGATGTCTCTTCCGATTTCACTTTCCTTATAACCCCATTTTATAAAGATTCCTTAAATAAACCTAAAAAAACAGGCGCTTCACTTATCTTTCATCTGTTTTTCACATGATGCCGGAATGACAAAAAAGCCACGGGATCTGACTGATGACTTTCGTCAGATCCCGTGGTTTTTGCTCTGTTTTTTTATCGTCGTTTTTTTTGCTCTGTTATTTTAATCGTCGCAGCTTTTACTCTGTTCTCTTTGGCTAGATCGTAAGAAACAGATTAAAACTTTAAGTTCTTAAAGAGATCCCCTAAGCTCGTGGAAGCGGTCTCGGAATCGCTGTATTCCTTCGGATCTTCCTCAGCTTTCTCCGTGTTCAATGTATCCTCGAGCGCCTTCATGGAAAGCGAAACCTTTCCGTTTTCAACCTTCGTGATGAGGACGCGGACGCTCTGTCCTTCTTTCAGCACAGCGCGGATATTTTTCACGTGCGTGTTCGAAATCTGGGAGATATGAAGAAGACCGCTGATGCCGTCGCCGATCTTTACAAATGCGCCGAAATCCTTGATGAGTTCTACCGTTCCGTCGACTATATTGCCGGGCGTCAGCAGACTGATCCGGCGGTTCTTTTCCGCGATCGCCTTTTCCTGAAGAAGCTCCTTCGCGGATAAGACGACGCGCTTCGTTTCCTGTTCGACTGAAATCACCTGCACGGTGATGAGCTTATTCAGATACTCTTCCGTGTTTTCGACATACGTTAAGTCGAGCTTCGATGCCGGGATAAAGCCGCGGACGCCCTCGACATAAAAGATAGCGCCGGACTTCGTGACTTCCGAAATCTTTCCGGAAACCGGCGTTTTTTCGTCCATCAGCTTCCGTAACCGGTCCCATGCTAATGTGTCATCCGCATCCTTCCGCGACAGAAGGATATTGCCGGCGCCGTCGTCACGCTTCGTGACGGTCGCCTCCATCACATCGCCAATCCGGACTTCATCGAGGATCGAGAAATGCGGATCATTGGACATCTCGTCTACCGGAATCTTTCCCGGCGCGTAATAGTTTAAATCGAGCAATGCGCCGGTTTCATCAACATGGACGACCGTTCCCTTCATCACGTCGCCGACATGAATCTGGCGGTAGGACGCTTCCAGTAAATCCTGATAATCATCCATCGATTCGACCGGTTCTGCCGGGATTTCAGGTTCATCCGCCGGCGTTTCCGGAAGTTTCACCGTTTCTGTTTCTGCCGCTGTTTCCGCAGCATCTGAAGCCGCAGTTTCCTCCTCTGGTTTCTCTTCCGCCTTCATCTCTTTTACAAAATCGACGGCTTCCTCGGCCATCTCTTCTAAATCTTTTTTCAGTTCTTCCATTATATCTCCTTAAAAACTAAATTAGTTCTGTCACCGGGCATAGATACTGCTTTCGTTTCTACGCCTTTTTCCGCGGTTTCTGACGCTTAATACTCTTCCGCCTCTTCGCCGTTCACGGACACGGTCTCGTCCTCGCCGACCGGAATCAGCACATAGCGCTCGCCGTCGATATAGTCAAACCGCACCTTCTCCGCGCGGCTTTCGTCTGTCACAACCTTCACGTCGAATCCGCCCGGCTCCTGCTGCTCCTTCAGCACACGGAGCTCGCTCTCCGTCTCGTGAAGCGCCTTCTGAAGCGCATTCCGCTGGAGGCGCATCTCATTGGCACGGAGCTCGCGCCCGTCAATGAACGTCTCGACCGGGAGCGCGTCCGCGAGGAATTCCTCCTTCACTTTGTTCTCGATCCGGGTCTGTTTGTCCTTCGGAATCTCCGTGTCGCTTAAGGCCTCGCGAAGGAGCTCCTCGGAAAGCTGAAGTTTCTCCGGCTCTTCGCCATCCTCCGCTTTTTCGCCGTCGTGCGCTTCCTCGAACTGGTCATTTAAATCGTTTAAGTTCCGCTGAAGCGACAGGTATAGATCCGCATTATACTCGCTTTCTTCGCCCAATGCGCTCGATACAATATTCTTAAACGTGATCTTCTTTTCGGTAGCCGTCGTCGTGACGCCGCAGCCTAATACCTTCTCCATAAACTCGCGGTGCGGCACCTTCGTGTCCTTCGTGTAGAAGAGGCAAGAATGGATATCGGAGCCGCGATGATTGAACGCCGGGAAGAGGAAGCCGGTCTCCGGGTCATGCACCTGCCAGTCGCGGATGCAGGAGCCGATGCGCTTCTCTTCTTCGAGATAACCAAGCGACGCCTTTGAAAGCTCGACCGGGCAGATCGCGCAGATCATATACGAATAAACCTCGTTCGATTCGCCGGAATAAAGCTCATCCGCGCCGCGGAACGGCACGTCGTACGAGTCCTGGAACAGAAGGATCAGATAGTTCCCGGTATGCTCGTAATTCTCAATCACGAGGTCGAACCAGGATTCGACCGTCTCTGCATTCAGCTTCGACTCCAGCACGCCGTAGAGGAACTGCTGGTGGCCGCCCGCCATCTCCTCCTCCGTCGGAAACTCCAGATTCAGAAGCTGGTTTCCGACCGTTCCGGACAATGCTTTCTTCGCGATTTCGAGATACTTGTAAAACTCTTCGTCTTCAAGACTTAAGAACGGCCCGTTGAAAGTGCAGACCTTATTTTTCTGCGAGTCGACATAGCAGCCCGCGAGGCGTGAAAAAGTCGCCTGTGTCTTCGAGAACCGCTTCCGGATCTCAGATAATTCTTTTTTATTCATAGCTTTTCCTTAAATGTGTAAGCCGCATCTGCGCCGTAGTTATAGCAGCTGCAGGAGCAGGCCTCTGTCTTACAGGTCATAATACATCTTAAACTCTTCCGGATGCGGAATCCGCGCCACATGCTCATCCGCCGCGCGGCCGTTCTTTAAGAGGATCTCAATCAGACGCTCCGGGAAAACGCCGCCCTTCGTCAGATAATCATGATCCTTCTCGAGTTCGTCCATTGCTTCGCCAAGCGAAGCCGGCATAGCCTTCAGGCTCTTCCGGACCTCCTCCGGAAGCTCGTACAGGTTTCCGTCGTACGGGCCATAGCCTAACGCATGCGGGTCGATCTTCTTTTCAATGCCGTCGAGGCCCGCCATCAGAATCGCAGCGAACGCATAATACGGATTACAGGTTGCGTCCGGATTGCGAAGCTCGAAGCGCTTCTGCATCGGGGATTTCGCATACGCCGGAATGCGGATGACCGCGCTCCGGTTCGCCGTCGCATACGCGAGCGTGACCGGCGCTTCAAAGCCCGGAATCAGGCGCTTATAAGAGTTCGTCGACGGGTTCGTGATCGCGCAGAGCGAACGCGCGTGGATTAAAAGGCCGCCGATAAAATGAAGGGCTGTTTCACTCAATGAGGAATAACCGTTTTCATCGTAGAAAAGCGGCTTTCCGTCTTTCAAAAGGAGCATGTGGACATGGAGTCCGGAGCCGGCTTCGCCGACGACAGGCTTCGGCATAAAGGTGGCCGTCTTTCCGTTCGCTACAGCCGTATTTTTGATTACATATTTCGCAGACATCGTATTATCAGCCATCTTCGTCATCTCGTCAAGCTCGACTTCGATTTCCATCTGGCCGCAGCCGCCGACCTCGTGATGATGATACTTGACACGGACGCCCCAATCCTTCATCGTAAGGCAGGCCTCGGAGCGGATGTCGTTATTTACGTCCATCGGAAGCGTCGTATGATAGCCGTTCGCATGGGCGATCTGGAAGCCGTAATTGTTCGCTTCAGAGCCGGTCTCCCACTCGGACTGGTTCGCCGAAATCCGATAGCCGGCATGGTTCGGCGCATTGTCATACTCGACGCCGTCAAAAATATAAAACTCATACTCGGGGCCGATGATCATCTCATCCGCAATCCCGGTCTTCTTCATATATTCGTTCGCGCGCTTCGCGACATTCCGCGGGTACTGGTCGAACGGGGTATTTTCTTTTCCGATCACCATAACGTCGCCGATCATGGAAAGCGTCGGGATCGCGCAGAACGTGTCAATGACCGCGCTGTCGAGGTCGGGCACGAAGACCATGTCGCTGTTCTCGACTGCCGCATAGCCGTAGTTGCTGCCGTCAAAGCCGATTCCGTATTTCATCGTGTCTTCCGTCAGGCGCTCGGCCGGAATCGACAGATGGCGCCAGCGCCCCTGGATATCCGTCATCTTAAAGTCTACAATCTCAATGTCATTTTCACGGATGATATTCAGCACATCATTTAAGGTTCTACCCATTTCGTCCTCCTGTCCGCCAAGCGGGCTTCTTCTGGCCGGCTAGACCGCCAGTTTATTATTCTCTTTATCTTATCGCACCCGCGGATTTTAGTAAAGTATTTTCAGCCGGTCCGTCAGCGTTCTCTTTGAAAAAAGAGCTGTTTTTCTTTCCTTTTCACAGTCTTTTCACCGCGTGTACACTCCCCTGACAATGCACCCGCCTATAATACGCGTTATTCTGGGGGAAAGGATATCACCATGTCGTTTGAAAAATTAGGGTTCAGCTCGATGGGCTGCCCTGAAATGACGCTGAAAGAAATCGCCGAACTCGCTGTCCGCAGAGGTGTCTGGGGAGTCGAGCTTCGCGGAAAATCAGCGGATGAACATATCAGCCCGATGACGTCGAAGGAGGACCAGGTCGCTACCCGTCTTCTCTATCGGAATCTGGGGCTCCACATCGCCGGAATCGCGAGCTACGTGAAGTTCGCGGACGATGACATGCAGGAAGAAAATACGGATGAACTCGAGCGCTTTGCCGACCTCGGGGCCTATCTCGGAGCAGAATATATCCGCGTCTTCTACGGCGAAGGTTTCGACACGACGGAGGCACGCATTGCTGAAGGAATCGCTGTCGCAGCCGAGGCGATCCGCCCCTACAATATCAAGCTTTTACTCGAAATGAGCGACGAGCTGAAAACGTCAGAGCAGGCGCTTCGGCTTTTATCGCTGGCGGGAAACCCGGAGAACGTCGGCGTCATTTTCGATACCTATACCCCGTTTAAAGAGCTGGAGGATCCTGTCGCGTCGTTCCGCGCATTGGAAAAGAAAATCGGTGCGATCCATCTCAATGCCTACCGGACCGACGAAAAGGGCCATCACCATCAATGCCTTCCCTCCGAAAGCGGGCTTCCGATGGAGCCGCTCTTTGAAGAGATTGCGAAGAGCCGGATCGATGTGCCGGCCATCATTATGTGGGAGCGGCTGTTTGACGAGTCGCTATGTGAAATGGACGAAGCAATCGAGAACTACCGGCGGTGCCTGATTCTCTGAAAAAAGCAGGATAAGCTTATCGGATTCTTTTAATATCCGATAACTGACACCCTGTGCTATATCTCAAAAAAGCCCGAAATGTGTGGACATTTCGGGTTTTTTCTTATATTATGGGACTAATATCAAAGGCTGTAAAAGGGCGCTCTTTTTTGGGTTAAAGGACAGCTTTCAGCCATTTGGGGAGGGTAAAAAATGAAGAAAAAATGTTTGTCAGTATTGTTAGTACTGGCGCTGTTGCTGACTTCTGTCCAGCCGCGGTTTATTGCTACGGCAGAAACGATCGAAGACTCTTCAGCGAAGACAGAATCGAACGTCCCGCAGAAACAGGAGGACCGCCTTCCGAGCGTGAAGCAGGACAAACTCCACTCATTAGAAAAAACCGATACTCCGGTGAAGGAAGCTGATCCGGAGAAAGAGATTGCGCCGGACGGCGAAACCGCATCAGATGGTGAAACCGCACCGGACGGCGAAACCGCACCGGATGATGAAACCGCATCAGATGGTGAAACTGAACCTTCCGTAGAAATTCCCGGCATGAAGCTCATCGTTCCCGCTTCCGATTCAAAGGATCCGGAAGGCCCCTCGATGAGTGAGGACGGTCATATCTTGAACGCGCATCCGGTCGATCTCGGTGAAGTGCCTCAGTCGACCGGCAAAAAGCATCTCCTCTCTGCTGCCCTGGCGGCAAATCTGCCGACGGCTTACAGCAGCGTGACAGCAGGGCGCGTCGCTCCGGTCCAGAACCAGGCTCCGTACGGAACCTGCTGGGCTTTCTCCGCGTCTGCCGCATGCGAATCAACCTTAGGTCCGAAGAATAACGATGAGTATACCAACCTTTCCGCTCTTCAGTTCGTCTATTATTTCTACAACACCAACAAAGATCCGCTCGGCAATGCGACCGGCGATTATACAGGTGCCAGGACCAGCAATATCCTGGACCAAGGCGGCAATCCGATTTTTGCTATGTTTGCTCTCGCAGACTGGGTAAACGGCGCTCCGGAAAGCGCATTGCCCTATACGACGGTTAATCTGAATAAGGCATTAAACAGATCTATTTCGGACGACTATGCTTATTCCTATGATATCGGTCATCTTCAGAATGCCTATATGATTCCGGTAAGCGATTCGGCGGAGTCTCGCAATAACCTGAAAGAAGCTGTCCAGAGCTACGGCTCTCTTTCAATCATGATTTATTATGATCCCTGGTACTATAACTCTGACACCGGCGCTTATTATACTACAGAAGCTAAGGGAAACCATGCCGTCAATATCGTCGGATGGAATGATGATTATCCGGCTTCCAATTTCGGTTTTTTGGCAAAACCATCTCAGAACGGCGCATGGCTGGTCCGAAACAGTTGGGGGACTGACTGGGGCACGGACGGCGATTCTGATCCGGAACATAGCGGTCAGGAAGGTTATTTCTGGCTTTCCTATTATGACGCTTCTTTCCTTTCCAGCGGCTATGCATACGCTTTTGATTTTGAACCTTCTTCCACTTATGCCTATAACTATCAGTATGACGGTTCCTACGGAAGCTCTGTTGTAGAGCTTTCAAATAAGGTGAAAGCATCTGCCATTTATACAGTAAAAGGCCTTTCCTCCGATGTGGAGCTCTTACAGGCAGTCGGTCTGGCTTTCTATAGCAGCAATGTAACCGGTCATTACAGCATCTATCTGAATCCTGATGACGCAGCACCGGAAAGCGGAACGCTGCTCCTTACCCTTCCGTTCTCCACAGGTTATGCGGGCTACTACACCTTCGATATTCCGACTTCCAAGCAGCCGTTATTAGCGAAAGGCGATACTTACAGCGTCGTTTTCTCCTTTGACAAGGATGTGCGTCTGTTTGTGGATTCCCCCTATGCCCTCAGCTGGATTGAACACTACCCAAATATCGGTCCGGATAAAACTTATATCATTTCCAATTCAACTGCTTACTCGCCAATGCAAACTATCTGTACGTTACGGCTCAAGGCTTACACGAGTCCGTCAACAATCCGCGAAATTTTGATTGATGACGATGAAATCAATCTGAATGTCGGTGAAGAAAGTACGGTCTCGCTTTCGTTCGATCCTGAGGGCGAGATGCCGCTCATTTTAGTCGATCATGAAGACTGTGTCAGCGTCACATCGACGAAAGATAATCCGTATACCTATACCATCAAAGCGCTGAGCGGTTCGAAAACGTCAACCGTAATCAGATTCTATGACACAGCCGGATTCCATGAAGTCCTTCTCACGGTTCATATTTCCGAGATTGTCCCCAATGGGTTACTGTTTGATGTTTTCGATGATCATTGTGTCGTTACCGGAGGAAACGTTTCCGGAGATATCACGATTCCGCATTATTATCAGGGTCTTCCGGTTACGGAAATCGCGGATGAAGCATTCTGCAATAATAAAGCCATCACATCCGTCATTCTCCCGTCGACGCTTACAAAGATTGGCGAAAAAGCGTTTATGAATTCCGATATCACCGGCATCTCGCTTCCTGCGGGACTGGAAGAGATCGGTTCTTATGCGTTCTCAAATACTAAACTTACCGAAGTGAAGATTCCGGGAACAGTTACCGATCTGAATGAAGGCCTCTTCTATCAGACGGCCACGCTGTCAAAGGTAACGCTTGAAGAGGGCATTGAAACGATCGGTGAGAAAGTCTTCGCCGGCACTTCGCTCGCTTCTTTCGGCGGCTTCCCGCAGACGCTGATCTCGATCGGAAATCGGGCGTTCATGGATTGCGCTGATCTTAAGTCGGTCATTTTCCCTGCATCGCTTGAATCGCTCGGAGAAGAGGTGTTCCTGAACTCCGGCCTCAAAAAAGCTTATTTTGACGGCAATGAGCCGGAAGCTTCGGATAACACTTTCCCGGATGAAGTCCTCATCTTCTATCCCTTCGGTGATTATACCTGGGAATGTTCACCGGATTATGATGAAGAAACGAATACCTGGCACGGAAATCCGATTGACATCCGCGCGAGTGAAGGTCTCGCATTTGTCGAAACCGAAGAAGGCTGGATGGTTTCCGGCATCGGCAGCTGCACGGATTTGGTCATCACGATTCCGCTCACCTATCAGGGTCAGCCGGTCGTCGGAGTCATACCTGAAGCTTTCTACGGCTGTCTGCAGCTTCAGAAGGTCATTTTCCTTCATGATTATCTTACTATTGGAGACGCTGCGTTTAAGAATTGCCAGAATCTGAAAGAAGTCATCCTTCCAAGCCATCTTGACAGGATTTCGAGTGAGCTGTTCTCGAACTGTACCAGTCTGACCACAGTCCGACTGTCCTTATTCTTAAACCGGATTGGGATGTCTGCGTTTGCGAACTGCACCAGTCTGTCCATAGACTCCTATCTGCCGGTAGGAATCGACACGATTGGAAAAAAGGCTTTCTACAAAGCGAAACTGCCGGAAGCTTTGGAATTGCCGAGGCGTTTAAAAAATATAGGAGACGACGCTTTTCTTTCAGACAGTCTGAAGCAGGTAAACTTCAGCGGACCGGCTCCAATCATGGGGAACGATGTTTTCCCGGAAGGTACCACACTCTGGTATCCGGAAACAGAAGCCTCCACCTATCTGGAATCTGAAAACTATAATGCTGACCTTAAGACCTATTACGGATACCGGATCTGTCAGGAAGGTACTTACGGACTAAGTTACAGCAAATACGAGGACGGGGTTCAGGTGTCAGGAAAGGATATCAATGCTTCCTCCGTCCATATTCCGGAGTTCTATGCCGGCAAAGAGGTCATTGCCATCGCGTCGGCTGCTTTCTCCGATAACAGTTCACTCCAGTCTGTCGAGATGCCGGATACGATTCTCGTCATCTGTAACAGCGCTTTCGGCCGCTGCTTCTCTCTTTCTTCTCTCCAGCTGCCGGTGTCACTGGAGAAAGTGGGGGCTTTCGCATTCCATGCTTGTGTCTCGCTGGAAAACCTGGTCATTCCTGAAAATGTGACCTATATCGGTTCATACGCATTTGACTATATCAGCTGCGGAAATGTTATTTTCCGCGGAGATGCGCCGGAGGGTTCTTCCGATATGTTCCCTTCGAATACAACTGTGAGCTATTATCCGACACGCTCCGGATGGAAAACCGGCGATGGTTATGATCCGTCCACCGGTCTCTGGTATGGTTATCAGCTTCTCGAAATCTCCAGCGAAGGCTTCACCTATCGCGAAGAATCCGACCATATCGTCCTCACCGGAATCGGAACCTTTACCGACGAAATAGCAGTCTTCCCGAGCGAAATCAACGGGAAGCCGGTTACCCATATTGAAGCTTTTGCATTCCATGATCCCATATTTGATGAGGTGGTGTTCCCGGCAACCATTACCAATATCGCTGAAAGTGCCTTTTATGGAAACAAAACTGTCCGAAAAGCCACTTTCTTAGGCGATGCTCCGGAAATAGCCGACGACGCATTATCGGCGAGCACGGTTATCTCCTTCAGCCCCTCTGCGAAGGGATTTCTGGACAGCGAATACTACGATAGCGAAAAGAATACCTGGAAAGGCTGGAAGATCGAACTTTTAGATTCGACGAATCTGGTCTTTAAAGAATATGATACCTTTGCGGCTGTCGCCGGCGTTACGGAGGGATTCTCGGATATCGTCGTAAAGATTCCGGAAACCTATAACGGAAAACCGGTCACACAGATCAGTGTCAATGCCTTTAGAGACTGCACGTCCATCACGAAAGTCTATCTGCCGGAAAACCTGCAGATGATTCTCAACTATGCGTTCCATGGCTGTACATCCCTAAGTGACATTCCGCTTCCGAAGAACCTGATTTATATTTATCCGTATGCATTTTATGGCTGCACCTCGCTTCGCGAAATTGACCTTCATGAAGGAATCCAGCAGATTGGCGGCCAGGCATTCGCATTAAGCGGTCTGGAATCCGTCACGCTTCCGAGCACGCTCACCTATGCCGGAACTTATCTGTTTTATGGCTGCAAAAACCTGAAGTCTGTCGTCGTTTCAGAAGGCATCAGCAATCTCGGAGCCTATATGTTCTATGCCTGCACAGCGCTGGAGGATGTTTCTCTCCCGTATTCCATGACGAGTATCGGTCAGGGCGCATTCTACTGTTGCACCTCGCTGAAAAACTTTACCTTCCCGGAGGAACTGACCTCTATCGGAGCATATGCCTTTTCTAATACAGCCCTTGAAAGGGTCGAGCTGCCCTTTTACTTATCCGAATTAGGAACCAGCGCATTTGCTAACTGCAATAACCTTAAGCGCGTCGAAATAGGGTATTACTTGACAGTAATTCCGGATAATGCATTCTATAGATGTGTAAATCTGAAAAACGTTTCCTTTGGTGCTAAACACGAATCCATCGGGAGAAATGCATTCTATGGTTGTACTTCCTTAGATAATCTTTACTTTTATTATGTTTCTTCAATCGCAGCGGGGGCCTTTGATGGCTGCACGAGTCTTCAGTACGCCTATTTTCACTGTGATGCGCCGGAGTGTCCGTCCGATCTGATCTTCCCCACAGCGACCACTATCCATGTTTCTTCCAATTGTGCGGGTTGGAAAGACAGCCGCTACTATAGCAGTGAGACGGGCAGATGGCACGGGTGTCCGCTGGTCTTTGAACTGGAGGATCCCAGCGAAGGGCTCGATATTAAAGTATATGATGATCATTGTGCGGTTCTCTCTATCGGCAGCTGCACAGACAGTGTGATTTATATCCCCGACTATTACGGCGGCAATCCGGTTACGGAAATCCGCGCCGGAGCATTTGAGGGTGCCGAAGGATTGACACGTGTCATTATCCCGAGTGGAATCATTTCAATCGGTGACGGCGCATTTAAAGATTGCATCAACCTCTATTCGATCGAATTCTGGAGTGGTACGGAAACGATCGGCAAAAACGCTTTCCAGAACTGTTCTTCCTTAAAAACAGTCCTCTTCAGCGAAAAACTGGAAGAGATCGCCGACGGAGCATTCCTGGGCTGCGATCAGCTTTCGTATGTCGAATTCGCAGGAAATGCGCCGACCCTCGGCGAAGAAGTGTTCCGCGAGGGAACTGTCCTTACCTACTATTACGGAAAGACCGGATGGTCTGAAAATGACGTCTATAAAGCGGAGCCGGAATACTGGAACGGTTATCCGGTGTCTTTAAAGCTTTCCAGCAATATTTCGTATTATTATAAGGCCGACAAGGGCGGTTATGTGGTCACTTCCGCCAAAAATTGCACAGATAAAACAGTCGTAATCCCGGCTCAGGTGAACGGCACTCCGGTCACCACGATTGCAGCCAACGCCTTTTACACCAGTAACGTGAACCGTATCATTCTTCCGGAAACGATTACGGAAATCGGAAATACAGCCTTTGCATACTGCAGGAATCTTTCAGATATCCGCCTTCCGGAAAACGTGTCCGTCATCGGTCAGAATGCTTTCAATGGATGCTCTTCTCTCCAAAAGATCGTCATTCCGGAAAAAGTTACTGTAATTCAGCAGCAGGCCTTCTATAGGTCCGGCTTAACCGAGGTGGAGCTTCCTTCTTCTCTTACGGAGATTGGCAGCCACGCTTTCTTTGGTTGCGACTTCTTAACAGAAATTACGATTCCGAAGACTGTTACAAAGGTTGGTCCAATGGCATTCTATGGATGCAAGGTTTTAAAGAGCATCTTCTTTGAAGGAGATGCGCCGGAAGCGTCTGAGAATTCCTTCTACTCCAATGCAACGATCTACTGTCAGGATCCTACAACCTTCATCGAAAGCCCGCTTTTTGACGCAAATAAGAAGACTTTCGCAAGCTGCCCGCTCGTTTCCCTTCTGGATGACGAGAGCTTCCTCTATGTTTATGACGAGGACCTCGGCGGTTATCTCGTCAGCGGTTTCAGCGGAGATGTCATCAGTTCAAGCATTACGTTACCGAAGACTTATCGGTTAATACCGGTAGTCGGCGTCGCGGATTCTGCATTTGCAACCCTGACCGGCCTCTATAAGGTTACGCTTCCGGACAGTTATCTCTATATCGGAAAGAGCGCGTTCTTCAGCTGTTATAATCTTTATGATATCAATTTCCCGACCGACCTGATGGAAATCGGCCGCCAGGCGTTCGCATTCACAGCGCTTGAGAGCGTGATTCTTCCGGACGGCGTCATATCGCTCCCGGGCGGCATTTTCTACTGCTGCTCACGCCTTCACACGTTCGTCGGTTCTGAAGGCCTCCTGTCGATCGGGGATTATGCCTTCGACGGCTGCATAAACTTACGTAATCTCTCACTGCCGTATGGCCTCATGTCGATCGGACTCGGCGCATTCTGGCACTGCAATGAGCTTCTCGAGGTCCAGATTCCGGAGACGGTCATCTCCATCGGAGACAGCGCTTTCGATACTGAAAACCTCGTCAGCGTGACCTTCCTCGGCGCTGCGCCGAAGATGGGCGTCGATGCCTTCCCGAGCACGGTCGTCCTTCACGCGGACCTGTCGCTTTCCGGCTGGTCGAAGGGCGCATTGAACGGAAAAAATTATGGCGACTGGAACGGCTATCGGATCCGTCCGTTAGCGACGGCCGGCCTGACGTATGAGATGATCGGCGACAGATGGACCGTCACCGGAATCCAGGACTGCACAGATACCATCATCGTCATTCCGGAAGTTAAGAGCGGATTCATCGTAACTCAAATCGGCGAGCATGCTTTCGAGGGCCTTGCCACGATGACATCTGTCCTTCTTCCTGACACGATTTCTTCCATCGGTGCCGATGCCTTTAACGGTTGCGTCTCCTTATCGGAAATCACGATTCCCGACTCGGTCCGTTCGATCGGCAGCGAAGCATTTGTGGGCTGCAATTCATTAACGGCGGTTTGCTTCGAAGGCGCAGCTCCGTCTGTCGGAAGTGATGTGTTCCCGGAGAATGCGGTCCTTTACTGCACTTTCGGTGAACTCGGCTGGAATACGGAAGGCGCCTTCGACCGGAAGTCAATGACCTGGAACGGTTATCCGGTCTCCTTCTATGAAAGCGAGGGGCTTCTGATCACTGAATACAGTGATTACTGCGTCGTTTCGTCTGTCGGTGACTGCACGGATTCCTATATCGTAATTCCGGCTTCCTACCACGGAAAGCCGGTCACAATGCTCAATGCCAGTGCGTTCAAACGGGTCCTGACGCTTTACGGAGTCTATATTCCGGATTCCGTCACGACGATTTCCGATTTCGCCTTCTATATGTGCACCGGATTAAAAGAAGTCTACCTTTCGAACCGGCTCCTCAGAATCGGGGCATCCGCTTTCTCCAACTGCACTAACCTTCCGGCTGTCGAACTTCCGGAATCGCTTTTGCAGATTGGATCCGACGCATTCCTGAATTGTCACTGCCTGACAGCGCTCATCGTACCGGACTCCGTCACCTACATCGGGGCGTACGCTTTCTCGCAATGCGAACTGCTTTCCGTAGTGAAGCTCCCAAGCGGCCTCACCGCGATTCCGGATTTTCTTTTCAATAACGACAATTCGCTTACCGGGGTTGAGATTCCGTCAGGAGTCAGGAAAATCGGAAAATGGGCATTCGGAAATTGCAATAACCTGAAAGAAATCCGGCTTCCGGACGGGTTAACCGAAATCGGTGAGATGGCCTTTAACGGTTGCGCCTCCCTTACCAGCATCACCATTCCGGATGGTGTCACCGCCCTTCCGACGCAGGCGTTCTCCTACTGTTACAATCTGGCAGAGATAATCCTGCCGAGCGGCCTGATTTCGATTGGAAAATATGCCTTCTACAACACCTCATTAACGCGGGTGATTATCCCGGCCTCCGTCGAATCGATCGGCAAATGTGCATTTACCGGTTATGATGTTTTCACAGAATTTGTCTTTGAGGGTGCGGCGCCTTCAGTTGAAACAGATTCCTTCAGCCAAGACTCCGTCTTCTATGTCAACCCGTTCCTGAAGGGCTGGACCGACAGCGAGGCTTATGATCCGGTAACGAGTACCTGGAACGGCTATACACTTAAGTTTTCTGCAACTGAAACCGGGTTCACCTACGACATGTATGACGATCACATTGAAATCACGGGCATAGAGCCGGGTTATGCGATCGCTTATCTCGTCCTTCCGTCCGAGGTCAACGGTCTCCCGGTCACGAAGATTGCGAACGGCGCCTTCTTCGAGAATGCGGACCTTAAGGGCATTGCGATCCCGTCCTCTGTCAAAGAGATCGGCCACAGCGCCTTCGCAGGCAGCAGCATTTCGCAGTTCATCCTGTCGTACGGTCTCGAAACGATCGGCAATGCAGCCTTCTCCGGCTGCACGAGCCTGCTGAAATTCGATATGCCTGATACGGTACTTGAGACGGGGAAGAACATCTTCAACGGCTGTACGAGCCTCAGAAGCGTCCACCTGTCGACCGGTCTCACCGACGTCAGCGGATATGCCTTCTATAACTGCCGGGCGCTTTCGGAGATCGAGTTCCATGAAGGCCTCACCATCATTGAAAGCAATGCGTTCCGTGGCTGCCGGTCACTTGGGGATATCGTCCTTCCGTCCACGCTTCTTTCGGTGAGCGAGCACGCGTTCTATACCTGCAAGTCCCTGAAAAACGTGACGTTCCTGAACCCGGACACCTACTATTACAGCAACTCGTTCGACAAAGGCGTCACCATTTGGACGGAATAACCCAAAATCCCTACAACCTCATAAACTATTAAACTAATAAACTCCCCTGCGGCCTAGTAGTCGGCCTACGGGGAGTTTATTAGCCCTTTAAGTTATTTTTGAGCGGTTGTAGGGATTTTTACGAAAACAGTCTCTGCGGCCTAGCAGTCGGCCTACAGGGAGTTTATTAGCTATTTAGGTTATCGATCGCCATGAATATCGTGCTGAGACGCGATAGAACGCTTAAAAACGCGTTTTTTCGCCGTTACGGATCAAAAGTCGGGTATTTTACCATTTTAACATGCTTTCGCCTAAAAACGCACAAATTTAGCGACTATGTTTCTATATCCGGATATGGTATGATGATTTATACGGATTCGGACAAAACCCGGCACGAAGCGCCCTAAATCGTTTCTTCCTATGGACGAAACATGGATCCGTATGATTGATGTGGGAACAGTGATTTTTTGTGAGGACAGAAAATGAAGATATATGATATTTCTCAAGAGCTTTTCAGCTGTGTTGTTTTCCCGATAGACATCCCGCCGGAGCGGCTGGTTCAAAAATCGATTGAAAGCGGAAGCCTCTATAATCTGACAGCGCTTAAAATGTCTGCGCATAGCGGGACTCATGTGGACGCGCCTTATCATTTTTATAAAGACGGAAAGACGATCGATCAGATCGATTTAAACAAGTTCATTGGGAAATGCTATGTCACTTTTGCAGACGGCGAAGTTTCCGGCGAATTGGCGGAGCAGATCATCGAAAAGGCCCGCTCGATTGATAAAGAGGCCGCGAAGCGGATTCTGATCGGCGGAAAAGCCTGCGTGACATTCGACGCGGCACAGGTTTTTGTGCAGGAAAAGATCGACCTCGTCGGCAATGAATCGCAGACCATCGGTCCGGAAGACCGGCCGGCAAAAGTCCATTTCGAACTCCTGAAAGCCGAGGTCGTCCTCTTAGAAGGAATCCGCCTGACCGGCATCCCCGAAGGCGTCTACTTCCTCAATGCTGCGCCGATCAATCTGGGCGGCTCCGACGGTGCGCCCTGCCGGGCCATCCTGATTGGGGAATAAGTCAGAGAAAAACGCCGCAGCAAAAACTTTCCCCCGTCCCTTTGGGACTCTGTTTTATCCGCCCCCGAGGGACATAAAAAACTTATTTCTCCTCATTTTCGGAGGCTTTCGCCTCGACCGGCTTCAGCTTTCCGTAATAAACGGCGTGAGCGGCTTCGTAGTGGGTGTTGAAGAATTCATTGCTGCCCTGGTGAAGCTTCGAGACGTAGGAGTGCGTCTGGTCGCCCATGTCCGGATGAATACGGGAAAGGACCTTCAGTCCGACGTTCGAGCAGACATCCGAGATCCGCTCGAGGTCCGACATCAGGTTGATGAAGGAGGCGTCTAAAACCGCGCTGCATTCGCCGCGGGAAAGGCGGGAAAGGTGATTCTGGCGGAGCGTGTCCACCATGTCATCGACCACCTCTTCCAAAGGCTCAACCCGTCGGGCGGCATCTTCATCGCGCTTTTCAAAAGCAAGGCGCGTCGTCGCCAGGACTTCATTCAGAAGCTCCTCTAAGACGTCAATTTCATGCATCGCAGTCGGTGAAAACGAAGCACCGTCATTATGAAGCGCTTCCGCTTCTTCCGCGATGTTCACCGCGTGGTCGCCCAGGCGCTCGAACTCCGAAACGGTCTTATAATACTGGTTCAGAATTTCCGCATGGTCCTGCTGCGAGATGTGGGCCGAGAACTGGACGAGATAGTCCGCGATCCGGTCCGTCATCATATCGATATTTTCTTCTTCGTCATTGATTTCCTTACGGACGTCATCATTGTACTCACGGAACAGCGACAATGCTTTCGTGATATTCGACTTCGCCGCATCAAACATCGTAAGAAGCGCATGATAGGCCTGGCTGAACGCGATAGCCGGGGTGATAAAGAACTTCGTGTCCAGCGACTCGAGCGTGTCCGCGTACTTGTTCCGCGGCGTCGGCTTGTCCTTGATGATCACGCGCGAAATCTTCTCTAAAGAAGTCATAAACGGCATGAAGATCAATGCGCACACGAGGTTGAACACCGTATTCGTGTTTGCGATAAGGCCGGGGTTGGCAGTCGCGTCCCACAGGCCGTCGATCAGACCGAGCGCATGAAGGATAATGACCGCGAGCAATGCGACAACCGTTTTTCCTAAGTTGAAGAGGACGTTAATCAAACCGACACGGCGCGCTTCCTCTTTCGCGCCGATGGAGCAAACGATAGCGGTTGTGACGCAGTCGCCTAAATAGATGCCGCAGATGACGGCGTAAATGCCTTTAAAGGTGAGCTGCCCGGCCATGGAGAACGTCTGTAAAATACCGATCGTGGCGGACGAGCTCTGGAGAACAAATGAAACGCCGAGACCGGAAAGATAACCGAGGAACGGGCTGTTATCGAGATTTGCGAAGACGCTGTCGAATGCGCCTGCATCGGAAAGGGTATTGACGGCGCTCGTCATCGTCAGAAGACCGGAGAACAGAATGCCGAAGCCCATGAAAATATTACCGATCTGGTCATGCTTCTTAAAGGTGCAGAACATGATCAGCACGATGCCGATGACCAATGCGACCGGTGCCAGCGTCGACGGCTTGAAAATCTGAAGCCAGCCGGCGGATTCATTGAGATCGAGAAGACGGATGATCTGACCGGTGACCGTCGTTCCGACGTTTGCACCGATCAGGATGCCGAGCGACTGCCGGGTCGTTAAGATGCCGGCGGCGACCAGACCTGAGGTGATGACGATCGTGGCGGTGGACGACTGGATCAGCGCCGTCACGAGCATTCCTAGCAGAAATGCCGTGAAGACATTGTTCGTCGCACGCTCCATAATCCGTTTTAAAGCGCCGGACGAGCCTTCCTTCAATGCATTGCCCATGAGCCTCATGCCGAAAAGGAACATCGCAAGTCCGCCAAACAGAGTTAAGACATCAAATACGCTCATTTCACTCTCCAAAAGATGATTTCAAAAGATGATTTTGCTGAAAATCCAGTGTCAATAATGCCAAAGTTTCAAGAAAGTCGGGTTATAAGCCGGGTTATGTCGAGAATGATCATCTGTCTAGACCGCCCGTTACCGGACGGCTCAAGCGACCTACCCGGAGCAGACGGGCCGCCTTATGCTCCTTTGCGGTCTTGCTTCGGACGGGGTTTACATGGCCCGGCACGTTACCGTACCGGCGGTAGTCTCTTACACTGCCCTTCCAACCTTGCTTGCGTAAAACGCGTCAGCGGTATATTTCTGTTGCACTATCCTCGGAGTCACCTCCACCGGACGTTATCCGGCANNATCCTGCCCTATGAAGCCCGGACTTTCCTCACCTGCTTTTCAGCAGCCGCGATCATTCGCCCGACTTTCTCTCGTTTATCATACTATCATTCATTTCCTTCTTTTTCAATCATCAATTAGTATCAAAATTAAGCCGCTTTTCTCCCTCCAAAATCATACAAAATGACTACTGGCCGATTTCTCCTTTGCCAGGTTTCCTCGCGGACCGAAGATAAAAAAATAAATAGAGCCCTGAAGGATGACTGCTTTTTTAGTCAAACCTACAGGGCTCTTAAGTTTATTTTCGAGTTCTGGCAGAGCATCCCGTGAAAACGCTTTTCGCAGGTGCCGGCCGCGAGCTCAGATACCGCAGACA
>DCGM01000042.1:53950-60926 GCA_002315255.1 Lachnospiraceae bacterium UBA1778
CACGCTTCCCAGAGGGTTCTCGCTTCCTCACAGGGGAAATCGCTCTCGTCGGTATGCTTGTCCGGACTCTCGCAGCGTTTTTTCATTCTTTTCGGACTCACAATATGGCGTACCCGAGGTCCGGGAACGCTTCCCACTCCGGGAAGGAGGTGATCAGGTCGATCACTTTCCCGTACGCCCTATAGAATGCTTTTGCTTTCTCGGAGTCGGGCTCACCATCCCACAGAGGAATCCAGTAGCAGGAAACACTATACGTCTGGCCGTTCGCCGTGACAGAGATGATGACCTCATCGTAGAAATCCCCTCCATGGATATATGCTTCGTCCGGAAATACGTCGTAGACCTCCGGATAATCCTGAATATGGATTTCCTGGCAGAGCGCGGCGTAAACCTGCTTTAACTCGCTCTCGGACATTTTGACATAGGCCGTATACTTGCTGACATCGGTCATCAGTGCGTCCTGCGTCATTACAAACTTTCCGGTTTTGCTGTCGTAGGAGATATTTGACATTGTACCGAGGCCCCATTCGATAGAAAAAGAAAAATCAGGCGGGAGTTCAATCGAAGCGACCTCCTTCGCCGCCGGATCATCCTTATGCTGGATGACCGTAGGAGCCTCCTCCGTTTCCGTCGGATCATCCTTATGCCGGATGACCGGGTTACACGCTACACAGGAAAGCGTCAAAATGAAGACAAAAATAAGCGAAATGATTTTCTTCATGATTTTCTCCTTTTCTGCCGAACTCTCGCAGTGGTTTTTTCATTCTTTTCGGACTCACATATAGTAGTGCTCGTAGTCCGGGAACGCTTCCCACTCCGGGAAGGAGACAATCAGACCGACCACTTTTTTATAGGCCTTCCAAAAGGCTTCGGCTTCCTTACAGTAGAAATCGTCGGAAGACCCGTACGGGATGCCGAAGCAGGAAACTGTATACGTTTCGCCGTTCGCCGTGACAGAGATGATGATCGTCTGGTTCGGCGAAGACATCGTTTTTTTATTTGAGTTCGGATCATTGAACGGGTCATAGCTCTTCGGATAATCCTGAAGGTGGATTTCCTGGCAGAGTGCGGCGTAAACCTGCTTTAACTCGCTCTCGGACATTTTGACATAGGCCGTATACTTGCTGACATCGGTCGCGTCAGTCGTTTTTACAAGTTTTCCGGTTTTGCTGTCGTAGGAACTGACTCCATAGGTGCCAAAGACGAGTGAAAACGAAAAGTCGGTCGGGAGTTCGACCGAGGTGGTCTCCTTCGCCGCCGTCGGATCATCCTTAGATAAAAGATAGTTGTAGTTTTCCTCGGCAGTTTCCAGGTCGCACTTATTAACATCTAATACATATTCAGCCTCTTCATGACTCATCGGTGCTTTCGACTCGCCGCCGATCAGACCGGCCATCGCCAGCATAATGAAGCCCGCGGGAAGAGCGATCAGAAGGACTGCTGCTGCAGTCGCCACCACCGGCAGGAAGCTGAAACGTTTCTTCTTTTTCGAGACGAGGGCCGGAACATTGTCGGATGCGTCACGGATCAGATCGTCACCGATTCCGGAGAGCGCGTCCGAAAGCGCTTCTGCCTTTAACAGCCGCTTCTCATCGGTAACCGTTTCCACCGTCTGAAGCGTATTCAATTTATCATTATCAAGCCGGTTCATACCGTATAGCCCTCCTTTTCCAGATAGGTTTTCAGTTTCTCGCGCGTTCTAAAAAGCATCGTTTTCACTTTACTTTCCGAAAATCCGAAGCGGTCCGCGACTTCCGAAACTGATTCAAAAAACCAGTATCTACGAAGAAAAACCTGCCGTTCTGTATCTTTTATCGTTCGTAAGAATGTGTCCAGCGCCCGAGAAAGTTCCTTTTCTTCCAACGCCTGCTCTACGAGCGAGCCGCCCGCGATGTCCTCTCCGCCGTCGCCAATGCACTCGGCGAGCTCCTCGACCGATGCTGCGCGTTCGCCTCCGCCCCGCTTGTCCGCATTCTTTTTCCGGTAAAGCGTCAGCGCCGCATTTCGCGCGATCCGGGCGAGATAGCTCTTCAGATCCTGCGGCTCATTGGGCGGAATGCTGTTCCATGCTGAAAGGTAAGCATCGTTTTCGCACTCTTCCGCGTCCTGTTCGTCGCGCAGGACATTAAAGGCAACCGTACGAAGATAGCGGGAGAATCTATCCCGCACTTCGATCAGAGCCTGCTGGTTCCGATTCAAAAACAGTTTTACGATTGACGGATCGTCCATGGGTTTTCCCTTTCACTATCATCGACGCAATATTTTCGGACACGTTACAAAATATTTTTAAAAGTCTCCGCGGTCAATGTACCATATCAGGCAAATCGTGTAAAGCAAGACACACTTTGTTCATTTGATTTTTCAAAACCCCTTCTCTATAATAAATAAAGACTATTCATCTGTTTTTTGTCCGAAATTGGGACAAATATGATTTTTCCGGAGTACGATCATGTTTGCTGAAAAGTTAAATTTTCTTATGAACCTCACCGAGACGTCGAACAAGGAGCTTTCTGAAGCGCTCTATTTTGATACGTCTTATGTGCTGAAGCTTCGCACAGGAAAGATGGCGGTCCAGTCTTACGACAATTTTATCGACCAGTCGGCGATGTATTTCGCGAACCGCTTAAAATCCACCTACCAGCGCGAAGCGGCGCAGGCGATCCTCTGCGTCGGCCGGATCTGGCCGGAAAACCCGAAGGAGCTGAAGGCGCTGATCGCGAAGTGGATGAGCGAGGACGATGACCGTTATACGAATTACATCGAGCAGTTCATGCTCAATGTATCATCGGAAAATATATCAAGCATAATCGCTGCAAAAAGTAAGCTGGAAGAGCCTGAATTCGACCCGTTCGCCGAAGATGAAGCCAATCTCCATCTTCCGTTCTTCGGAAAAAAAGGTAAACGCGACGCCTTTCTTCTCGCTTTCAACCAGATCGCGAAGAGCCGGGAGCCGTCCGAACTCTATGTCTATACGGACGAAGACCTGACCTGGTTCACGGAAGATAAGAAGTTTTTCTCCGCCTGGGCGAGCGGCATCCAGAAGCTCATCGATAAGGGCTTTACGATCAAGCTGATCGACTCATTAGAGCGAAACACTCGTGAAATCATCGATTCCACCTCGCTCTGGCTTCCCTTTATGAATTCCGGCGTGATGACGCTGTATCATTGCACACATACGCGCGATGAGGTGTATCACCGCACGCTCCTCGTCGGAAAAGGGAGCTGCGCGCTTTATTCGAGCTCGTTAGGCTTCGGCTCGGACCCGGAGCACGCGGTTACAACGGTCGTCACCTCGAAAGAGGAGGTTGCCGCCTACGAGAAGGAGTTCAATGATTACCTCTATCTCTGCAAGCCGCTTTTCCAGAACTTTTCCGCGTCCTCGATGGATGCGTTCCGTTATAGCCTCTTCCATTTCGAGGAGCAGGACGGCGACGTCATCACCTCCCATCAGGCGCCGCTCCTTTTCACCATGCCGGACGCGCTCGTGAACCGGATCGCGGAACGCACGGGAAACCACAGCTTCGCAAATAACGTCGCGCTCTCAAAGATGCATTACAATGATCTGATGGAACGCGGTTATAATGTCACCGAGCTTCTCCATCTGCCGGACCCGAAGGAAGTCCGCGAAGGGCATATTCCGCTCCCGCTGCATGATTATTCAAAAATGACCGGCGAATGCTATACAAAGGAAGATTATATCGAGCATATGCAGGCCGCGATGGAATTGAGCCGGACGAATCCGCATTATAAGCTCGTCGTCAGCTACCGTCTTCCGTTAGAGATCACCGTTCTCGTCAAGGAGAACACGAGCGGCTTCGTCATCCGAGAGCTTCCGTGTGAAATCGGCTTCTCCGTCGAAGAGCAGCATCTCGTCAACAGCCTTTATAATATGTTCTATCAGACGCAGGCGATTCATAAGAGCCGCGGCGCCGAGCTTACCGAGATCCGGAAGTTTTTAACGAATGTGAATAAAAAGAAATAAACTTTTTACAGGGCAAAAAGAAGCAGCGCGGTCGCGCTGCTTCTTTTTTGTGCATTTTGGATAACCGCTTCATTCCCACCCGTCCGGTTTTATCGTATTTGTATAAAAATGCAGAAAGTACGAATATTATTAACGAATATATCTTGACTTTGCGTATTTCCGCCGTATAATTATGCACATCAACTACACATAAGGAGTATGCACCATGAAACACACAAATCTTAAAAAAACTCTTTTAATTCCTGTAGCGGCATTCACCGTAGCCGCCACTCTCCTGCTCACCTCCTGCAGCAGCGCTAATGACAGCGAGCTGAAAAACAGCCTGGCCGCTCTTTCCGAAAAGACGGATAGTGCGATCGCTGCGATCAATGAGAAGACGACCGCATTGGAAGCCCTCATTAAAGGCATTAAGGCAGAAGAAACGGCTCAGCCGGTCTCCTATGCAGAGGAATGCGTCGAACTCATCCAGTATATCGATGCGAACATCTCTGACCGCGATCTTCTCTACGGCGAAGACTTCAAATTCTGCCAGACCTGGATCACCTGGGAGCTGATGAAGGCGGGCTACAACGAGAGCGATATCGTGAAGCAGAACGTTCCGATCAGCCTGTACCTGACGAGCGAATACTATGAACAAGCCACAGCTGTCGAGTCGAAAACGACAGACGGCAAAACTTATGTGAGAGTTGACTGGAGAAACTATGAGGAAGATGAAAACGGCGAATATGTCTATGCGACGTTCGAGTCCCCGAACCTGATTCTGACCTGCCCCGGTAAAACGGATAAGCAGATCATCATCGGAGCACACTATGACGGCGACGGCACCGGCGACAACGGCTCCGGAATCGCATTGGCGCTCGAAACCGCGAAGAAGCTGTACGGCGTCGAAACAGAATACACGATTAAGTTTATCTTCTATACCGGCGAAGAATACGGCCTTTTCGGCTCCAATTATTACGCGAAGAATATGACCGAGGAAGAGATCGCTTCCACCCTCTATGTAATTAACCTCGACTCGCTGATCTGCGGCGATTACTGCTATCTCTACGGCGGCGTGCAGGATGACGAAACGAAGACCGTCTCCGCGACTGGCGCTTTTGACAATGCAATGAAGGTTGCGGAAGAGCTCGGCATCTCCTTCAAGTCGAACCCCTGGACGTACGAGAATCCGGCGCCGGGCTATGATTCTCCGGACTACGCTTCTCCTTCGACAGGCGACTGGTCCGACCATGTCGGATTTAAAAAAGCAGGCATCGAATACCTCTACTTCGAAGCGACTAACTGGGATATCCCGGGCCCGTATGCAGAATATGACGGCTATGGCGAAACCTATCTCATCGGCATGCTGATGAACACAGAGAATGACTACTGGGATTATATCGTAAAATACTTCCCGGAGCGGCCGATGGAGCACATGGAGAAATTCTCCGCTCTGATGTGGGCACTCGTAACACAGGATGATTACGAATAACCGTAATTTCTCTTGAAAGTCTTTCTGATAAAAGAAATGCTGACAATTATATAAAGAAGGCGCGGACCAGATGGTCCGCGCCTTTTTATGTGGAAATGGATCACTTACAGACTTTCTTTCCGAAAAAAAACTGCCGCAAGCATTACAGGGGCTGCGGCAAAAAAACTTGACAAACATAGGGCGTTTGGTAAAATCGGGGCTGAAAGCGGCGTTCTTTGCCCGCCAAAAATAGCCCAAAAAGGAAAGACCGTACAATGCCCCGCCCGTTGATTTCAATCATCGTTCCAATCTATAATGCCGAGCGTTATCTCCGTCGGTGCATTGACTCCATTCTCGCGCAGACTTATGAAGAAATCGAAGTCATTCTGGTCGATGACGGATCATCGGACAGCTGCCTCACAATCTGCGATGAATATGCGGAAAGGGACCGCCGCGTGCTCGTGATCCATCAGGAGAACAGCGGTGTATGTGCCGCGAGAAACGCCGGGATAGAAGCATCGAAGGGCGATTATTTCGCTTTTGTCGATGATGATGACTGGCTGGAGCCGGATTTATATGAGGTCCTGTACCATCTCATAAAAGGATCCGACGCGGATATCGCGGCCTCCTATGACTGTATCGGCGAAACGGTTCCGAAAAAAACTGATATTTCCCAATGTATCGTTTTCTCAAAAAAAGAGGCTGTCCGAAGGCTTTTAGATAATCAATGCGAGCTGACGGCAGTCTGGGGAAAACTCTACCGGAAAGAAATCCTTGAGGATATCCGTTTTTCCCCGAGCCTTTATCCCGGTGAGGACGCATTGTTCGAGGTTCAGGCAATCCTGAAAAGCCGGAAAATCGCCTACCTGAACTATCAGGGCTATCATTATAGGGTGCATGCCGACTCCGCATCTCACGCGCTTTCTCAAAAAGCTGTGACCATTCTCGATTCTATCGACGAAATTATCCATACTCTCGGCGGTTTCGACCAGGGACTCGCTTCCTATGCGGAAAATCACGTTCTCATGTTTGACCTCTATCTGGCGAAAAGGCTGGCTGATCAAGAGAGATTAACTCGGCCGGCTTATCAGAAAATCATTACGCATATCCGGAAAAATAAAACAGATTCCGCTTGGGCTCTCCTATCATTTAAGAAGAAATGCTGGATCGGCCTGCTCCTTCTCGGAAGAGGCCCGTTCATCCTCGGAAGGAAAGTAAATCATTTATTAAACAGTAAAGAAAAACTACCGGATAAGTCCGTTTAGAATCCTGATTTCTTCTTCCTTTTCCGCAATCTTCTTCTCTGTGCTTTCGCTCTTCTTTCCGGTCTTCATCGCGCGTAGCGCGTCCTCAGCGATCGCTTTTTCGCGGAGGAGATAGCGCCCGAAAACCTCCGGGCGACGCTCTAAAAGGACCGGACCAAACGTGATGGCGAGCGGATCCGGACTGATTGTGTTCGGCTCACTTTCCGACGTTTCGCCGCCTTTCCCGCCTGTCGCGCTGCATGCGATCATCGTATAGAACTTCCCGTCTTCTTCGACCAT
>DCGM01000055.1 GCA_002315255.1 Lachnospiraceae bacterium UBA1778
TTACAGAGATTAAATACGGGTCCGGCCATAACTGACCGGACCCGTATTTAATCTCTGTAAGGAGTAGAGAGCATTCCGCGGCTGAAAGATTTCGCGAGAAGTATGAGAGAGCGTTCCACGGCTGAATGCGAACGCGCGGAGTGGAAAGGATAATCGTATGGATGAAGAATTAAGATCGTGCCCGACCTGCCAGGAGGAGTGCGCATACATTGAAACAGAAAATGACTGGTGTGTCTATGTGACGTGTGGCAACTGCGGCGCGCACACAGCATTCATTGAATATAAAAACGAGGAAGAAAAGGCGGAAGCGGAGCGGAAGGTGACGGAGCTTTGGAACATGGGCAAGGTTATCGGCGAGCGGCCGTCCGATTAAGAAGCCGGCGTTCCGGCGGCGTATGCCGACAGCAGAAGCGTGTTTTTGCTGACAGCAGGTTCAGTTAATATCGGTTGCTTTTATCGGGTAACCGTGATAGAATAGCCGATGGGAAATGATTTCCCGGTACAATCACATAGATCGCGTGGTTCTGAAGTTTCAGATCAGGGGGAAGTTCGGTGAGAATCCGTCGCAACCACCATTACCGTATGGAGCATTGCTCTTAAGTCGGGTGTCCCGCCACGCATCGTCGGTATCCATATTTTGGAAGCTTTTGGGTCAGAAAAGTGCAGCCGGATCGTCCTTAAAGGGGGCAGTGTTTGCTGTGCTTTTGAGGACTGATTTGTGGCACTTTCTGCGAATGAAGCAGAGGTGCTATTTTTTTGCACTTTCTGCGAATGAAGCAGAGGTGCTGCTTTTTGCACTTCCTTCGGAGGAATCAGATTGAAGGGTCAGTTTAACAAAGAAAACGTTACAGCAATGCTTCTTCAGAAGTATGAAGAGCTTCGCACATCCGGCGAGGGCCGGTTTCCGCAGCGAAGCGACTTTACGGAAGAGGAAGTCTGTGCGGTAAAAGCGTTTTTCGGCCCCTGGCCACGTGCGCTGGAAGCGGTCGGCATAAAAGCGCCGCGCGCACCGAAGGGAATGTCCAATGCGGAAAAAAGGATTCTAAAGAAACGGAAACGCCGTGCTATGGAGCAGGAGAACGGCCAAGAGGACACTCGGAGGGTTGAGGGCCTTTCGGGAAATCATGATGAGGAGGAAATATCATGAAGAAAAAAGTTTTATCAGTAGTATTGGCACTCCTGACCACCTTTATGATGGTAAGCGCCACAGCCTTCGCGGAAGACGAAACCGCGGCTCTGTCCGAAACAGAAGCGCCGGTGACCGAAGGCGGCGATCAGGCTGATTACACCGAGGGCGACGAAGAGGACGTCTGGTACGCGGACGTTGAGGAAGCAGACTACACCGAAGGCGACGAAGAGGACGTCTGGTATGCGGACGGTGAAGATCAGGCTGATTACACCGAGGGCGACGAAGAGGACGTCTGGTACGCGGACGTTGAAGATCAGGCCAATTACACCGAAGGCGACGAGGAAGGAATGTATTACGCGGACGGAGATACACCGTTCGATTATACCGGAGAGAATGAAGACGGAATTGAATACGCGGACGGCGAAGAAGGCGATCGCGATATCGCGAAGGGCGCGCCACGAGCGGTCGGAGGAGCGGAGAAGACGCAGGTCTATGTATCGGTCGCAAATGCAGGCGAGCTCGTGCTTTCCGCGAAGAGCATTGAAGTGACAGATGCAGACGGCAATGGTCTTTTGACGGTTTACGACGCGCTTTACTGCGCACATGAAGCTGCATTTGAAGGCGGCGCGAAGGCCGGCTTCGAAACGGCTGAAGGCGATTATGGCCTTTACCTCGTCCGGCTTTGGGGAATGGAAGCATATGCCGCTTACGGCTATTATGTAAACGATTCAATCCCGATGAACCTGGAGTCAGAAGTTAAGAACGGCGACCATGTGTACGCTTTTTCGTATGCGGACACGACCGGCTGGTCTGACCAGTACGGGCATTTCGATGTGATTTCGAAGGAAGTCGGAACGAACGAAAAATTCACCCTGACGCTGAAAGCGGAAGGATATGATGCGGACTGGAATCCGGTTTCAAACCCGGTCGAGGGCGCGGTTATTTTCATTGACGGAAAGGCGACTTCCATTAAGACGGATGCGGAAGGAAAAGCGGAAATCATGCTTTCTGACGCAGGCGAGCATGTGATCTCTGCGAAGAGCAGCTCTATGGTCCTGACCCCGCCGGTCTGCGCTGTTACGGCGAAGAAGAGTGTGAACTGGGTTGCTATCGGCATCTTAGCGGTTACTGTTTTAGCTGTTATCGTGACAGCATTGCTGATCGCTTTCCGTCGGAAAAACGCGAAGAAATAAGGAATATTATGGGGTGATCGGATTTGGCAAAAGCCCAATGGGAAGGATGCCTGACCGTAACAAACCTGATGAGGCAAGTGCCGACGGGATGAAGCTTGAGAGGACGACTATCTGAGATGAAATCGTGGAAACAGAAAATCAAATATCAGATAATCGGACTGATCCTTACATTCGGTCTTCTGTTCGGCTGCGCGGGAGGCGTGACTGTTCACGCCTCCGCGGAG
>DCGM01000105.1:0-14383 GCA_002315255.1 Lachnospiraceae bacterium UBA1778
GCGGCTAAAATCTCCATCCGGTTATTCGTGGTCTCTACGAATCCTTCGCTGTATTCGCGCTCGTGAAGCGTTCCGTTCGCATCGGTAAACTGAAGAACCGCTCCATAGCCTCCCGGCCCCGGGTTTCCCGAGCACGCGCCGTCCGTGTAAAGCGTCACATTCAGACGTTCTTCCATACGCCCTCCCGGACAAAGTCTTCCGCGGCGGCCTGTGCATCATTGACGACTTCGGCCTCATAGCCCATCACTTCGAGAAGCTTAATCGCGTTTCGGGATGTCGCGCGGCCCTTCTGGATGATATAGGAGAATGAAATCTCATCGTCAATAATATTTTCCGTGAAATGATAATTCTGATAATACTTCTCTAAAATCTGTGTAAGCTCAATATCATGCGTCGCAGCGAAGGACATCGCGCCGGCTTCCGCGAGCTTCTTTAAAATCTGCGAAGAAGCGGCGATCCGTTCAACTGTGTTCGTGCCGCGGAGGACTTCGTCGACGAAACAAAGCACCGGCGTTTCGCCTTCAAGCGCATCCATAATACGCTTAATTGACCGGATTTCGACCATATAATAGCTTTCGCCGTTTTCGATCGAATCCGTCAATGCCATCGACGTATAAATCCGGAAGAACGGCGCAGAATAATGATGCGCATGAACCGTATTCACAGACTGTGCCAAAATAGCAGAAAGCGCCGTCATCTTAATAAATGTCGATTTTCCAGAGGCGTTTGAACCGGTAATCAGTACCGGTCTGTCCGTTTCGATACAGTTCGCGACCGGTTCAGCGAGCAGCGGATGATACCCATCCACAAGGTTCAGTTTCTTTTCCTCTGATGCCTCCATATTGCAGTAAAACGGTATCGTCTGCCGATAAGAGCTGATCGCAATCATCGCTTCGAGGAAACCAGCCGTCTCAAAGAGATGATAAATGCTCTCTTCGTTCTTTCCGACCAGCTTTACAAGATGGTTAAAGAAGAGGAAATCGAAGTGAGTGATCATCCGAAGATAATCGAGAAGCATCTGACCTAAATCGCTGCTTCCGCCGACTACATTGCCGGTCCCGAGAACTGCGGCATCACGCGAAAAACCGGATAAAGGCTTTAAGTAATCCTTAAGCTCCTTCACATATGGCTCAAGTTCAGCATCCTTATAAGACGTCAGCTTTTTCGCGCATTTCGTGAGATAAGAAACTGCGGCGATCGAAATATAATAAGGCTCAACCAGCTCTTTTTTCTTATAATAAGCGACAATATTCGCAACCACGCTGCAAATAATGATCATGATTCCCCAGATCGGTTCGAAGAATGCCAGCACGATACCGCCTGTTAAAATCGCGGGATATACGAGATGAATCCAGTTCGGGATACGCTTAATATTCTTAAAGTTCTCAAGGTACTGAACGAGCGAATACTTCTTCGTACGGCCCATTTCCAGAAAATCAGCCTGCATCGACTGGCGGGTGTTCGAATGGGTATCAAAGAACCGGATAAGGTTCTCACGCTCTACTAACTTCGACGTTTCCATCGCCGGCTCACGGAGAAGCTTATAGAGCGTTTCTTCGCCGGGAGATGAAAAAGTATGGTTCATATTGATGAAAATATCATCCATCGAAAGATCATTCCAGGTGATATCATCGACTGAATACTCGCCCTCTTTATGGGTCTTCAGATAATATCCTTTAATCTTCTCAAGCTCTTCGGAGGTATAGGTTCGCTTCGACGGTCTGCCGTAGCTCGCGCGCACCTTCGTTTCCGCTTTCGTTCTGGCCATTTTTTTACTGATCAATGTAATCGCCGTTAAAAGCCCTAAAACTAATAATACGATTAAAACAATGATTCCGCCGTCGTTTCCTAAAGTTCCCATCTGATACCTCTAAACATTCATTCACCTGATAAGGCTTTATTATCATATCATATAAATCCTTATATTACAATGAACCCGAGTAAAAAAGGGACGCAGAGCCACTCTCGGATTAAATGGAAAAAAAGAACGGAAGCTTTCATGCTTCCGTTCTCAATATCATTTTTTAAAGAATTCATACTGTGCTTTTACACAGGTGACATCATCTTCACCTGATGTCCATCCTTTTTCCTTTCATAAAGGTTTCCTGAATGAGTCTATTTACAGAACGCGCATCGTCTTTCCGGCGCCAATGATCTCTGCTTCTTTTCCCTTCAGGCATAGCTTCGCGGTCGTGTTCGCAGGAAGCGATACCTCGATTTCATATTGTCCGTCCGAAAGTTTCCTGAAGCCGCAGCTTACCGTTCCGTATACCGAATCATATTCTGTAGAGGCAAATGTAAAGTTTCCGCCAGGTTTCGGCTCGATCCGAAACTGGTTCTCTCCTTCAATATGAATTCCGCACATCTCCTGGAAGAGCCATTCGCACATTGCGCCCTTCGAGTAATGGTTTAACGATGCGATTCCGCCGCCTTTTCCATTATCGCAGGTAGGCCCGTCCCAATCCTCCCAGATCGAGGTCGCGCCGGCCTTCACCATAAAGAGCCAGCCCGGCTTCTCTTCGTTTTCCAGAAGCCGATACGCAAGCTCAAGGTCGATTTCCTCTAAAACATAAAGGATAAACGGTGTCGATAAGAAACCTGTCCCGACACGCCAATGATAATCATCCAATGCCTTCAGGAGCCGCTCCTTCGCATAAGCAGTCGCTTCTTCATCCAGAAGTTTAAAGTAGAGCGGGCGTACAAGCTTCGCCTGCCGGTTCGTATCGAGTGTATGCCCCTTCGTTTTCACGAGCGCCTGATACGCATTTTTCGCGCCATCCCGATATTCCTGGAATAGGCTTAAATTCGCTTTAAAAAGGGGATTTTCGCGCCTTTCCAGCATCTCCTCGGTAACTTCTGCCATAAGAGACATCACATACGAAAGATACGCTGTAGACGTTTCTACATTAGAGGTCATGAAATCCTTCCATACCATCGCATGCACGTCTTTCGGCTCGGCCCACTCACCGTAATGCTGTCCCACATTATAAAGATATTTCTTTAAAGATTTATCGATTTCCGCTTTTTCTGAAATCATCGGCGCCCAATGCCCTGCTCTTCCGATCATATAATGCGCATATTTCTGCATCATATCGTAATACTCTTCCAGAATTCCGAAATCCCCGTACTGCTTCCAAAGCGTATAAGGGATAATTACACCGGCATCGGCCCAACCGGTGGAGCCGTTCATCGGACGCATATAAAAATCTGTCCCGCCCTCCGGTGCAATCTGCGGAAGCCTTCCGTCCGGTTTCTGCCAATCACGAAGATCATTCAGAAACTTCATGGCGATCGGCGCATAATTTGTGAGCATCGTAGCGGTTTTACAGAAAAGCTGCGCGTCTCCGGTCCAGCCGTGACGCTCACGTGTCGGACAGTCGGTCGGAAGATCCGCATGATTATTCCGTAAGGACCAGAGCGTATTCTCAACAAATCGGTTTAATAAAAGATTCGAGCTGTCAAAGCGGATCGTTTCCTCTAAATCGGAAGAGACCGCTACTGCTTCAAAATCAGACGGATGAAGCCGGAAACCGTCGCCTTTAGTTCTATCTTTCCCTTCAGTTCTAACTTTCCCTTCAGTCCTATCTTCGCCTTCGCCTTCATATTCACCCAGGGAATCCGCCAAATCGCCTGTAACCTCTACTAACTGATACCCGAAAATAGCGAAGCGGGTTTTATAATCATTGGCGCCGGCTTTACAGGTATATTCGACCTTCTGGAGCGGCGTGACCAGATCTTTCCGGACGCATTGGATATTATGCTGGGTAAACTCTCCCTCGGAATCCAGTTTTTCGCCGAACCGGAGGATCAGTTTTTCTCCTTCCCGTGCATCTTTAATATGAAATTCAATGATTCCGGCGATATTCTGTCCGAAATCTAAAACTTTCTTTCCGCTGGGCGTGATAATCAGTTTCGGGTTAATGATATGCTGTTTCTCGATCAGTGAAACATTGTTCGACGCAGACGGAATCACAGCGCATTCCGTGATTTTTGCAGGAGAAAGTCTCGGATTTTTGTCATTAAAACGGGCATCATAAATCTCGCCGTCTTTATTGTCGGCGAAGCGGATCGGCGTCTCATTGTGCCACATAAACGAATCGTCAGAAAGAATCGTCTCCCGATGGCCATCTTCATAATCAATCTCGATCTGAACATATAATTTAGTCTGTGAGCCATAAAAGTTCTTTATCGCCCATGAACCGACAGAGCCGCGATACCAGCCGTCCGCCAATAAAAACGAGAGTTGATTCGTGCCGTTTTGAAGGAGTTCTTTAATATCGGCAGTCTGATACTGGATCCGCTTCCGATAATCGGTAATGCCGGGCGCTAAGAAAAAATCACAGATACGATGACCGTTTAATGTTCCTTCATATACACCGCAGGCTGTCATATAAGCGCGCGCCTTTCGGACTGTCGAAACATCCTTTATTTCAAATGCTTTTAAAAAACAGTCTGCCGGATAGCGGTTTCTTTTATGGACTTTATAATCCCCTGAAATCCATTTTGCTTTCCAGTCTTCTTTTTCTAAAAGCCCCATCTCGAAAAACGCTTGTTCGCTCGGAGCGCCTTCGTTACCGTTCTCGTCCCAAAGAATCACCTTCCAGGAAATCCGATCGCGGCTTTTTAGTTTTTCGCCCGCATAAAGGATATGCGTCATCGAAGAAGAGCTTACTTTTCCGCTGTCCCATACAGTTTTCCCGTCAAAATCCGTACAGATGATCCGATAGGCGCTTTGCGTGACCCCTTCCATGCAGTTCCACGAAAAGGCCGGTCGTCTAATATCGATTCCGACAGGATTATTCAGATAATTCGTTCGTAACCGTATCGCTCTCATTCGCTTCCTCCGCTTCCTTTTTCTCGATAATCTCCGCTTCCTTTTTCTCGATAATCCCCGCTTCCTTTCCCTCGAATATCTCCGCTTCCTTTCTCGCTTTGATTTCCGCCTGCTCCTTATCGATCACCTTCTCTACGTTCAACCGCGACAGAAGCAATGCCATTACGATACCGGTGATAAACTCAAGTCCGACAAAGAAGAAGGTAAAAACGCTCTTCGTCGCGTCATTCTGCGTTACCGCGATCGTTTCGCCAGTAATGCTGTCAAAAACAGGCGCCACATACCCGCTCTTTGAAATCGCAAAGTTAAAAATGCCGGTTGACAAGCCCATTGACACGGTAAGAATAATCGTATAGATCGACATCGCGGTACCGTCGCATCGGAAGCCTGATTTCCATTCGAGGTGGTCGAGAACATCGGCGAAGAGCGCCATAAAAACATATGCGCACGGAAGTCCGCCGACATTTTTGATAAACTGTCCGATCAGGACGACCACCATATTCGTCGGGAAAAGGAAACAGATAAGAGAGCCGATCGAATATAAGATAAAACCGGCTACCGTCACATTTTTCTTACCGATCTTCTTCGCGATCGGCCAGACTAAGAAAATTCCAAGTCCCATCGGGATACCGCCGAGTACAGAAACCAGCGTCTGCGTTATACCGTCGTTATAGGTGCCTAAAACATAATTGCAATAATAGATCAGCGCGGTATTTTTCAGAAGCGAGCCGACCTGATAGATTAAAAAGTAACCGAAGATAATCAGACAGTATTTGTCTGTAAATATGACTTTAAGCTGTTTTAAAAAGCTGACCTTTTCTTCCTTCTGGATTCCGATATTTTCCTCGGTTACCCGTTCCTTCGTGAAATAATATTCGAGAATAATCAGCGGAAAAGCAGCGATGGAAAGGATGCTCATCATCTGGATCCACGCAGATTTATCGACACCGATATTCGGCATGATCACCATCGGGAATAAAAGCGCCACCACAATTCCGGTCACCATGATTGTCGAAATATTATTGAACACAGAAAGAATACCTCGTCTTTCCGTATTTCTCGTAGAAAGCGGAACCATCAGGTTGTGGCTCATGTTATAGATCGTGAAGGCAATCGAATAGTAAAGGTTATAAGAGAACATTACCCAGATTACAGTAACGGTCTCGTTTCCGGTCGGAACTACGAATAAAAGGATTCCGGAAACCAGAACCAGTACGGCTGAAAACAGAATCCACGGCCGCGCTTTACCCTGCTTCGATTTCGTCCGGTCAATGATATATCCCATAATCACATTTGTGATCGCATCAATGATTTTCGAAACGATCGGGAATATCATTAAAAAGACGCCGCCCCAGACACTCGTCAGATTTAAAACATCCGTATAATAAACATTCAGATAGGACGCGATAACCGCATTCAGTAAGAGCGCTCCTGCAGGGCCCACCAGATAGCCGAACCACTTTTCAGATTTCGTTACGTTTTCTCCCTTCACGACGCTGTTAAAAATCGGGGAGTCTAATAATCTTTTTGTCTTCGCCATACTTTCTCCGTTCCTGTGTTCTGGAACACATTCTCTCATAAAAAGTTTTCGCTTCGAAATGCGCCAGAGATCACATTGTTTTCCTAATACCATATTACTGATATCTTCCTTCAAATTCTTGTAATATTGTTTGATAAATGATATTATTGTTTTATCTCTTTCAGAAAGAAGCACTCTATATGGATTTCGATATCACTTATATCACACGGAAAATCTGTGATATGTCGGGAGTTCCTATTCGCCTTTATAGCGGAACTGATTTGATTACTTTTCAGAGCATTGTCCCGCTAAAATATGATCCGTTTTTACTGTATCAGGAGCAGGTTTTCAAAAGCGGCCAGCCGATCGGGTATTTACTGACGAAGGAATTTGATTATTACTGTTATCTTCGTCTTCCGAACGAGCAATTACTGGTTATCGGGCCGTCGCGCCAGAATGATTTTACAGAATCGGAAATCCATTCTCTCGCCTGTTCCTTATGCATTCCGGATGATGATTTTGAAACATTTCAGCAGGGAATCCGGTCAATCATTCATATGCCTTTAGACAGTCTTCTTCAGATTCTGTCGACGATTCATTATGTGATCAATCACGAGAAGATTGAACTCGAGGATATAAAGATCCTTCAGTCTGCTCAGGAAAAAATTATGGATGATTTTAACAATGAATATGTAGAATCCAGGATTTTCCCGACTGATACGGTCGAACATTCCGATCGTTTGAAAGCATTTCAGGTCGAACAGTTAATATGTGATTATATCCGTCACGGCGATGTCGCAGGCTTATTAACATGGTGCGAAACCGCCCCCTCTTTAAGGACCTCCGTCCTTTCAAAGGATTATCTTCGTCACTTAAAGAATACATTCATTGTCGCTGCCACGCTCTTCTCCAGGGCTTCGGTCCGTGGCGGAATGGATGTGGAGGATTCGATCAGTCTGAGCGACAGTTATATTAAAAAGTGTGAAGAAATCTATAGCCCGCGGGAAATCACCGAGCTTCAGTTTCATATGGCTCGCACTTTCGCAGAAAAGGTTGAAAAAATCCGTTTGGAACGGATTGATTCAGATCTTAAAAGAAAAGTCTATTTATATGTTCAGAAAAATATCTCTTCTCCGATCCGTTCAGAGGACATAGCAGAGGCGCTCTATATGAGCCGAAGCTATCTTTCGACACTCTTTAAGAAAACGACCGGAATCAATTTAAATGATTATATTCATATCATTAAGATCTCAGAAGCGAAGCATTTACTCGCTTTTTCCGATAAAAACGCACTGATGATCAGTCATTATTTAGGCTATTCCTCGCAGTCTTATTTTTCAAATATCTTTAAAAAATATGCCGGTCTGACGCCGAAAGAATTCCAGAATCAAGTTCAGAATAAATGACGCTATAAGTCAGATCGGAATAGTTTTATTTCTTTTCGGATAAAACGATTATCATTCGATTTCAGAAAGAACGGTTATCATTCGATTCAAAAAAATAAATGAGCACATTGGAAACCGTAAAAACGGAAACCAATGTGCTCATATTACTTAATCTGAACAGAATTCAGAAAAAATTATTTCGTATACTTCTCTCTCTTTGTGTAAGAGGTATGAAGGTCATGATGCGCCTTACCCTTACCGAAGCCTTCGGTATAGTACTCGCTATAGAGAACCTTAACAGCCTCAGACTCATGAGATTTACGAAGCGTCATGCCGCGATCTTGATCATACAGAGCCTTCGCACGGACTGCCTTTAAGTCAACCGTGTCACGAACGTACTGCGGCTGATACGGCTGACCGCCGCCATTGACGCAGCCGCCCGGGCATCCCATGATTTCAATGAAGGACCATCCGCTCGGATTTCCATTCGCCAGCTGATCCATAACGACCTTCGCTGCGCCTGCACCGGAAGCGACACAAACCTTCACTTCACCGAGGTTCTTAATATTGACGGTAGCCTGCTTTAAGCCCATCGTGCCACGAACTGCCTCGAAGTCGATGTTCGTGTTATTCTCGCCGCTTACCCAGTCATTGGCGGTACGAAGCGCTGCTTCCATAACGCCGCCGGTAGCACCGAAGATAACAGCTGCGCCGGTATCTTCTGATAACGGGCTGTCGAATTCTTCGTTCGGAAGAGAGGTGAACTTGATGCCTGCACGGTCGATCATGCGGCCAAGTTCACGGGTGGTAATAGCGATATCAACATCCGGATAGCCGGAAGCAGACTCGTCTTCACGGCCGATTTCGAACTTCTTCGCGGTACACGGCATAACAGAAACGACGACGATATCCTTCGGATCGATGCCGTTCTTCTGTGCCCAGTACGTCTTAATGACTGCGCCTTCCATCTCGTGAGGAGACTTGCAGGTCGACAGATGCGGAAGAAGGTCTGCATAATAGTATTCGCAGAACTTGACCCAACCCGGTGAGCAGGAGGTGATCATCGGAAGGACGCCCTTGTTCTTAATACGCTCGACTAATTCGTTCGCTTCTTCAACGATCGTTAAGTCTGCTGCGAAGTCGGTATCGAAAACCTTATCGAAGCCTAAGCGGCGAAGCGCTGCAACCATCTGTCCTTCGACATTGGTGCCCGGCTGATAGCCGAACCATTCGCCAAGCGTCGCACGGATCGCCGGAGCGGTCTGAACGATAACGGTCTTCGTCGGGTCATTGATCGCGGCCCAAACCTTATCGGTGTCATCTTTTTCCATCAATGCGCCGGTCGGGCAGACAACGGTGCACTGTCCGCAGGAGATACACGGAACATTGTTTAACGGAAGTTCGAACGGCGTGCCGACTGCGGTATCGATACCACGGTTGTTTGCGCCGATAACGCCGACATACTGTTCCTTGCAGGCTGCGATACAGCGGCGGCAAAGGATGCACTTATTGTTATCGCGTACGAGATGTGCTGCAGAATCGTCAATTTCGTATTCCGGACGGAAGCCGTTGAATGCGTTCTCATCAGCGCCATACTCTTTGCAGAGCTTCTGAAGTTCGCAGTTCGTAGAACGTGCGCAGCTTAAGCACTCCTTCTTATGGGTCGAAAGCATCAGTTCAAGCGTCGTCTTACGCGCTTTCTGAATCTTCGCAGAGTTCGTTAAAACCTCCATGCCTTCCGATGCCGGATAGACGCAGGAAGTAACAATGCGGAATCCGCGGCCTTCGTTTGCTTCGACAACACAGATACGGCAAGCGCCGATCTCGTTCTTGTCCTTCATGAAGCAAAGGGTCGGGATTTCAATCCCCGCATAACGGGCTGCTTCCAGGATCGTAGATCCCTTGGGAGCGGAAACATTGATTCCATTAATTTTTAAATTGATCATATCCATAATGTTCATTCGCTCCTTTCTCACTTTTTGCTGATTGACTTGATCTTGCAGTGATCCATACAAGTGCCGCACTTCACGCACTTCTGCGGATCGATTTCGCAGGAAGCAAGCTTGTGGCCCGGAGCGATATAATCGGTACGGGTGATAGCGTCAGCCGGGCAGTTCTTCATGCAGAGACCGCAGCCGATACAGGTTTCTTTATCAATCGTGAAGTTCAGAAGGCCCTTACAGACGCCTGCCGGACACTTCTTATCGACAACATGCGCAATATACTCTTCGCGGAAGAATTTAAGCGTTGCAAGTACCGGGTTCGGAGCCGTCTGGCCTAAGCCGCAAAGAGAATTCTGCTTGACGTACTGAGCGAGCTGCTCAAGTTTGTCGAGGTCCTCAAGAGTACCCTTGCCATCCGAAATCTTTTCAAGGATTTCAAGCATTCTGCGGATACCGACACGGCACGGAGTACATTTTCCGCAGGATTCGTCAACGGTGAATTCTAAGAAGAACTTCGCCATATTGACCATGCAGTTGTCTTCGTCCATGACAATGAGTCCGCCAGAGCCCATCATGCAGCCCATAGCTGTCAGGTTATCATAGTCAACCGGAGTGTCGATTAAGGAAGCCGGGATACATCCGCCGGACGGACCGCCGGTCTGAGCTGCCTTAAACTTCTTTCCGTTCGGAACACCGCCGCCGATGTTTTCGATGATCTCACGAAGCGTCGTGCCCATCGGAACTTCAACGAGGCCGGTATTGTGGATCTTTCCGCCGAGTGCGAAGATCTTCGTACCCTTGGATTTCTCCGTGCCCATTGACTTAAACCAGTCAGCGCCGTTTAAGATGATCTGAGCGATATTTGCGAACGTTTCAACGTTATTCTCAACGGTCGGAGAACCATAGAGACCCTTGACTGCCGGGAACGGCGGACGCGGTCTCGGCTCACCACGGTTGCCTTCGATAGAGGTCATTAACGCGGTTTCTTCGCCGCAGACGAATGCGCCTGCACCGAGACGGAGCGTTAAGTCGAAATCAAAACCGGAACCGAAAATGTTCTTTCCGAGGAGGCCGGCTTCACGTGCCTGGTCGATAGCGACCATCAGACGATGGACAGCGATCGGATATTCAGCACGGACATAAATATAGCCCTTCGTAGCGCCGACAGCATAACCGGCGATTGCCATCGCTTCGATGATGCAATGCGGGTCGCCTTCGAGAACGGAACGATCCATGAATGCACCCGGATCGCCTTCATCAGCATTACAGACGACATACTTCTGCGGAGCCTTATTCGGAGCGCAAAGAGACCACTTCACACCCGTCGGGAATCCTCCGCCTCCACGTCCGCGAAGACCGGAGTCCTTCACGACCTGGATAACCTCGTCCGGAGTCATGGACGTCAGAGCCTTATTCAGAGCCTGATAGCCGTCCATTGCAATGTATTCATTGATATTTTCAGGATCGATCACGCCGCAGTTCCGAAGAACGAGACGATGCTGTGCCTTATAGAACGGAGTTTCGTTTAAAGCAACCTTTATCTGCGCCTGAACGTTCGGATCCGTCGTTTCGATGCCGGTATAAGCGAGACGCGTAACGACATTACCTTTTACGAGATGTTCGGAAACGATTTCCGGAACATCTTCCGGGGTGACACAGCTATAGAACGTGCCTTCCGGGTAAACGATGACGACCGGACCTAACGCACAGAGACCGAAGCAGCCCGTACGGATGACGTTGACTTCGTCTTCAATGTGGTTTTTCTTAATCTCATCGTTGAATTCCTGGATCAGTTTTACTGAGCCGGATGAAGTACATCCGGTACCGCCGCAGCAGAGAACCTGATGGTGGAGCTTACAGCCGCTATCAGTTTTTCCTTGGCGGAGAACAACCTGGCTCTGCATCTGCTCTTTAATCGCAAGCAGTTCTGCCAATGTATTCATTGAAATGCCCTCCTTATAGTGATTTGAATGATAATTGTCAGTCGTTATACTTCGCAAGGATACCGTCAATCTCATCGACAGTGACTTTGCCGTAAACATCTTCATTGACCATTAAGACCGGTGCCAGACCGCATGCGCCAACGCAGCGTGCTGAGGTCAATGAGAACTTGCCGTCCGGGGTGCACTCATCTGCGCCGATGCCAAGCTTCTCCTGAAGCTTATCAAAGAGCAGACCGGAGCCCTTGACATAGCAAGCGGTTCCCAGGCAGACCGAGATATTGTAACGGCCCTTCGGAGAAAGTGAGAACTGCGCATAGAAGGTCGCAACGCCGTAAACCTTTTCAAGCGGCACATCCATACCTTCTGCGATCATTTCCTGCACTTCAAAAGGCAGATATCCGTAGATATCCTGAGCCTTCTGCATCACGACCATCAGGTTGCTTTTGTCATGCTTGTTCTCTGCAATCGCTGCCTGAAGAGCCGCTTCCTGCTCCTTGGTTCCGTTAAAAGGAATCTTACTGATTTTCTTTTTCATGAACGCTTTTCCTCCTGTATTTCGGTACCGGAAAACCACCTGTAGTATGCAATTCCCCGGAAAAACCCATTTTATGGATTAACTTTGTTAATATTATCACACACGTTCTCTTTTGAAAAGAGCAAATTGTTAAATTTTTGATTATTTTAGGAAAAAAATAGACTTTACGAAAAACGGCTCCCGGAGTCATCCGGGAGCCAGGTTTTTATCTGATTCACTGTCCGTTTTATTTTCTGATCGTTACCTGATACATAGTATCGTCTGAAATCTTCACGGTCACGGTTCCATATTTCACCATCATCATAGAGAGCTCGTCCGCGCCCATCAGTTCATTCGATACATGAACTGCGACTTCGTCGTGATGCCGGTTGATCCGATTGCGGCTCATCCCGTGTGCGACGGTCAATGTTCCGCCCTCCTTTAAAAACCCTGAAAGATGCGCGATCAGTTTTTCCGGATCGTCGAAATGAGGGAACGCATTATAGATCATAATGCAGTCATATGTCTTTGGAAAATCAAATATGGAAGCGTCGCCAGAAAGCAGCATTACATCCGGAAACTTTTTCCCGGCGATAGCGATCATTTCAGAAGAAATATCGATTCCGGTGATTGATTTTACACAACGTTCTTCATAATCCGGAAAAAGAACGCCGGTTCCGCATGCGATATCGAGAATATCCTTTCCCGCGGTTACTTCCGCGCCGAAAAGGATTCGTCCGATAACCGCATCTGACCGAATCATTTCTTCGTCCCACGTATGCGCATGAAGATTAAAATAGTCAATGATTTCCTGTAAGTTCATAAATCAAAAGTAAACGAGCTCATCTGCCGGCTTTTCGCACGGGGTAAACTTTGTGACATGGAAGACAGGGCCTTCCTCCTGATATCCTTCGTGGAATTCCCATTTCATGACGGCAGAAACCTTCGCCCAACCGCCCTTCTGGACTTTCTCCGCCTGATCATAAATAAAGATATACGGAAGGAAACGGATATCCGCAGCACAGCAGGTCATGGCCTTCCGTCCGCCGACAAACATATTCTTCGGGAATCTCCGCTCACGGAGAAGATTAAAAGTAGAGGTAATCTCTTTATCGACATAGCGATCCGGATGCTCCTGAAGATCGAGGAAAAAAGTCGCATAATTCTCGTCCGAAATGCCAATCTTTTTCTGCTTCACATCGTATGGAAGGTCCGGCTCGGGACACTCCATCTCTTTTCCGTTCGTGTCTTCAAACACGAGATCGCAGCGCGCATTGACAGAACGGACGGTCCGCTGGTACAGGACGAGATCAGTCGTTTGGTCGCAACGGTTAAAGATGACCATATCCGTGTTCGTGAGGAGGAGCATTGCTGACATCTTAATGTTATTCAGATAGAGCGCAAACGACGAACCGTCCAGGACTGTAATGATCTGATACATCAGCCAATATTTCGGAAGCGGCATCTCGACCATCTTTTTGATGTCCCACATACCGTTATACTCGATAAGAACGCGCTCCGGCTTGTAGGTTTTCTGTAGGTTTTCGAAATATTCCGGCGTGATTTCATCCGGATTCCCGACCTTCACCATCTGCGCCCGCGTCTTCTTTAAAAACGCGTCGTCGTATTCCTCTTCGCCCTCTTCACAAAGCACGAGCAATGACTTCGTCCCATCATTAAAATAGTCTTCCGCCATCGTATACTTTAAAAAATTTGTTTTACCGCCATCTAAAAAACCGGAAATCACATATACCGGCACGGTCGGATCTTTTTTCATTTTGTCCCCTTTTTCCGTCAGAAACTAATGCGTTCTGTGAGCATATCCTCGTCAGAACCCGAAGAGTTCAGCAAGACTCTTATTTCATCAGAACCCGAAGAGTTCAGAAAGCTTTTCTTCCTTCAGGTTCGAGCCAATGACACAGAACCGGCCGGTATAATCCGGCGCGCCTTCACGGATCTCATATTCGCCCGGAACTAAATCGAAGTATCCCCAAGTACCATCCGTCAGCGGAACCATTCCCTTCGCACGAAGGATAATGCCGTATTCAGACGATTCCGAAAGCTTCTCCAAAATCGTATCTAACGTATCTCGGTCAAACTTCTTCGGCGATTCCTTTCCCCAGCTCTCAAAGATATCATCCGCATCATGGCCGTGATGATGGTGATGATGATGGCAGCTGCAGTTCGGGTCGTCACATTCGCCGTCATGATGGTGATGATGATGTTCATGTTCATGTTCATGTTC